>JASBSA010000090.1 GCA_030149175.1 Winogradskyella sp. | reverse complement strand
TGATTTGTTGATGCATCAACTTAATTTGCTCATTTAATTTACTTAATAAATCGTCTTTTAAAACAGAATTCAACCTAGAATGTGCATCAAAACAACTCCAAATTTCATTGTGGTATATAAGTTCATCTTCGGTGTAAAAATCCTGATTTATACTTCTAGTGATTAAGTTTTCTATAGCTAGAGGATGAAATAAAATTCCGAATGGATTTACCTCAGATTGAAATTTAAAATACTCAAACTTTCCTCCAATATTTTCTGAAAAACACGAACCTAAGAGCATCAATTTAGAACTGTAATCTATTTGATGATGTGTTTGTGGTTTTAGTGGTATGTTGGTTTGAAGATTCATATTTAACGAGACCTCGAAACTAGTTCAGCAAGACGGCTAAAGATAATCTTTTGCTGCTTTTAAAGCTTCCTCAATACCTGCTGGATTTTTACCACCTGCTGTTGCAAAGAAAGGCTGGCCTCCGCCTCCCCCTTGAATGTGCTTGCCTAATTCTCTAACAATTTGACCTGCGTTTAAGTCTTTTTCAGTAACCAGATTTTTAGAAATATAACAAGATAACAGCGCTTTACCATTATTATCTGCACCAAACAAAGCAAAAAGATTATCAACTTCTCCCCCTAACTCAAAACACAAATCTTTAATACCAGAAGCATCTAAATCTACTTTTTTGGCAATAAAATTTACACCATTAAGCTCTGTGATTTCATTTTTAAGATCACCTTTTAAGTTCTTAGCTTTATCCTTTAAAAGTTGTTCTATCTGCTTTTTTAAACTCGCATTTTCTTCTTGTAAATTTTGTAAAGCTTTTACAGGTTCTTGCGCATTATTCAATAGATCTTTCATTTCAAAATACGCCCTGTTATTTTCAAAATAAAAGTCTTTAACAGCATCATAAGTTATCGCTTCTATACGACGAATTCCGGCTGCAACTGCTCCTTCAGATACAATTTTAAAATGCCAAATATCTCCTGTATTCTTTACATGTGTACCACCACAAAGCTCTATGGATTGTCCAAATCTCACGGTACGAACTGTATCTCCATATTTTTCACCAAATAAAGCCATGGCACCATCAGAAATCGCCTTATCCATTGGTACATTTCTTTGCTCCTCTAATGGTAATTTTCCGTCGATACGTGCATTTACAAAGTTTTCTACGTCTCTTAATTCTTCGACTGTTAGTTTAGAAAAATGAGAGAAATCGAAACGTAAATATTTAGAGTGTACTGCAGACCCTTTTTGCTCTACATGCGTTCCTAACACTTCACGTAATGCTTGGTGCAATAGGTGTGTTGCTGTGTGGTTACACTCAGTTCTAAAACGTTGTTTTTGATCCACAACAGCTTTAAACGTATCGCTAAGATTTTCAGGTAAATTTTTAGCAAAATGAATAATGACGTTATTCTCTTTCTTAGTATCTACAATATAAACCGTATCTCCATGATTATCCTTCAAATACCCTTTATCACCAACTTGTCCTCCACCTTCTGCATAGAATGGAGTGAGATTAAACACCAACTGATACATGTCTCCTTCTTTTTTTGAAGTGACTTTTCTGAAGCGTGTAATTTTTACGTTGGCTTCAAGTGCATCGTAACCAATGAATTCTTGCTCGGCATCATCAACTAAAATCGTCCAATCTTCAGTAGAAGTTTCACTTGCTTTACGTGATCGATTTTTTTGAATTTGAAGCTGCTCTTCAAATCCTTTTTCATCTAATTTTAAATTCTTTTCAGATAAAATTAAAGCCGTTAAATCTATTGGAAAACCATACGTATCGTATAACTCAAATGCCTTTTCGCCCGAAACTGTATCGCCTTTTGTTTCCTCAACAATACCATTTAACAAAATAAGACCTTGCTCTAATGTTCTTAAGAAAGATGCTTCTTCTTCCTTTATTACGTTTTCTATAAGTTGTTTTTGAGCTTTAATTTCAGGAAAAGCAGTTCCCATTTTTTTGCTCAACACATCTACCAAACGGTAAATAAAAGGTTCCTTTTTATCTAAAAACGTAAAGCCATAACGTACAGCTCGACGTAAAATTCGACGTATAACATAGCCTGCACCTGTGTTACTTGGCAACTGACCATCTGCTATAGAAAATGCTACAGCTCTTACGTGGTCTGAGATAACTCTAATGGCTACATCTATTTTTTCATCTTTACCATAATCCTTGTTGGTAATGGTTTCAATCTCACGAATTATTGGTGTAAATACATCTGTATCATAATTAGATTGTACACCTTGTAACACCATACACAAACGCTCAAAGCCCATACCTGTATCGATATGCTTGTTTGGCAATACTTCTAAAGAGCCATTGGCTTTACGGTTGTATTGCATAAATACCAAATTCCAGATTTCCACAACCTGTGGGTGATCCATGTTTACCAAAGACTTACCATCAACTTTAGCTTTTTCTTCAGCCGAACGAATATCTACATGAATCTCACTACATGGTCCACATGGTCCTTGGTCTCCCATTTCCCAGAAATTGTCCTTCTTATTTCCCTTAAGAATACGATCTTCAGAAATGTATTGCTTCCAAATATCGTAAGCCTCTTGATCCATTTTTAGGTTGTCATCATCATTGCTACCTTCAAAAACCGTAACATATAAAATGTCTTTATCTATACCATAAACTTCAGTAAGTAACTCCCAAGCCCAAGCAATAGCTTCTTTTTTAAAATAGTCGCCAAAACTCCAGTTACCAAGCATTTCAAAAAGCGTGTGATGATAGGTATCATAACCTACTTCTTCCAAGTCATTATGCTTTCCGGAAACTCTTAAACATTTCTGAGCATCTGCAATTCTATTACTTTTTGGCTCACTATTACCAAGAAAAAATTCTTTAAAAGGTGCCATGCCAGAATTTACAAACATTAAGGTAGGATCATTTTTTAAGACCATTGGTGCAGATGGCACTACAAGGTGTTTTTTACCTTCAAAAAAACTCAAAAACTTAGAACGAATATCTTGAGACGTCATATACTGAAATTATGCTTGTTACTATATTATTGTCGCAAATGCAAAACAATTTTTTATCTTTTCTCTGCTAATTTTTAATATAATTTTTTTTGTCAGAGAGAACCTCCTGCAAATATATTTCATTACTTTATTAAATTTGTAATGAAAATATTTTTGTAGGTTTGGTCATTACACTAATGTAATTAAGCTATTTCACTAGCGTAATTGCTGCAAAAATAGTATAAATTAGAACATGGCTAAGGTAAAATATTATTACGATGCTGAAACGCTTTCTTATCGTAAGATAAAGCGAAAAAAACGTACAACTTTTAAATACGCTTTTGTCTTTTTAGTAGCCGCTGCACTTTTTGCCTTTTTATTTGTCTTTATTGCGGGTCAATACATTGAATCTCCTAAGGAGCGGCAGCTAGCTAGAGAGCTTCAAAATATGCAAATTCAGTACGAATTATTAAACAAACGTATGGATGATGCTATTGCAGCTCTAGAAAATGTTGAAGAACGCGATAATGCCATCTACAGATTATATTTTGAAGCCAATCCTATTCCTGAAGAACAACGACGCGCTGGATTTGGTGGTGTAAACCGTTATAAAAAATTTGAAGGCTATGATAACTCACAATTAATAGCAGAGAGTAACAAGCGCTTAGATATCCTTGAAAAAGCTATTGTGGTACAATCAAAATCGTTAGACGAAATTGCAAAATTAGCCGAAGACAAAGAAAAATTTTTAGAGGCTATTCCTGCTATTCAGCCCGTACGAAATGAAAACCTTACGCGTATGGCTTCTGGTTATGGCTATAGAACGGATCCATTCACCAAAGCCAGAAAATTCCATTTTGGCATGGATTTTACAGCACCTAGAGGAACACCTATCTATGCAACAGGAAATGGTATCGTAAAACGTGCCGATAATAGAGCTTCAGGTTACGGCAAACATATTCGTATAGACCATGGTTATGGCTACATATCATTATATGCACATTTGTACAAGTATAACGTACGTGTTAATCAACGCGTAAAGCGTGGTGACCTTATCGGTTATGTTGGTAGTACTGGTCGTTCAGAAGCTCCGCATTTGCATTACGAAGTCTTTAAAGATGGAGAGCGTATTAACCCTATTAACTTCTACTATGGCAACTTATCGGCTTCTGAGTTTAATGAATTGCTGAGAAAAGCCTCTCTAGAAAACCAATCCCTCGACTAGTATGCACATAGATTTACCAGAAAAACGCTATTACGGCATTGGTGAGGTTGCCAAGGCTTTTAAGGTGAATGCCTCTTTAATTCGTTTTTGGGAAAAGGAATTTGATATACTTAAGCCGAAAAAAAATGCTAAGGGTAACAGAAAATTTACACCAGAGGATATAAAAAACCTTAAATTTATATATCATCTTGTAAAAGAAAGAGGATTTACGCTTGAAGGAGCTAAAATTCACCTTAAGGAAGAAAAAAAACAATCGCTCGAAAAATTTGAAATCATTGAAAAGCTGGAAAGTATAAAAGCACAGCTTATTAAAATAAAAACTCAACTTTAAAACTTATCAATTATGAAAAAATGGATCATCCCAATAGTTTTAATACTAGCACTTGTATTTTGGGGATTTGGCGTAAACAATAAAGCAGTTGATCTTCAAGAGGGAACTAAAGAAGCATGGGCTGATGTCCAAAGTTCATATCAAAGAAGAAATGATCTTATTGGAAATCTCGTGAAAACTGTACAAGGTGCAGCCGATTTTGAAAAAAGCACACTTGAAGCTGTTATAAAAGCGAGAAGCGAAGCTTCAAAACCAGAAATTAACATAAATGACGTAACTGAACTTACTCCAGAAAAATTAGAAGCTTTTAATCAAGCACAAAGTGGTTTAAGTAATGCTCTATCACGACTTTTAGTCACTGTTGAAAGATATCCTGATTTAAAAGCTAATCAAAATTTTTTAGAACTACAGAGCCAGCTCGAAGGAACTGAAAATAGAATTAACATTGCAAGAGATAGGTTTAACGATGCTGTTAAACCTTATAATTCTTATGTGAGAAAATTTCCAGCAAAACTTATTGCAGGACTTATAGGTTTTGACGAGATGGGATATTATGAAGCTGAGGATGGAGCAGAAAAGCCTGTTGATGTAGAGTTCGATTTCAAATAAAACCTAATTATGCCATATATTGAAGATTTCCTATCACAGCAAGAAGAACAGGAAATCATTGAAGCCATACGTATTGCAGAACGTGAAACTTCTGGAGAAATCCGTGTACACATAGAACAAAAGTGCAACATGGACCTCTATGAACATGCTCTAGAGGTTTTTCATTATCTAAAAATGGATAACACAAAACAGCAAAATGGCGTACTCATATATGTCGCAGTAGACAATAAAGGTTTTGTTATCTATGGAGACAAAGGCATTAATGATATTGTTGGATCTGATTTTTGGAATTCAACCAGAGATAAAATTGCTTTTCAATTTAAAAACGGTAATTTTAAACAAGGCCTTATTGATGGCATACAAGAAGCTGGTAAAGTTCTTGCCCAATATTTTCCATGGGAGCATGGAGACCATAACGAATTAGACAATTCTATTTCTAAAGGATGACATTCAGTATGCAGTTTTTTTTAGTAAGCAGTAATCGGTTAAAAACGCAAACAAAAGCGCTGTTATTTATTACGTTTCTTTGTGTCTTACAATCTGTTAATGCTCAATTCAAAATTCCACCAAAGCCAACAGATGCTAAACAGCATTTTGTTTACGATTATTCTAATTTATTATCTAAACGCGATAGCTCTGCCCTTAACTTAAAACTGAGAAAATATGCTGATACGACTTCTACACAAATTGTTGTCGCCATTATCAATTCAACCGAAGGAGAATACATCAATTATCTTGGGGCACAATGGGGAGAACAATGGGGAATCGGGCAAGAAAAAGAAGATAATGGTGTACTTATCCTTTTAGCTAAAAACGATAGAAAAATAGCCATTAATACAGGTAAAGGTGTAGAACACTTACTTACTGACGCATTAAGTAAACGCATCATTGACAGAGAAATAATCCCCTATTTTAAACGTAATGATTATAATGGCGGACTTAACAGAGGTGTTGATGTCATATTTAAAGTCATGAAAGGTGAATACCAAGGCACCAGAAAAAATAATTCAACAGATTTTCCAGTTGCCCTATTTTTTGTATTGCTCGTCTTTTTTATCATTTTCATCATAGCAATTTCTAAAACACGTGGTGGTGGTCGAGGTGGTAACAGAGGCAACAGAAACGATGACGATGCTAGAAGCATCCTCGAAGCTATAATCCTAAGCAATATGGGACGCGGAAGCTACTCTAGAGGCTCATCTTCTGGTGGAGGTATTTTTGGAGGTTCTTCATCTGGCGGAAGCTTTGGCGGTGGTGGCTTTGGCGGAGGTTTCGGTGGAGGTAGTTTTGGTGGTGGAGGTGCTTCAGGTGGCTGGTAATATCTATATTGTAATTATTAAAATGAAATTTTTTAACCTACTTTGTTTTATCATATTAGTATTTCAAAACTCTTATTCTCAAGACATTGAGACTAGTATTCTTACAATTCCAACGGCACTAAAAGAAAATGCCAACGCGGTAATTAGACAACATAATACAACCATAACTGTACTGGCAGATGATAAAATGATCGTAAATCAAAAACAGGTCATTACTGTTTTAAACCAGAGTGGAAATGCTACTCTAGACACCTATTTGTACTATGGCGATGACACCAAGATTAATGATATTTCTCTAAAAATATTAGATGCATTTGGTAACGAAATTGAAAAAATATCAAAATCAAAATTTATAGACATCAATGCCGTCGATGGTTTTTCTTTATATAATGATGACCGGATTACCTATGTTGATTACACACCCAACAATTATCCTTATACAGCAATTTTTGAATACGAATACAAAACAGCTTCTACAGCATTAATGCCACCTTGGTATCCAATAAACTCCTATAATGTTGCTGTTCAAAATAGCAGTTATACAATTCAAAATCCAAATAACTTAACTATAAGAAGTAAGGAGGTAAATTTTGAAGGCTATGATATAGCCAAAGAAACTACAGATGGTATTGGTTATGCCTTAAAAAACCAACCAGCCATTAAGTACGAAAATAACAGCGACCATTATTTTAATATTTTACCAAGTCTTTTGGTGGCACTAGAAACTTTTACACTTAGAGGTGTTAAAGGTCAAGCCAAAGATTGGAAAGATTTTGGACTATGGATGAAGAACGAGCTTTTGGCAGGAAAAACCAAACTCGATGAATCCACAATAACAAGAGCGAAGAATCTAGTGGTGAGTGCTCAAAGTAATATAGAAAAAGCTAAGATTCTATACACTTACATGCAAAACAAAACGCGTTACATTAGTGTACAAGTTGGTATTGGTGGCTGGCAACCTGCCAATGCATCTGATGTAGACAAACTCGCTTATGGCGACTGCAAAGGTTTAACTGTTTATATGAAAGCACTACTCGAGGCTGTTGGTATTCCTTCTTACTACACTATTGTTTATGCGGGAAACAAACGTAATATAGATTCTGATTTTTCTTCTATTCAAGGTAACCATGTTATTCTTAACATTCCTACTGAAGACGATGATGTATGGTTAGAATGTACCAGCCAAACTTTACCATTTGGTTTTTTAGGTGATTTTACAGACGATAGAGATGTTTTGGTAATTACTCCGAATGGTGGTGAAATTAGAAGAACACCATCCTATAAAAACCAAACAAACTCTCAAATGACTAATGCTGAAATAGTGCTCAATAAAGAAGGGATTTTAACAGCTAACCTAGAGCGTATTTCTACAGGTATTCAATATGGAGACAAGTATAGCCTTTCAAACTTAAATGAAAGCGATTTAGACGAGCATTATAAAACAAAAACCTGGAGCTATATTAATAATTTAGATATTATTTCCTCAGAAATAATTAATGACAGAGATAGCGTTAAGCTTATAGAAAAATTAAGTTTGCAAGCAAAAGATTATGCCACAATAAATGGTGAAGATTATATATTTACCGTCAATATTTTCAATAAAAACAACTATATACCCAGAAGGCAACGTAACAGACAATTGCCTTTTATTATAGAAAACGGTTACATAGATGAAGATAATTATATGATTACAATTCCTGAAGGATTTGATATTGGTATATTGCCAGAGTCTATTGCAATAAAAACTCAATTTGGAGAGTACGCAAGAGCCTTTGAAAAAATAAACGAGAGTACTATATCTTGTAAAATTACACGAAGTATTAATGAAGGAAACTACCCCAAAGAAAAGTATAATGATTACAGGTCTTTTAGAAAACAAATTGCTAGAGAAAGTAATCTGAGACTTATTCTAAAAAAATCACATCAATGATAAAAACATATCTATCTGCTGTTTTATTTATAGTATTACAAGTAGCAGTATTTGCACAAAAACACAAATCTACCACCATTGGAAAAAGTAATAAAGAAGAGCTAGAAATGCAATTCTACGACAAGGATACACTTGCTGATGCTTTAGTGTTGTATGAACATGCCAATATCTATATAGATGAAGATAACGACTACAAATTTAGAACAGATCATTATTATAGAATAAAAATATTTGACAAAGAGGCTTATAAATTTGCGGATATTAGTATTCCTTTTTATGATAAAGAAACTGTAAAAGACATACAGGCGGTAACCTATAATTTAAACGGAGATATTATCGATAAAACTTGGCTAAAAGAGGATGCTATTTTTACAACTAAAGAAACTGAATATTGGAGCCAAACAAAATTTACTTTACCTAATCTTAAAGAAGGCTGTGTTATAGAGTATGTTTATAGTGTAATAAGCCCTTACTCAAGATTAGACGATTGGTACTTTCAAAGTGAAATACCTAAATTAAATAGTGAATACAATGCTTCTATATTAGGCAACTACAAATACAATATCCGTTTAGTAGGAACCAAAGAATTAGACAAAAAAGATTTTAGTAGCACCGAAGATTGTATTCACGTTCCTGGTATGAGTAGTGGTAGCTGTGTTAATTATACGTTTGGTATGAAAGATATTCCTGCATTTAAGGAAGAAGACTACATGCTAAGCAAAAAGAACTATCTGTCTCGACTTGTTTTAGATCAACTATCATACACAGATGTTTATGGTGGCGTAAAAAAGTACACTAAAACCTGGGAAGATGCAGACAAAACACTAAAACGTTTGTTTTTAGACAATCAAACTTCCAAACAAAATTTCTTTAAAAAAAACCTACCCGAAGAGATTCTGGATGTTGAAAATGATTTAGACAAAGCCAAAAAAATATACAAATACATTCAAAATAAAATGTTTTGGAATGGCAAATACTGGACCCAAGGAAAGCTTAAGGTAAAAAACACATTTGATGAGGGTACAGGAAGTGTGGACGCCATAAATCTTGTTTTGCACAATAGCTTAAACGCTGCAGGAATAGAAAACTATCTAGTTGCTTCCTCTACCAGAAATAATGGTTTGCCAACCAAGCTCTACCCTATAACTAAAGACTTTAACTACATTACGGTAAAAGCTGTAATAGACGATAAACCATATTTTCTAGATGCTACTGACAAAAAATTGGCCTTTGGACAGGTTCCGTTTAAATGTTTAAATGGTGAAGGAAGAGTCTTGGATTTTGACAAAGGAGGTTATTGGGAACCTATGAAAACAAATTCTTCATCAATCATGAGCATACAATCAGAATTAGATTTTAATGATGTAAATGAACTTGAAGGTGAATTAAGAGTAACCCGAAGTGGCTACTATGCCTTGGATGAAAGAAAAGATCTAGGCAGAATGTCGGATGACGAATACTTAGATGATTTTGAAACTAAAAACCCTAATGTATTAATTAATGAATATGAGTCTAAAAACGAAACAGAATTAGACAAACCTCTTGAGCAAAAATTTGACATTACATTAGATCATAGTTATACTAATTCTAATACAATAAGAATTAATCCTTTTTTCTTTAATAAAATTTCTACAAATCCATTTAAGCTAGATGAACGAACATTTGATGTAGATTATGGATATGCAAGAACATTATTTTATACGGTAAAAATTAATATTCCACCTGATACCTATAACATAACCAAGCTACCTAAAAAAACTGGTATTGCTTTACCAAATAGCGGTGGTAATTTTATGCTAAGTGTTTCTAAGTCAGATAACTCAATAATGGTTACTACAAGATTATATATATTGAAAAAAACATTCTCTGCTGCAGAATACGCTTATCTAAAAGAATTCTATAACCAAATAATAAAGGCTGAACAATCCTATATACAACTTGAAAAAATATGATGGAGCTTTTATTTAATACTAAAAAAAGAAGAAATCATCATCACCAGTTTCCCCTTTAGAACCTAAGCTGTTGAACTTATAACTAAAGCCTAGCATAAAATACTGCCTTAATACTGTACTCTGAGAATCTTGTATATAATCTTGTGTTGCTATACGTCTTGCATTGGTATTTTGATTAAGCAAATCGTACACCTTTAAGGAAATTAAACCTTTATCTTTAAGCAAGCTATAGGTTAACGTAGAATTCCAAAACCAAGCACTTTTTTGAAAACCTTCCGCAACATTGGGATTGTAATTAAATCGAATATCATTTTCCCATTCGAGCTTTTTTGGTAAGAAGGTAGCTGTTCTAATCCCTGCATTATGGCTCGTAAAGTTTCTGTCTTCAAAGGCGTCGATATCATAGGCGTTGTTTGAAATTACTAATTCGTAATATGGTTTTATATCCATAACCTTATTCCAAATAAAATCCACACCCAAACGCGGCGTAATATTATTTATAGTGCTTGCATATTGTACATTATTGTTAAAGTTGATGTTTCTACTTCTATTGTAGCGTGCTCTTAAATTAAACTTTATAGATTTTAGAGTATCCATTTTTACCTCTTTGCTATAAGTTGCCGAAAATCCAAAATTATAATTACCATCTACATTTTCGTAAGTTGTGGTTCTTACCAATGTTTCTGGGTCAATAACTGTTTTAGAAACGACTTGATTATTTGTAAAACTAGCGTTTATTCTGGCATAAAAACCTGTTCGTTTTTGCCAATCAAAACCATTGTAACCTCCATAAAAACCGTGTCTGTTAGATGGCTCTAGATTTGGATTACCAATTACTACGCTCAACGGATTAGACACATCAGTAAAGGCTTGTAGCTGACGTATAGCAGGCGGATTATTTCTTAATGAATAGCCACCATATAAAGATGCCTTAGGACTAAATCTATAATTTACTCTGTAGCTTGCTTCTATATTTTTAAACTGGCGCTCTACACTAAACTGCGGACGCAGCAAATCATTATTTTCTAAAGTTCTAATGTTATAGCCTACATCTAATCTAGAGTAGAATTTTTCACCATTGTAAGTAGCTCCTATCCTAGGTATGCTCCTAGAATCTCTATACTCAAAATCTGTGCTTAGCTCTGTATTAAAGTCTGTAAAATCTTCCTCTATATCATTAAAATCAAAAGTGCTTTGTCTATTTTTCTCCTTGTCTACCGAAAACTGATATTCAAAATTCAAGAAAAACTTCTTAGCAATTATTGGTAATCGATACGTAAACTCTGTAGAAACACTATAACTATTATTGTCACCATCCGTAAACTGATCTCTAATTATTGTCTCTGGTAAGTCACCAAAAATCTCCGCTACAGAATTGAGCATATCTTCACGTTCTTGTTTACTAACATTTGTATTTACCACCGCTCTTACAAAGCCACCTTTGCTACCAAAACGCTTTGTTGCAGATATATCAGTAGAAAAATCCCTTGCATAACTTTCTACATCAGAATTAACCGAAGATTGGTTTGTAAGCACTAAATCTTCGTCTAAAGTCTCATCGTTACTATTAAAAAGTGTTCTGGTTTTAGAATACCTAAATGAAGGCTCTATGTTAAGCTGAAATGTTGAATCTGTTTCGATCTCAAATTCAAGATTTGCAGAATGGCTATCTGTATCGTTATTTGATGTTGAACGCGAATTTGTGAAAAATCTTGAATCAGTCAATATAGTTTCGCGCTCAGTAATGGTCTCATTTTCAGAATTACTTAATGAGTTAAAGTAATCTGCAGCAATATCTACTGTTTCACCTATGACATCAGCATAGTTTAAACCAGTACTCCTAGATGTTGTAATCCCTTGTCCTCCACCAAATGATCGACCATCAAAATTAAATGAGCCATTACTATTAATCGAAATCATACTTGCACCACCAAACATTTTATTTAGTTCGCCAAAACTAAATCCTGGTGAATTAATATTATTTCCTCCTGCAAGGGCACTAATGCGTCTATCATTATCAAACAAATTTACCATTCCGGCATACTCATAACGTTCATCTGTTCCATATCCTCCTGCGATACGCCCAAAAACACCTTTGTTATTTTCTTCCTTTATGGTAAGGTTTATGGTTTTATTATCCTTGTTACCAGCTTCACCCGAAAATGCTTCAGACTTGGTTTTGGTATCTACAATTTGAATCTTCTCAACAATGTCCTTAGTTAAATTTTTGGTTGTTATGGTTGGATCGTCTCCAAAAAAAGGTTTACCATTAACTAAAATCTTATTGACTTCTCTACCATTTACTGTTATTTTACCTTCTTCATCCACCTCTACTCCTGGTAACTGTTTCAGCAAATCTTCTACAGTAGCGTCCTTTTTTGTTTTAAAAGACTTTACATTAAACTCTAAAGTATCTTTCTTTATGGTTATTGGAGCAGTAGATTTTATCAATACTTCTTTAAGTTGGTTATCTAATTGCATTGAAATTGTTTTTAAATCTATTTTCTCCCGATCAATTTTTATTTTCTTTAGATAAGGTCCATAGCCCACGTATGATGCATAGAAGTTTAGACTTTCATCAAAGGTTCTTCCTTCCATCTTAAAAAAACCATTTTTATCGGAAATAGTATAAGTAACAATGCTACTATCCTTTACACGCTCTAAATATACTGTTGCAGATTCTATAGGCAGATTAGAATCTTCTGCAATAAGAGTCCCTGTAATTTCGAAAGTTTTTTCTTGAGAAAAAGTAAAAAGCGAAAAGCATAATGCAAAAACTAAACTTAGTTTTTTCATAGAGATTGATTGATGATGGTTAATATAAAAGCTGATACTGTAAACGCAAGAAAAGAATAAATCGTATGAATTTTCTTAACTTTACTTTAAAATTTCATTCTTCTTCTAAAAAGAATAATTCTTCAACAGGCATTTTAAATAATCTAGCCATTTTTAGTGCTAATAGTGTAGATGGTACATATTTTCCTTTTTCTATAGCATTAATTGATTGTCGGCTTACACCAATCTTTTCAGCTAAATCTGCTTGCGTTAAATTATGCCTGGCGCGCTCTACCTTAATTATATTCTTCATGATCTGTACTTAAGAAAATTAAATCTGAAAATAAAAAACAGTAGTGGTGTAAACATATTATACACCAACACATTAAAAAACGTGAATTCATATATAAACATAATAGTGAATATAAGTATGATATAATTTAGAATTATTGCCCATACTAATGAGTCATTTCTTAGCTTAAAAATAAACTCATCTTCAACTTTTTCCTTAGTAAAGCCGACAATAAGTCCACCAAAAATGATGCTTAAGGCAATAATCTCATCGAGTATACTGTTATTCTCAATAATCTTAAAAAAGCCACCATCCTTATTGATAAAGTCTTCACCATTATAAATTGCAAATACATCTACTCTTAAAATATCAGACTCAAAATCTTGATTAAAAAACACTAAACCAAAAATAACTCCCAAAATCAATAGAACCCAACCTACAATTTTATACTTGTGCGGCAAAAGATAATTTGTTTTCATAATACTACGATTTAAGTTTACATCACAAATATATACATTTTTTTACATAAAGTAAAGTTAACTTTACTTTATGTAAAAATTTATAGATTAAATACTTTAGAGTTGGCTATTTTATGTAGTCTTAAAAATATTTATCGTTTTAAAGTAAAGTGCCCTTTAAAAGTTCTTCCATCAGCTAGTGTTGCCTCAAACCAGTAATCATCAGATGGTAACAGTTTTCCATTATAATTACCGTCCCATTGCGAGTTTGAGGAATTAAGAATTGTAAGAAGTTTTCCGAATCGATTAAAAATCTTAACTGTTGCGGTTACCGGAAACTGGGAAGAAAATCCGCTAATCTGCCAAGTATCATTAATGGTGTCTCCGTTTGGTGTAAAGAACTTTGGGAAACCTAAAACCGAAATATCCTCAGAAACAATACCACAGTCTGCTTTTATATCTTTTACGTAAACCGTATGTATGCCTGCAGATACATTTTCGAAAATATTAGAGTCTTGGTAGGGTCCATTCTCGTTATCTAAAGCGTAGAGGTATTCGCCATCTCCTATTGTTAAAATTGTTATGGTATTATTCTCAACAGCATCTGAAATAGCAATAGTCTCTATTGCCGCAGTACTTGAAGGCAAAACCGTTATGGTTCTTTGGTTTGTGCAACCATTTGGTCTTGTTACTTCCACTGTATAATCTCCTGGTTCATTTACATCAATATTAATTGTTGTTTCGCCATTAGACCAATTGTAATAATAATTATTTGGAACATCATTAATAATACCTCCATATAGTGAAATGGTTTGTGGAAACGTATTTAAACAATAAAACACTGTTTCATCCTCTAAAAGTTCAGGCAGTTCTTTAACATTCAAAATAACTTCGACAATACTATGGCAATTACCATCTTGTTGAACACGAGCATAAATTACCTGATAATAAGCCTGAACATTACTGTAATTACTATTTAATGGATTTTGAAGTAATAAAGCATCGTTGTAGGTTTCATAAAACCCTTCAATTTGTTTGTCAAATCCTTCGTTAGCGTAGATAGCTGTTTCTGCCATCGTAAGGTCAAAAGTCACTAAACCTGTCTCATTTAAATTATCACACGCTTCTAAACTAATTGATTGAGAAAATTCTGAGTTAACAACCAAAAGTACTTCTGCCTGATTACTACATTGTGTTATTGTATTGGTTGCTACGACAAAAACGGTTTGGTTATTGGCTGTATTGATATAGCTCTGCTCATCAATCTGGTTTAAAAAATCGGCATCAGAATAGTATGCAAGCTCGATATTAGACAAATCTCCACTTACAATAGCATCATTGTATTCACTTAGATTAAAATTTGTAGAACCATCTATAACCTCATCCTCACATTGTACTATTGTAATATCGTTTATACTTGGTATTGGATTAACCGTTACCGTAACAGGAAAACGCTGTGATGCGTTAGAACACGTTGACACGGAAGGATCTATCCAAAATGTTGTAGATTCTGTTAACATAACATCATACGAAAGCCCTGAATAGACTGGAATTATAGAAGTTTCTGAAGTGTACCAATCTGCTTGGTTGGTTGAAGACTCTATATTTAACGTTACCTGTTCTGTACCACAAACAGATATATCTTCAGACAAAATTCTCGGCATTATAATAGTACTATATGCAGAGAGATTAATTTCGGGCTCATTAGGCAATCCTCCAAATTCTACAATATACCCTTGAGGATGATAAGCTCCACCCGGATTTGTATCTCCTGTAACAGCTAAATCATTCCAAGAACCAAGTATACCAATATTTGGTGAAGTTATATGTGCATAATCTTCATCACCTGCGTTATTTGGTTCTCCAGAATTCCAATACGAAAACTCACCATTTACTGGATTGCCATTAGCAGTACCTTGCCAAAAAACGGTACCTGCTTCTGGCCCTGTTTCCCATTTCCACGTTCCCTCCGTTTCTGCATCTGATGCACCTATCCATCCGGTACCAGAGGTTTGCTCACCAGTTAATTGTACTTCTTCTTCTGAAGTTATCGTTGCCAAATAACCTGTTAATCCATAATAATCTTGATTAGCAGCTGCGTCTCTAGCTTGCGTCCAAGTTATACCAGGACTAGAGACATAAAAGTAATAATGACCTGTACTTGGTAAATAATTAGCATTACCAAGATTTATAGAAAACTGTCTATCTTGTGTAAAGTTGGTTTGAGTGGTCTGAAAAAGCACATCCTCAATTGCAGATTCGAACTCCTCAAAAGTTGCTGGTCCAAATAATGCAAGTTGTCCTTGAGCTGCATTCCAAACTGAAGAGATATTAGGATGTACACCACTTAAAACTAATGTATCTTCACCTAATTCATAACCTTCTGCAATTTGTATAAATACCTCTTGTAAGGTTGTATCTTCTGGGTTTGGGTCTGTAATAGAAACAGATGTCACAATATTCATTGGAGTATCTGAACAATAATACTGCTCTCCTATTACACTTATTTCTGGCGGAGCGTCTTGAGCAAATAGCCTAAATGATAGTACTAATGCACCAAACAAAAACAACTTATGGATTTTCATAGCAAAGTAAAGATATTACTTTTTTCGCATGTAAACACTTACAGGTACTCCATTAAAATCAAAGTGATCTCTAAGTTGGTTTTCTAAGAAACGTCTGTAAGGATCTTTAACATATTGAGGTAAATTACAGAAAAATGCAAACTGTGGTTGCGGAGTTGGCAACTGCATAATATACTTTATCTTCACATATTTTCCTTTGTATGCTGGCGGAGGATTATTTTCTATAATTGGTAAAAGCGTTTCGTTTAGTACACTTGTTTTAATACGCTTCGTACGGTTTTTATAAACTTCAACTGCCGTTTCAATCGCTTTAAATATTCGTTGTTTATTTAATACCGAAATAAATACAATTGGCACATCTGTAAAAGGTGCTATTTCTTTTCTGATGTACTTCTCAAATTCTTTGGCTGTTTTGTTATCTTTTTCAACCAAATCCCATTTATTTACCAGAATTACAACCCCTTTTCTATTACGCTCAGCTAACCAAAAAATGTTCTGAACCTGACCATCAAATCCTCTTGTTGCATCTAAAACTAACAAACATACATCACAATGCTCTATAGCTCTTATGCTTCGCATTACTGAGTAAAACTCTAAATCCTCTTTAACTTTAGATTTACGACGAATACCAGCGGTATCTACAAGATTAAATTCAAATCCAAAACGGTTATACTTCGTATCGATAGAGTCTCTTGTAGTACCAGCAATGTCTGTTACGATGTAACGATCTTCACCAATTAATGCATTTATAAATGATGATTTACCAGCATTAGGACGACCAACTACTGCAAATCTTGGCAGTTGCTCCTCTTCTACTTCTTCTTTTTCTGGTAAGGCTTCTACAACAGCATCTAATAAATCTCCCGTTCCACTACCATT
>JASBSA010000088.1 GCA_030149175.1 Winogradskyella sp. | reverse complement strand
TTTTCTAAATCATTATTGAGTAGATAGGCGTTACCTAGTTTATAATTTTGCTTTTGTGGTGTTAAGGGACTTTCATTAGGTAATACAGAATCTTTTTCAATATCGTCTAATGTTTCTAAAACATCTTTTCTTAGTTCTATCTCAGTATCGTACTCCATGTTTGAGCTGTTGAACTCGGCAACTTTAACTTGTTCTTCTACAGCGCGTTTTTTGTTTTCTTTTTTTGCTAACTTAAGTGAATTGCTATAGAAACCCTTTGCTTTTTCAACTTCTCCCTTTACATTATAGGCCTCTGCAATTTTTGAGTTTAAGTCCGTGACCTTGGGTGCTATAAAATGTTTTTTAGCAATCTCTAATCCCTTTTCATAAGAGGTTATGGCCTGCTGTGTTTTTTTAAATTTTAAATATGAATCGCCAAGACCTTCGTACAATACCGTCTTTTCGTAATTGGACAGATCCTTTTCATTAAGGCTCTTATAGGTATCTATACTTTTTTGATACTCTTCATTCTTGGTATAGGCATCAGCTAATTTGAGTTTAGCTGAGGATGTTTCAAAATTCTGAAGACTTACTCTATAAGCAGAAATAGCAAGATCGTATTGTTTCCAGTAGATATAAATATCACCTAAAAGTTCATGCGCTTCGGCACTTTGTCTTAATGACACATTATAGTTTAATGCGTCTCCTACATATTTTATACTCTTTGCGGCATCTTTCTTTAGGTACACATCAGCAGAGTCTATCATTTGATTAAATCGCCTAACATCATCTTCTGCTCGATCGCTTTTATAACGGGACCTGTTTTGTTCTTCTACCAATATGGTAATTCGTTCATCACTTAAAATTGTATAACGTACAGTATCAAAATCATCGTGCGTTACAGTCAGCTCATCACCAACTCTTGCCTTAACTACAAATTTTCCAAAGATGTCTGTACGCGTATATCTTCCATCATTTACCTGTACACTAACATTATCTATTGGTTCTCTAGTGTCCTTCAAATAAACAGCGCCTCTCACTGTAAAAAATGCTTCGTCTTTATTGGTTTTGTTGTTATTGCTTTGTCCAAAACTCAAGAGCGTAAAGAAGAAGAAAAATATAAGGTTATATGTATGTTTAATTTTTATCAAAATAAGGTATTAACAGGACTAACTTACATACTTTATTTGGTATCAAAAAATGGTAACTTCAATTTTATAGTCTTTCAATTAGAAAAAAGTAACGCTTAACTCATTTAAGATTTTACTTCACTCATTGATTGGTTGCTTTTACTCATTGTAGATTTTTTCTTCACTTTTTTCAGCAGAGTTTTACAATTCATTAATCAAAATTTTAATTCAAAATGAAAAAAATTAATCTAGCATCTTTGCTACTTCTTATTTGTGCAAACTTTATGCTGGCACAGCACAAAGGAAACTATAATCAAATCACGCAAGACATTTCTAGGCAAAACATTTTAACTTCAGGAAATGCCAAAATTTACAACCCAACTGTTCAACGTCAAATCAACAAAACACTCCACCCAAGTGATGTGCTTACTATTGATGTAAAAGCATTGCAAAATGTAAGTGCCACAACTTACACAGCTGTTTTTAATTTATCTCAAATAGGCGAAACTGCTGAAACCACTAATGCGCTCATGAAAGAGCGTATAGACAATATTAAAACGAGATTAAATTCTCTTGGAATTACCGAAAAGGATTTTGCTATCGATGTAATCTCTTTTGTTCCAGTTTACGAAGTAGAAGTCACAAAAAAGCTATTCAGCAAAACGTATACTGAAGTTCCTAAAGGTTTTGAATTGCAACAAAACATTCATATTCAGTTTACTAAAACCAGTCAATTTGAAGGTATTCTGGAAGCTTGTGCCAAGAGTGAAGTATACAACTTAGTTAAGGTTGATTATTTTATTGAAAACATTCAAGAGGTTTATAAAAACCTTCAAGACCAATTATTGAAACTCATTGCAGATAAAAGAGCTTATTACACTACACTTGGATTTGATCTTACCAAATACGATGTTAAAATAGCAGATGATAAGTATTGTTATTTTCCAAAGGATTTCTACCAAAGTTACCAGGCTTACAACAGTGTTTCATTTGAGGCTTTAAAAACTAATAAAGGTGTTACAAGTGCAAAAAAGCAAACGTCTTATTATTACCAACCGCTTACTTATGAGCAATATGATATTGTTGTGAATCCCTCAATTTTAGAACCAGTTGTGCAAATAGGCATGAATATAAAATTGTTATTAACTCCAAAGCCTAAAGAACAGAAACAGCAACCTATTACCAAAACAGAAATAAAGCATAAATACTATGTCATTTCGCCTAATGGCACCATAGATGTAAAAGAATTAAACACAAAAAATTAGAACGATGAAAGCAATAACAAAACCATTTGCAGTAATGATGGGAATACTATCCCTTACAGCCTGCAATGCAAACACAAAACAAAATCCACAAGATTTAGGACTAAATCAAACAGTGATTGAAACGAATTTAAAAACTGATAACCCTGAAATTAAAGTCGCATTATTACTAGACACTAGCAATAGTATGGATGGTCTGATTGACCAAGCTAAGGCGCAATTATGGGAAATTGTAAACGAACTCTCTTATGCTAAATGCGAGGAGCAAAACCCTAATCTTAAAATTGCACTCTACGAGTATGGCAATGATAATCTTAACGCAGATGAAGGTTATTTAAGGCAGGTACTTGCTTTCAGCGATGATTTAGATGAAATCTCAAAATCCCTTTTTTCTTTGACGACCAAAGGTGGTAATGAGTACTGTGGCAAGGTCATTAAAACAGCTTTAGACCAACTTAATTGGGGAGACAAACAAGATGACTTAAAATTAATTTTTATCGCAGGAAATGAGCCTTACACGCAAGGTACAGTTAGCTACAGGGAAGCCTCTAGACTCGCTCATCAAAAAGACGTTACGGTTAATACTATTTTTTGTGGTGATTATAATCAAGGTATATCAGGTTTTTGGAAGGATGGTGCAGATCTTACACATGGAGATTATATGGCTATCAACCATAATAAAGCTACTGTTCATATTGCATCTCCATATGATGATAAAATTTTAGAACTCAATGAGAAACTAAACAAAACGTATGTTGCTTATGGGTACTTAGGACGACAAAAAATGGAAATGCAGGCTGAGCAGGATCAAAATGCAATGAGTTATGACAAAGCAAATGCTGTTAGTAGAACTGTAAGTAAAAGTTCAAGATTATATAAAAATAGCTCTTGGGATTTAGTTGATGCAGAAAAGGAAGCTGATTTTTCATATGAAGATTTAGACGAAAAACAACTACCTGAAGAATTAAAAGGAAAATCTAAAGACGACATTAAATCTTATGTTGAAAAGAAAAGAGTTGAGCGCGAAAAGCTTCAAAAAGAAATTGCCAAACTTAATGTAAAACGTAAAACATACATTGCTAAAAACTCAGACGATAAAACTAATGGATTAGAAAATGCAATGGTAAATGCCATAAGAACCCAAGCAAAAAAGAAAAACTACATTTGGGAATAACAGGATCAAAAAAGGCTCGATTAAAAATCGAGCCTTTTTTCTTTTAGTTAATTGCAGGACAATTACACTCAAACTTCTCTCGTTTACAATTAAAGTTGTAACCTAAAGTTATTTGATGAAAACCACCTGTATTAAAGTTTACTGTATTTGCTTGATATGAATACGTATAAGCAAACACAAAATTGTTATAGTCTACACCAATAAAAGGTGTAAAATACTGTAACTTTTGGCTACTTACACCTGAACCATCTTGAAATTCAGCACCGTCTAAACTACGTCTATAGGACAATCCACCCCATATTTTACCAAAATCCATTTCACGATAAACCTTAGCATTAATATCAATTGAAGACTCTTCTGTAGCATCTCTGTACATGTACATTACTGAGGGCTCATAGCTCCACTCACTTCCATACTTGCTAAACGTATATCCTGTAGAAAATAGATAGGTTCTTAAATTTCTAAATTCCCATTCACTTCCATTTCTATTCCAATTAATACCATCATTCTCTAAAATATTTTTTGCCGTGAAATGTGCATAAAAATCTAAAAAATGATAAGAAAAACCGGCATCTATATTAAAATTAGTTGCTGTAGAACTGGTTGCTAAAGGATCAAATTGATCTCCTGGTCCCAACCAAGTACTTGCATCTACTTTATATTGTAAAAACCCTGCGTTTATACCAAAAGACAACATGTTAAGGTCTATTTCGTTTCTAGAGAACATTAAATGGTACGCAAAAGTGGCATATCCTCCCAATGTAGTGTGATAACCGTTAGAGTCGTTAAATAAAATTCCTCCAACACCTACAGGAGTATCACCAACCCTCCCATTAATACTCAACGTTTGTAAACTAGGAGCATCGTCTACTCCAAACCATTGTTGTCTGGCTGTTAATCTAACTTTGGCACAATTAGCTACACCTGCCATAGAAGGATGTATCAAATAATAATTATCTGTTAGATAATCTGAATAAATTGGAACACCTTCTTGAGCAATACTAAAATTTGCTATCAAGACTGTAAATGCTACTAAACAAAACTTTTTTAATCTCATAATTTCTTTTATCGTTTCAAGGTAAAATGGGCTTTGAACTCTTTTGTTTGGTTGGTAAGGGGCTCTTCGTACTCCACTGTGAACCAGTAGTCGCTCGATGGCATGTTGTTGCCGTTGAACGTCCCGTCCCATCCCTGACCTGTCGGGCTGATCTGCTTGAG
>JASBSA010000040.1 GCA_030149175.1 Winogradskyella sp. | reverse complement strand
TTCGTTTTTGTTTGTAACCACATAAACGTATTGCTCACCTTCAGCATTTTCTGAAATTACACTTTGAGGAATAAGAATGGCTTCTTTATTAGTATAATCGTTAATCTTTAACTTAGCTGTAAGGTTTGGCTTTATAGATTTATCTTTATTAGGTACTTCAATTTCAACTTTAAAGGTTCTGTTTGCTGGATTTATGAAGTTACCAGTTTGTCTGACTTCAGAATTAAGTGTTTTACCCAATACAGGAAACATCACTTCAACAGCTTTTCCTTTAGTGATACTTGTAATATAGCTTTCAGGTATATCTGTTTTAATATACATATCACTTAAGTTAACCAAACGCATCAATGGTGTTTGGCCAGCTGCAGCGACATTACCTTCTTCTGTGATAACATCATCTATAACACCAGAAAAAGGGGCTCTCACACTGTTTTTAGCCAATTGCTGATTTATTTGTGCAATACTTTTCTGTAAACCTTCGTATTGAGATTTAGCCTGTAGATACTGTATCTCACTACCTATTTTTTGATCCCACAGACGTTTTTGACGCTCAAAGGTGGTTTTTGCCAGATCTGCCTGAATTTCTAGTTGTGCCTTTTGTTGACTTAAACCGCCATCATCTATTGAAGCTAATAATTGCCCTTTACCAACGTTTTGTCCCTCTTTTACGTAAATGCGAGTTATGATACCATTAGTCTCTGGAGTAATAACTATATTTTGCTTCGTTTCTACACTGCCTTGTAGTTCTAGGTAATGCTTGAATTCTTCAGTTTCAGCCTTGAAAGTTGTAATTAATGGAACGTTACGATCTGGGCTAATACTCTGTAGCTTTTCGTCTAGCTGTTTAATTTGAACTGCTAACGCTTGTTGTTGATTTACTAATTCGTCTTTTCTTTTTTGAATAGCTTCTGCGTTGTCAGATGCTACTAGCTCTTCGACGGATTGCTTTTTATCTCCTGAACAAGCTACCAATACGGATGCTATAATAATTATACTATATATTTTTTTCATGATGATAGTTTTAAAAGTTGGTTGTTTGGTTCGTTAGTGTTTCTAGCTCGGCTTTTGTATTTATAACATCTAGCATAGCCTTAAGCAGTTCTTGTTGTGCTGAGTATAATTGTGTTTGTGCTTGTCTTAGCTCAAAACTAGAACCGATTCCTTCAAAGAATTTGGTTTGATTCTTTCTTTCTATTCGCTCAGCAAGGGCAAGATTTTGTTTTTTGTTGTTATAGTCCTCAGTTGCAAACTTATAGTTACTCTTTGCGGTTTCAATTTCTAATTTAAGTCGTTGTTCAGTTTCTGTAAGCTCGTCTTTGGATTTTTCTAAATTTATTTTTGCACGCTGTGTCGCAGCACTTCTTCCTCCCGAACTAAATATTGGTAGGTTAAGATTGAAGCCAAAAGATGAAAATCCGGCCCAATCCTGTTGTCTTTCCAAAAACGAAAAGTCATCTCCGAAACCTAGATAACCACCGTTGATATAAGCACTAAGTTGAGGTAAAGCTTTGCTTTTTTCTAACTTTAATAATAATTCTTTAGAACGCTTGTCGTTTTCGGCAATTTTGTAATCGACCGTTGAAGTGATATCATTTTCCTGTGTTAAGGTCTCTAGGGAAATATTCTTTTCTGCTAAATCTTCAAGGTTTTCAGTAAGTGTTACATCAGTATTGTAGTCGATGCCTAAAGTGATGTTAAACATTTGGTAAGCAATACCTCTTAGACGCTTGGCATTATTTAGACCACTTTCAAGATTAGATAGCGTAATTTGTAACTGTTCTACACTCTCTTCCTCTTCTAACCCATTTTCATAAATTTTTGTGGTTTCATCAAGATTTTTTTGGAGTACAGCAATGTTTTTTTCATAAATAATAACACTTTCTTCAGAAAGAAGCACATTTCCATAGGCATTTATAACCCCTTTTCTTACTTCTAAATCGGTCTTGTCTTTTGCGTTTTTAGAAATTTCTAAAAACACTTTTGCAGACTGGAGACCAACTAAATATGACCCATCAAAAATTAATTGACTTAAAGTTGCAGTAGCATTAACGTTTTGTTTTGTTCCGAAAATAATTTCAGTAAAACCTGGTTGAATTTCAGGGATACCAGTAGGTGATGATAATTCACTGTAATACTCATCTAAATTTCTGATTTGACTGAATGGATCAAAAAGTTCATTAGGCAAAAGAGAAACCTGTTGTTTCAAAAAATTCTGATAGTTTACTGTTGCATTAAGCTGCGGAAGCCCTGTAGCTGTAGTTTCCCATTTTTGCTGTTTGGCAGCATCGATATCTCTGGAAGCATTTTTGGCTTGTCTGTTATTTTCTAATGCATAATCTATAGCGTCTTGCAATGTAAAGCTAGTTGGCTGTTCTTGCGAATTGCCTAAAAATGCTAAAGCTATAAGTAGTAGTGAAAGCGCTTTTCTCATTAGTTATATATTGTGTTTTTGATTGATTTTTAAATGATTGTTTAGATACTCTATACCTTTTGGAGTGCAGATACCTCTTAAGTGGTACTCCGAATAGTTTTCCATTAAGGCATTCATTGAGAAATTCCTTAGAGGGAACAATTCTTGATCCTTGAGGATTACCATACAGTTAAAGTATATTCTAGAAATAAAATTAACATCTAGGTTTTGCCTGTACAATCCCATTGAAATGCCTCTGTTAAGGTTTTCTACAACACATCCTTGCATAACCTCAAACTGTTTTGCCTTTAGTGACGAAAATATCTTAGGGTAATACTTTTGCAATTGATACTGAGGGGAAGACTTTTCATCTTTGAGGTGGTCCATCACAAATCTTTTAATTTCAAAAACTTCCTCTATAGGGTTTTTTTCTAAACCACATATATGATCTATGCCGCAGGAAATAGTTTCGAATACATGAGATGTGGTTGCTTCTACCAATTTTGTCTTGTTGGGAAAATGTACATAAATGGTCTTCTTTGAAATACCAAGTTCGTTAGCAATATCATCCATGGTTACACTTTTAAAACCAAGTGTAAGAAATAGTTCTGAAGCCTTGTGAATTATTTTATCTTTCATAATAGGGCACAAAAATAGCAATGGAAACTTTTAAAACAAAAAAAGTTTCTAAAGTTTTAATAATTATTTAACATTCATAACCTTAGCTTTAAATTTACCGAAAGCCTATTTTTGCTTTATGCAAAACATTGAAGCTTACCAAGAGTCCTTCTTAAGGTATTTAGAAGGCTTTACCGTAGAAAAAGAACCGAAAAACCTTTATGAGCCAGTAAATTATATTTTAAAGCTTGGGGGAAAACGCCTACGACCAGTTTTAACGTTAATGACTGCCGATATTTTTGGAAACAAGGCCAAAGAAGCCATGAATGCTGCACTTTCTATAGAAGTCTTTCATAATTTTTCGTTGATACATGATGATATAATGGATGATGCTCCATTACGTAGGGGAAAGGAAACCGTACACGAAAAATGGGATTTAAATACAGGAATTTTATCTGGTGATGCTATGCTCATAATGGCGTATCAGTTGTTTGAAAATTATGATCCTAGCACTTTTCAAGCTTTGGCAAAATTATTTAGTAAAACCGCTTTAGAGGTATGTGAGGGTCAACAATATGATATTGATTTTGAAACTAGAACTGATGTTACCATATCAGAATATCTAAAGATGATAGAATACAAAACAGCAGTTTTAGTTGGTGCGGCCATGAAAATGGGTGCCATTGTGGCAAGCGCTTCAGAAGAAGATCAAAATTCAATTTACGATTTTGGTCGCTGTCTTGGCATTGCATTTCAATTACAAGACGATTATTTGGATGCTTTTGGCAACCCTGAAACATTTGGTAAGCAGGTGGGTGGTGATATCCTTGAAAACAAAAAAACATATTTGTATCTCAAAACTTTAGAGTTGGGAAGTGAAGCCCAAAAATCTAATCTTGTAAAGCTAATGTCTAGCACTTCAATATCAGATGCAGAAAAAGTAGAAAAGGTAAAATCACTTTTTAACACGTCGGGTGCTTCTAATGCTATAAAATTAGCAGTTAAAGATTATACGAATAAGGCTTTTAGTGTTTTACAAACGCTAAACATTTCTGAAGACAAAAAACAAATGCTTCAATTGTTCGGGGAGCAATTAATGAATAGAAGTGTGTAATGACATTGCCCATAAATTTTGAAGAATTAATAACAGAAGCTAATGCTTTAAAGCTTTACAAAGAACTGATTATACAGCTTAATAAAGATTTACTTTTTGCAAATCTAGATTTAGAATTTGATGAAGAGACACAGCCACTCAGCCTCAAGTTAGTATTGCAAGAAACGGTTTTTAATCTTATACAGCACAAATTTTCAGACTACCTCAATCTACTATATCAAGTCGATGTTTCTGAACAAAAAATTAAATCACTTGGCGGTGAAGATGTGGTAAAACTATCTGAAGACGTTACTTTTTTAATACTACAAAGAGAGTGGCAGAAAGTGTGGTTTAAAAATCAAAATTTATAAGTCTAATTTAAATAGGATATTTTTGTCTTATTTAAATTATTTGAACTATCTTTATGCCAATTATTAAAAGATATGTTTTCAAAGGCTTGTGAATATGCTATTAAGGCGTGTATTTTTGTAGCCCAAAGCTCTATACGGAATGAGCGGGTTACTCCAAAGCAAATTGCAGAGGAAATTAATTCTCCTGTAGCTTTTACGGCTAAAATTATGCAACAACTGGTGAAAAACAACTTAGTTTCTTCATATAGAGGTGCGTATGGAGGTTTTGAAATAGAAAAGGATAGAGTTGCTCAGATTTCCTTATCACAAATTGTTAGTGCTATTGATGGCGACAAAATATTCAATGGTTGTGGTTTGGGTTTAGACGCTTGTAGTGAAAGCCACCCTTGTCCAGTACATCATCAGTATAAAACGATTAGACAAGACTTACAAAAACTTTTGGATTCTACAAATTTAAAACAGCTAGCTTTAGGAATAGAGACAGGTCTATCTTACCTTAAAACATAAAAAAATTTAAAAATAAATAAGATAAAAATATCCGAATTAAAAATATATATTATGGAACTTACAATGGATAAAGAAAAACAAATAGGAGAGTATGTAGCCGAGGATTTTAGAACGGCTGCTGTATTTTCAAAGTTCAGAATCGACTTTTGCTGTAATGGCAATCGTACTGTCTCTGAAGCATGTAAAGCAAAAGGTCTTGATGAGGCAAAAGTAACAGAAGAAATACATTCAATCTTAAACTCTGTTTCTGAAGAAACTATTGATTATAAGTCTTGGCCTTTGGATCTACTTGTAGACTACATAGAAAAAAAGCATCATAGGTATGTTGAGGAAAAAATACCAGTACTTCGTCAGTTTCTAGACAAGCTTTGTAAAGTACACGGTAAGAGACATCCCGAACTTTTAAAAATTTATGAGCTTTTTACGGCTTCATCTGGAGAGTTGTCAGCTCATATGAAAAAAGAAGAGCTGATACTTTTTCCTTATGTAAAACGAATGGTTGAGGCTAAACGTAGCCATACAACCATAGAGTCACCACAATTTGAAACGGTTGAGAACCCAATTGCTATGATGATGCACGAACACGATAACGAAGGAGAACGTTTTAGATATATAGCTGAGTTGACTAATGATTATAATCCTCCTGCTGACACATGCAATACTTATAAGGTAGCCTATGCAATGCTAGACGAGTTTGAGAAAGATTTGCATTTACACATTCATTTAGAAAACAATATCCTGTTTCCTAAAGCTATTAAACTGGAAAGAACATTTAAATTATAACCCTAACAACTAACTAGTAGTCAAATCCCAGAGCATTATTGCGTCTGGGATTTTCTTTATAATTTTAATTGAAACAAAAACTAAAAGAACTGTGCTTAAAAAGTTAAGTTTAATTTGTCTTGCTAATTTTTTTATAGCTTCTGTATTAGGCCTTTTGTTGCGTTATGCATCGGTAGATTCAATAGGTATTAACCATAGGTATCTTACTCACGCACATTCTCATGTAGCAATGTTGGGTTGGGTGTATCTAATGCTGTTCTCCTTTATAATCTTTAACTTTATAAAAGTGAATCGAAAAAAATATATCAGACTTTTTTGGATCACTCAAATTTCGGTTTTAGGAATGCTCTTTAGCTTTCCATTTCAAGGATATGGTGCCGTATCCATATGCTTTTCTACCTTACACATATTGTGTAGTTATCTCTTTGTTTTTTGGGTTTGGAAAGATTTAAAAAATAAGGCTGGTGCTTCTGTGCTTATGTTGAAATCAGCTTTAGTATTTATGCTAATATCAACTATTGGTATTTGGTCTTTAGGTCCAATTATTGCAATATATGGAAGTGGTTCAATGTATTATGATATCGCTATTCAATTCTTTCTTCACTTTCAATTTAATGGTTGGTTTTTGTTTGGCGTGTTGGCTTTGCTTATAAAAAATTTGAATGTAGAAAACAATTTTTTATTCAAATCATTCCATCTATTGTTAACCTTTGCTACCATAGCAACGCTTGCTTTACCTATTCACTGGTTTCAACCTCACGTTTCCTTAATCTATATTAATGGTTTGGGTGTTTTTATACAATTGGTTGCTGTTGTTTTACTACTGAGGCTAATTTTTGTTAAAGCTAAGGTCTCTAAATCTAGTAGGGCTTCCTTATGCATTCTAACTTATGTATTTGTATTCTGTTGTCTGGTGTTCAAGGCTTTGTTTCAGGGTGTATCCCTAATTCCAGAATTAGCAGGAGAACTATACCAATACCGAAATTTTGTTATTGGGTATATTCACTTGGCAATGTTGGGCATTATTACTGGTTTGTTATTGGCATCGCTATTACAAAGTCTCCAATTTCATAAAAACAAAATCATGCAATCGGGTTTTTATCTGTTTTATTTTGGCTTTATAACAACTGAAATTTTAATTTTCTACCAGGCTCTATGCTATTATTTGAAAAACCAAGGGATGGACCATTACCATAGACTTTTGTTTTGGGCCAGCACTTTTCTTGCCTTAGGAATTCTATGTATTCTAATAGGAACTTTTACATCATTAGATAAAGAAAAAACATAATTTAACTATTTATATGCTATGGAAGCAAATAAGAAATATTGATATAAAAGTTTCGTCCTTGTCTTGGTATGTTATTCCAATCTGCAAAGGTTGAATAGTTGGTATCTAAAATGTTTTCAACACCATATTTTAAAATTGTTCTACCATGATTGCCATAAAATGCGTGCCCCAAATTAAGATTTAATACAGCATATGATGCGGTTTCATTTTCACCATAAAAGTTACTAAAGTGACTTTGGTTACCATTACCTTCTAGCTGTATTGCAGCGTTAAAGTTGTGTTGTGTATAGTTGAGTTCTGCAAAGTAGCTAAAGGGTCTTATTAATGGTAAATTTTCACCATTGCTTCCTTTTCCTAAGTTATATCCAATTGTAGTGTT
>JASBSA010000081.1 GCA_030149175.1 Winogradskyella sp. | reverse complement strand
TCTTTAAGCTGCTCTGGTGTTGGTGCAGTTTTATACAACTCTTGTAAATCGTTAAAGAATTTGTTTTTTACCAATCTTACAGGTGCGAGCTCTTTTAAGGTCAATTGTGTATCTCCTTCTTTGGCATCTACCACAACTTGTTTAAAGGCTTGGTGTGCTGAGGATTCTTCACTCGCCACAAAACGGCTACCAACCTGTACTCCATCGGCTCCCAAAACCATACAAGCTAGCATGGCTTTTCCGTTAGCAATACCACCTGCGGCAATTAATGGAATTTGCAATTGTTCTTTTACCATTGGGATTAAAGTGAGTGTGGTAGTTTCGTCTCTACCATTGTGTCCACCTGCTTCAAAACCTTCAGCAACCACAGCATCGACTCCTGCGTCTTGGGCTTTGAGCGCAAACTTTACACTACTCACCACATGTACCACAGTAATGCCACGCTCTTGTAACCAGCTGGTCCATGTTTTCGGATTTCCGGCAGAGGTGAATACAATTTTTACACCTTCTTCAACAATGATATCCATAATCTCTTCAATATTTGGATATAGCATAGGCACATTCACGCCAAAAGGGTTGTTAGTTGCAGCTTTGCATTTTTGGATATGCTCGCGCAATACATCTGGATACATAGAGCCTGCTCCTATTAAGCCTAAAATGCCTGCGTTACTTGCTGCTGAGGCGAGTCTCCAACCACTATTCCAGATCATACCTGCTTGTACGATTGGGTATTGTATATTGAAAAGTTCTGTGATTCTGTTGGTCATGGTTTAAAAATTTCCATAAAAATCGTCAATTCGTGTGAATTTCACGAATAGAAATGAGTGAAATTTGTATCAAAAACCTGTCTGCCGTAAAAGGTAGGCTCAAAATGACGAACTGGTTTTATTCCTTTATAAACTTAAACGTTTTGGATTGACGTTGTGTAGAAATTGTCATCACATAAATTCCAGATGATAAATTTGAAACGCTCATACTGGAAAGATTCTGACTTAGTGTTGCAGAATTGATTTCTTGACCAAGTGATGTGTAAATGGTAATTTTTAGAGTATTACTTTCAACAGGTACATTGAATTTTAATTCATTCTTCACAGGATTTGGATAAAAGCTAAAACTGTTTAGAACCTCCTCTTCCACTCCCAAAGTTCTTGCCAATGCCAAATCAGGGATTCCATACCCTAAAAAATCATCTGGCATAGTATACTGTGAAGCCGATTGCCTCACGTAATCCATCACCTCAGTTGGTAACAATTCAGGTACAGCTTGCCATAAGGAGGCAATACCACCACATAAAATAGGACCACTCAACGATGTCCCATTGTTTTGGGTAATGACATCATTTTCACTAACCACATAAGCAGCTCCACCACGAGCAACAACGTCTGGTTTTTGATAACCAACTTGTGCAGCACTACCTTGTGAACTAAATGCCGCATAATCTCCATTGGCATCTACCGCTCCAACAGATAGCACATCTGGAGAATCGGCTGGTGCACTAACGGTTTGCCAAGTTGTGGCACCAGAATTCCCAGCACTCACAACCACCAAAATCCCTTTTTCAGAGGCAATAGTGGCTCCTTTACTAATAAAAGCAGTTTGACCGTTCATATCTGCAGGTGTGTAGCTGTAATTTGGATTGTCATATTCCGTATAACCCAAAGAGGTATTAATTAAATCAACACCCAAGCTATCAGCACGTTCGGCAGCTTCCACCCAATAACTTTCTTCCACTGGATTTTCGCCAGTAGCATCTTCGGTAATAAACAAATAATAAGATGCATCTGGAGCTGTTCCCACAAATTGATCTTGAACAAATGCTGCCATAGTACTTAACACTCGTGTACCATGAGAACTGGCAACATTGTCGTAAACGGCATCTGTTCGGTTTACAAAATCGTAGCCGTTTAACAAATCTCCATTATCGCGTAAACGCTGAAAGGCAGACATGGTATTAACATTTGGAAAACCAGCATCTAAAACAGCAACAGTAATACCTTCTCCTGTAAAATCATTAAGGTGCAAATCATCTACATTAATCATTTCTACCTGATTTTGTGTATCACCATAGGTAAATACAATGCTCTCGTCTTCAATATTGAATTTATCCTGAAGTGCTGATGAACGTGAGCCCACATCCAATCCATTATCGGCAAAGTCGATACTATCTACAAAACTCAGATTTAGCAATGCTGAAATATCGGTTTCTGTTCCTCTGACGTGTACAGCATTAAACCATTTAGATTTTGCCATAACTGTAATGCCTGTTTGACTTTTAAGTGTTGTAATATATGGCTCATGTACTGGCACATCTCTGGCATCGATAGCAATGCCATGATTTTGTTTTCGGTCTAACGCTTTCTGAGTAAGTATGGAAATTGGATTAGCTAAAGCAGCGGCTTCATTTGGTTTATCAGTAAAGTAAACCCAAGCATCTTCTTGTGCATAGCTATTTATTGTGATGAGGAGCAATAAAAGCAATGGTAATGTTCTATTCATAGCTTTTCTTTTATTGCAAGTTAAGGATTTGTTGGGAATTTTTTGAATGCTCTCAATTCATCTCAGGGATTACTATCGGGACACTCAAACTGATAAAGCCTATATACTTGTCATTCTGAACTTGATTCATAATCTAAAACAAAAAAAGGGTTCTCGATACATTTTCCATCTCATTACATTCGATTAAAAATACTCGAACTGACAAAGTGTTACAATATCTACTAGAGATTAACTAGGTTGAATCTTCGATTTCCTGCTTTACTTCGACAAGCTCAGCACAGGTCGCAGGAATATTATTAAGAAATTACACCAGATCCTAACAACTCATCGCTGTTGTACCAAGCCACAAACTGACCTTCGGTAATGGCAGATTGTTTATTTTCAAACTCTACATACAATCCTGAAGCGACTTTATGTAGTGTTGCTTTTTCTAAAGGTTGTCTGTAACGTATTCTTGCCATCACATCCATAGTCTTACCTTCGTTTAAGGCCAAATCCTCACGAATCCAATGTAACTCGTCATTAGACACAAAGAGTACGTTTCGTAATAACCCAGGATGATTTTTCCCTTGACCTGTGTAAATCACGTTTTCTTCAACGTCAGTTTCAATGACAAATAATGGTTCTTTTGTACCTCCAACTGCTAAACCTTTTCGCTGCCCTTTGGTAAAATAATGCGCACCTTGATGCTTGCCAACCACCTTTCCATCAGATAAGGTGTATTCTGGTTTTTTGGAGAAGTATGCCAATTCACTTTCTTTTGAGGTAAATTCTGGTTGCTCTTGGTTATAAACTTCAAGTGTATCTTCTACTTCAACTATGACTCCTTCTTTTGGCTTCAGTTGTTGCTGTAAAAAGTCAGGAAGTCTCACTTTACCAATAAAACATAGGCCTTGCGAGTCTTTCTTCTCTGCAGTTATTAAATCTTGAGCCTTAGCAATCTCTCTTACCTCTGGCTTGGTTAATTCACCAATTGGAAACAAAGCTTTTGCCAGTTGATCTTGCGATAACTGACATAAAAAGTATGATTGATCTTTGTTGTTATCTTTTCCGGCTAAAAGCTGATGAATTTCTTTTCCGTCTTTCTCAATTGTAGATTTACGACAATAGTGTCCTGTAGCCACATAATCTGCACCTAAATCCATGGCAATGTCCATAAAGACATCAAACTTAATTTCGCGATTACATAATACATCAGGATTTGGTGTACGTCCTTTTTCGTATTCGTTAAACATATAGTCTACAATACGTTCTTTGTACTGAACGCTCAAATCTACCGTTTGAAAAGGGATGCCTAATTTGTCCGCTACCAACATGGCATCGTTGCTATCCTCTAACCAAGGACACTCATCTGAAATGGTTACGGAATCATCGTGCCAGTTTTTCATAAACAAGCCAATAACCTCGTAGCCTTGCTCTTTTAAAAGATAGGCTGCAACGCTAGAATCTACACCTCCTGAAAGTCCTACTATTACTCTTTTCATATCAACTTCCTGCCTTTCGACACTGCTCAAGATAAACTTCAGCAGGAATCTCTTTGATTAACTTATTAATTCTTATTTCAGTTCGAGCGATTCCTAGAATCGGAATGATTTTGAGAACCATTTATACCTCAAGAACTTCTCGATACAAAATTCAAAAAATGGAATTTCACTCGAAGTGATGTAATAATTAAAATTATAAACTTAATTTTAGTCTCTTCCTATATAGTCTAAAAACTTCGGCAAAATTACAAATAAAAATAGCAATCTAATGACGATTGCTATTCCTAAAAGTTATCATTTACATAGCGTAAAACTATTCATATTTTTTTATGACTTTCTTGTTTGTGTGGTCTATTTCTTTTTTGAGTTTTCCTGACTCGTAGTAATACCAAATACCTGATTTTTTATCATCTGTATAAACACCTTCAGAAACTTTATTTCCGCTAGAATCATAATTTATAGTTTTACCATTGAGTTCTCCATTTTTATACATGGATTGCCTTAACAGTAACTTGCCTTCAGAAAACCATTTAGATTCACCTTCTAATTTTCCATTCTTATAGTTCGCCTCTTCTGCCACCAAGCCATTTTTGTAAAAAACTTTTCTTATACCTTGGAGTTTTCCTTCATCGTTATAGTTTTCAACGATCATTTTTGCTGAAGAGTTTTTATGGTAAAATACCCACTGACCTATATACCTTTTACCGTTCATCCTTCCTTCACTAATAACGTTACCTTTAGACGTAAAGAATTTTACACCAGACAAACTATCCCTTAAATTAAAGACTTTGATGGCACTAAGTACGCTTTTACCTTTTGAAAGTGTATAATATTTAAAGGTATCTACTTCTTTACCATGAATAAATTGACCCTCATAACGTTTTTGATCGGTCTTATGGTAGTTTTTTGTCCATATACCGTGACGTTTTCCATTTTTATCGAATTGATTTACTGGATCTTGAGCATTGAGTATTGTTAAAATTATTGTAAAAATAAAGGTGAAATAAACTTTTTGTTTAATCATTTCGTAATTTTATTAAACAAACAAGAAGTTTGTGTAATGTTGAACAATTTAAAAACTCAAAAAAATGAAAATTATTTCAAAAACATTTAAATTACTGACAGTATTTCTATTGGTTTTAGGTGTAACTGGATGTAGTGATGACGATGACAACAACGGACCAGGTGTTCAAACAACTACGGTTGTAGATGTTGCCTTGGCAAACGGTTTAACTTCACTGGCTGCCGCCTTGGAGGCAACTGACTTAGTAACCACATTACAAGGTACAGGACCTTTTACTGTATTTGCACCGACTAACGATGCATTTACAAATTTATTAAACGCAACAGGGTTAGACTTAGACAATTTATCTGCTGCCGAAGAAGCTTTAGTGAGAAACATTTTATTAAATCATGTTATTGCAGGAGAAAACATATCTTCAACAGATTTAGTTAATGCAGGTGCTGGATACCGATTAACCCAAGCATCGAATACCGATGGTGACAATTTAAATATTTATTTTAATACCTCTAACGGTGTTGTATTGAATGGGATGTCTACAGTTACAGACCCTGACAATGAAGCTACAAACGGTACAGTACATATTGTAAATACTGTAATTACTTTACCAACTGTTGTTACTTTTGCTACGGCTGATCCTACTTTTAATAGTTTAGAAGCATCATTAGCTGAAGCAGATGGTAGTGCAGCTAATCCAATGTATATTCCAACATTATCCGGAGACGGTCCTTTTACAGTATTTGCACCAACAAATGATGCATTTGTAGCCTTGTTAAACAGTAATCCTGCATGGAATTCACCTGCAGATATTGATGATAGTTTATTAAATAGTGTATTAGCACATCATGTTATTGCTGGTGCAAATGTTAGAGCAGGTGATTTAACTGATGGTGCTATGCCAACAACACTTGAAGGTGATATGATAACCATAAACTTACCAGGTAATGATGGTAACCCTGCAAAAATTACTGATGGGGCTGGAAATGCTGAAATTGATATTGTAGTAGTAGATGTACAAGCTATTAATGGCGTAGTTCATGCTATAGAAAGTGTGCTTATACCAGACACTATGAATTAGAAAAGTAGAGGCTGATTACCTCATTTTTATATTGATTGATTTAGTTAGTAGTGAAAACCCAGACGAGAGTCTGGGTTTTCTTTTAAGCAAGATCTTAGCATTTATTTAACTCATAAAGAGTAATTTTTTGTTAGTTTATAAGGTATCAGTTAATTCTTTAAAACACTATAAATGATAATCTTACACTTAAACAAAACTAAAATACGTACCCTAATACTTGTAATGCTGTTATTAGTACAGGCCTGTAGCAATGATGATGATAACAATAACGATACTCAAAATAATATTGTCGATGTTGCTATGGACAACAATCTAAACTCATTTGTATTAGCTTTAGAACTCACAGACCTAAAATCTACACTTGAGGAATCTGGTCCCTTTACAATTTTTGCTCCGAATGATAATGCCTTTACAGAGTTTTTGATAGCATCTAACATAGACATCACCAACATGAATGCCTCACAAATTGTATTTTTGAGAAATGTACTGCTCAACCATGTGGTTGCAGATAACATCTTATCCTCTTCGGACATTATTTCATTAGGAATGGGATATTTAAAAACAGAAGCTGATGGTGTCGGTGGCAACGACATTAATCTCTACTACGAAGCAAATAATAATGCCTTACGACTTAATGACGAATCTTCTGCACTTGAAACCGACATCGTTGCATCTAATGGAGTAATTCATATCATATCTGACGTTATACCACTACCCACTATAATGACATTTATTAAGGCAGATTCTAATCTAAGTTCTCTTAATAATGCATTAACACAAGATGAGCAAGAACAACTTTCAGAAACGCTTACCCTTCCTAATTTACTCTCACCAGCTCCATTCACCCTATTTGCTCCCGAAAATTCAGCATTTTTAGGATTTATTAATAGTAATCCGGAAATTAACAGTATTGATGATATTAATGCTGAGACTTTAAGTACGATATTACGGCACCATGTTGTTGTAGAGTCAAATATAAGAGCATCTGATCTGTCTAACGATATTTCTATAGAAACTTTAGAAGGGGATTCAATTATTGTGAGTTCATCAGGAAACGATAATAATCAAGTAAGTTTAGAAGACGGTACTGGTAATACAGATATTGATGTTTTACAAATTAATCTACAGGCAGACAATGGTGTTATTCATATTATTGAATCAGTACTAATTCCTACTATAGAATAACGACAACTTGCATAAAAAAACCAGATAAATTTATCTGGTTTTTGTTTTACTTTTTTCTTTTTTGTTGAGCTTGCTTTTGTTGTTCAGCTTGCTCCATCATCTCTTTCATTTTACGTTGGAAACGATTTTCTTTCTTAGGCTTACTCTTGCTTACTTCTATTTTAGCTAAAACCTTATTTTCATCAATTATGTAATTTTTAATTACTAACATAATACCGATACTAATTAGGTTAGAAATAAAGTAATATAAACTTAAACCAGAGGCATAGTTATTAAAGAAAATTAACATTAGTAATGGTGAGAAGTAAATCATGTACTTCATCATCTTACTCATATCTGGCATACCTTCTTGTGGTGGAGCTTGCATAGCTGTTTGTTGACCAGTTGTCATCTTCATATAGAAGAAAATAGCAATAGCTGCCAATATTGGAAACAGGGCCATATGATTTCCATAGAAAGTTGATATAATTGGAATATGTGTATCCCACTCCAATACAGAATCGTACGAACTTAAATCGTCTGCCCAAAGAAAGCTTTTCTGTCTTAAATCGAATGCTGTCGGGAAGAACATAAACAAGGCATAGAATACAGGAATCTGCATTAAACCAGGTAAACAACCACTGAGTGGACTTGCACCTGCTTTACTCTGTAGGGCCATAGTTTCCTGTTGTGCCTTAAGCTTATTGTCTTTATATTTTTCTCTTATGGCATCTAACTCTGGCTTTAATATTTTCATCTTCGCCTGAGATAAAAACTGCTTGTATTGTACAAAAGACAACAAAAGCTTTACCAGAATCGTCATAACGATAATCGCTATACCATAAGGTAACATACTACTTAACCAACCAAACAACGGAATGAATAAGGCTTTATTTATCCAACCAAAAATGCCCCAACCAAAAGGAATACTTTCCTCCAAACTTTTATCATAAGTCTTTAAAATCTTAGCATCAGTTGGACCATAGTACAATCCTAAATTTTTACTGACCTCACCACCATTGTAAGCCAAAGGTATTTTAGAGGTATACAACTTTGTAAATAACGTATCTACTTCTTCATCTTCTACTAAATTTTGAGACGTTATTTCCGCTTTAGAAAACGGGCTGTCTTCTGCAACTAGAATAGAACTAAAGAAATGTTGTCTATACGATAACCATTCTACATCTTCAACTGTTTCGTCATCATCACCCATTTGAGACAATTTTTCAACACGATCATCGTCGTGCATGTAGGTTAATCTGGTGTAACGATTTTCGTAACTAATACTCTTAGCATGTCTAATTCCTTTTTGCTTCCAATCTAAAGTAATAGGCTCGGATGTATTGAACTCTCCACTTAAACCTTCTGATTTAATTGAAAAGTCAATCATATAATCATCTGGCTTTAATTCGTATCTATATTCTAAATATTCTGTTTCGGAAAATTTAAGCTTCATGGATACGACTGTATTCACACCACTTTTAGTGACACTAGGTTGAAAAGGATAATCTTGTGTGTTACGCATACGATTATCTGAAGTGCCGAATGAAATATTAAAAGCAGAATTTTGGTCTTTAACCATATATATAGGCAGAGAATCGAAGGTTACAAACTTTTTGAGTTTTACTTCTGCCAAATAGCCACCCATTCTACTGAATTTTAATTTGAACACATCGGTTTCTACAGTTGTAAAGTCTTCCCCAGGTATTGTTAAGGCATAAGCTAAAGACCCTTCTTTGCTTTTAAGTGATGCTAATTGCGTAGAGTCTAAGTCTTTTGTATTACTGTAATCATCTGAAGTTGTTACAACAGCTTCATTTTGCTTACTATTCTTTTTCTCTGCTTCTACTTGCTCTTGCTCAGCTTGCTTTTGAGCTTCAATCTCTTCTTCTGTTGGTGTATTTTGATACATCATAAACACCAAAATCCCGAATATAAGGATGAATCCTATGATTGAATTAATATCGAGTTTCTTTTCTTCCATAATTTATTTCGTACACTACGATTGATTGATTAATGCTTTGGCTATCCCAAAAAGCTATCCAAAATTCTTTTTACGCCAAAGTGGCACATTATTTTTTCTTCTTGTATTTTAATGCAGCTTTTACAAATGCCACAAATAAAGGATGTGGATTAGCAACAGTACTTTTATATTCTGGGTGATACTGCACACCAACAAACCAATTGTGTTCTGGTATTTCAATAATTTCTACAAGTCCTGTATCTGGATTTAACCCTGTAGCTTTCATACCCGCAGCTTCAATCTGGGCTTTGTAATCATCATTAAACTCAAAACGATGTCTGTGACGTTCTTTTATACTTGTTTTACCATACACCTTATGCGCTACGCTGCCTTGTATAATATCACAATCCCAAGCTCCTAAACGCATCGTACCTCCCTTGTTAATAACATCTTTCTGGGACTCCATAAGGTTAATGACTGGGTGTGGAGTATTCTCATCCATTTCTAATGAATTAGCACCTTCTAAGTTGAGAACATTTCTGGCATATTCTATGACTGCCATTTGCATTCCTAAACAAATACCTAAAAATGGGATATTGTGTTCTCTTACAAACCTAACCGCATCTATTTTACCTTCTATACCACGTTCACCAAAACCTGGTGCTACCAAAACACCATCTAAATGACCAAGTTTGAAATCTATATTATCTTCGTTCAAAAATTCTGAATGAATTGGCTCTACATTAACTCTTACTTCGTTCTCTGCGCCAGCATGAATAAAAGCTTCTAATATAGACTTATATGAATCTTGAAGTTCTACGTATTTACCAATTAACCCAATAGTAACTTCGCTTGTTGGGTTTTTATGACGCTTTAAAAATTCGTTCCATTGGTCTAAATTTGGTACGTCACTTTTAAGATCTAATTTTTGTAAAACGACTTTATCTAATCCTTCATCGAGCATTAAATTTGGTACATCATAAATGGTTGAAGCGTCAATAGATTGTATTACAGCTTCTTTCTTAACATTACAAAAACGTGCTAACTTTTCCTTTAATCCTTCTTGTAGCTCGTGCTCGGTTCTACACACTAGAATATCAGCATGCACACCACTCTCCATCAAGGTCTTAACACTATGCTGGGTTGGTTTGGTTTTTAATTCACCTGCAGCTGACAGGTAAGGAATTAATGTCAAATGAATAACCAAAGCATTGTGCTCACCCAAATCCCATTGTAGCTGACGTACTGCCTCAATATAAGGTAGAGACTCAATATCACCTACTGTACCTCCAATTTCAGTAATCACAATATCATAATCACCAGAATTACCAAGAATTTGAATCCTATGCTTAATTTCGTCCGTAATATGTGGAATTACCTGAACTGTTTTTCCTAAGAATTCACCACGACGTTCCTTATCAATAACACTTTGATAGATTCTACCAGTAGTTACGTTATTAGCTTGCGATGTTGGAACGTTTAGAAAACGCTCATAATGCCCTAAATCTAAATCGGTTTCTGCACCATCATCTGTTACGTAACACTCACCGTGTTCGTATGGATTTAATGTGCCTGGATCTATGTTAATGTAAGGGTCTAATTTTTGGATGGTAGTTCTGTAACCTTGAGCTTGCAGGAGCTTTGCTAAAGAAGCCGCGATAATGCCTTTTCCGAGTGAAGAGGACACACCGCCTGTTACAAAAATATACTTAGGATCTGTGGTCATGGTACGCTGTTAAACGCAGGCAAATTTACAATAAAAATTGTCTTTAGTGCAATTTAAAGTTGCAATCTTAAAATAAGTTTTTACATCATTAAAAGCTCTTATTGAAACAATAGGTTTTGGTTGTTGTTCTATTTACATCTACAGCTTATTATTACAATAAAGCGATAAAATAATTACTTTTTGTAATCGCGCTTAATGGTGTATATTAATTCTTCAAGACCATTGATTTTGATGTCGTGCATTTGCATCATCATTCTGCCTAATTTCCCTTCAGGAAACCCTTTTTGCTTAAACCAAGTGTAGTAATACTCTGGTATATCTACTAAATATTCGCCTTTATATTTTCCGAAAGGCATTTTATAATTTGCTAATTCTATTAATGCTTCTTTATTGGGTTCCATAGCTATATCGTTTTTTAAAAATAGATACCTGCCTGCGCAGGAATGACAAGAGGCATTTTTGTAGTATGCAGGATCTACAAGCGCATGTTTACTTACTTTAAACTTATTGCGACTTATATTTTTCTAATTTCTTAAGCTCTTCTTTTATGAAGTTTTCCCAGTACTCTTGCGCTCCAATATTTATAGAATGATTGGTCTGCTCGTCATAAGTTTTTTGGGTCTTATCCAAGGCTTCATTTATGGCATGGTGAATTTGATTCATTTGAGTTTTTATGTTTTGATTTACCACTAAGCGTTCTAATTGCTGCTTAAATTTTCTAACATAAAGCTCTGTAATATCAAAATGCAATTGCTCATGGGCAAGGATATGGTCGTCTGCTTTTTCTGTTAAGTACCAAGACTTATTTGGGTAAAAATGTGCTTGTACTGATGCTGAATAATTAACAATACGTTTTCCTGATGTTTTTACAGAGTATCCGAAAGTAATGCCAGAGGCCGTTAAGGCAACCGCATCAGAATTAGGGTCTGGACTCCCTTTAAAATCTTTCCAGGTGAGTTTGCGCATGTCATTCCATGAAATAGTCTCTTCATTGGACGATGCTCCAATACACAAAAACAACACTGAAATTATGATATGCTTTATTTGCATTTATTGCCAGTTAAATGTAATCTCTTTTTCGATATCTGGATGTAAACTGTAATGTACGGGACATGTTTTTGCTGTATGCTCTAAGATTTTCTTGATCTTATTATCGGCCTTAAATGGAAAATTAAGCACAACCTCTATTTTAGAAATTCGCCTAGGATTACTAGCCATGATCTTTGTGATCTCAGCAGTTGTTCCAGACATATCCACATCCATATCTCTGGCTTTAATTCCCATAACCGTTAGCATACAACTTGCTAATCCGGTAGCAACAGTATCTGTTGGAGAAAACGCTTCTCCTTTGCCATTATTGTCAGTGGGAGCATCTGTAATGTATGTATTACCAGATTTTATGTGCGTACTTTCTGTTCTAAGATTACCTAAATAAGTTACTTTAGAAGTCATAATTTACTGGCTTCGACGATTTTTAAATCATCATATTTTACTATGTACACAGCTTCGTTAACATAGCCTCCAAATAGGGATTTGTTGTATCTAAACTTGTTTTCGATGTATTCGGTTTCGATAACCTCTTTTGAGGCTTCGTATAAATTCTCTTCTGCTGCCAAGCGCAATAGGATATCTATCGTAATATCAAAGCCACGAGCAACATATTTACTCGGTGATACACCAAACTCTGCTTTATAGGCTTTAACAAAACCATTGGATCTTTGCTCATCAAATCTTTTATGTATAGATGGGTAATGAAATTTAAGATTAGATAGATTATTGTTATCTATATCCTTTCCTTCAAAGGCTTTATTTTTATCTAGTGTCACTAGTACGATTTCTGTTTTATCTATAACAAGAGCGTTTAACATACTTATTACACTAGAAGCAAACGCTCCATTATTAGTTTCTAAAAACACAATTGTTTTACCAGGTTGAAAAACGTTTTCTAGTTGAACAGGATATATAAAGTGTGCATCTTTATCCGTTTTCTTATCTATTTGTGAATAAATCTGTTTAGCATTTGTAAATTCTCTTTTAAGCATTTCACTAACAGCTTTGTGAGATTGATCTGCTATGATAACTACCTTAGACTTTAGACTGTCTGCCTTTACAAAATCAATAATTGCGTTTTGCAATAGTTTATCATCTGGAATGGTCTGAAACACATTTGCATACACTTCCTTTGGGTTGTTTAATGCCGCAATTACCGGAACTCTATCTCGTTTTAAACTACTAGCAACCCTATCGAAACATAATTCTTCCATTGGACCAATAACAGCGTCATAATCAGAGAAATCGTTATCCGAAAGTATTTCACTCACAGTAGATGGTTGACGTTCGGTATCAAATACTTTTAAATCAGTGGAAATACCTAATTGCTTAGCCGAGTCTAAGGCCATTCTTACACCAACATGAAAATCTAATACAACTGACAAAAGTTTGTTAGTCTTTATTTCTTCTTTAGCTTCCTCTACAGAATCCACATCAATTCTATGCAAACGATATGGTAACATTAAAGCTATTTTTTTGACTTTGAAGTTTTTGATTTTAGATTCCAACTTAGTGGTTTCTAGATCTGATAAACCTATAGTAGTTTCTGCATTTGCTGGAATTTTTAAAACCATACCAGCCTTTAATCCACTCTCTTTTAGTTCAGGATTTAGGTCTTCTAATTCTTCTTGCGTAAGACCAGTTTTTATTTTCAACCTATAAAACCCTTCTTTTGGCAATACTTCATAGTAATTGTATTCAGACTCAATAGGTTTTTCGTCCTTATCTTCAATATTTGGTACGTTGAGTTCATCGCCTGGTTGAAGAATGGGTTTCATATTTGGATTTAAAGCTTCAAGTTCTTCAACAGTAATTCCGAATTTATACGCTATCCTCCACTTACCTTCTTTTGGTTGAACTTTGTACTTTTTAACAGTGTTCTTAAGGCTAACTTTAGAAATAAAGGTCTTGTACTTAGGAATTCTGATTTTATCACCTTTTTTAAGATTTTCAGAATATAGAAACCGATTGGCTTTTTTTATTTCATCTTCTGAAACTCCATACTTCTTTGATAAGCCATAGAGTGTTTCTTTACGTTTTACCTTGTGTGTTCTATAGCCTATTAACTCTTTTGATTCCTCATTAATAGGTTCATTTTTAATTTTTGAATTTGGGATAATCAAAACCGTATTTGGCTGAAACTTGGTTTTTGCATCAGGGTTTAATGCCAGAATATCGAAAGGTGTTACCAAATACTTTTTGGCTATGCTCTCAATAGTTTCTCCCTCTTTTATCTTATGCTCAATGTAGTTTTGCGCACCAAGATTTAATCCTAAGATAATTAATATGACGGTTAATAATTTCTTCATGTATTCTTATTTAGCTTATCCTAATTTTAGAAACAAAATCAACTTTAACGTCACTATTTTATTCCCATTCAATTGTCGCTGGTGGTTTAGAACTGATATCGTATACCACTCTATTTACACCTTTCACTTTATTTATAATTTCATTTGAGGTTTTTTGCAAAAACTCGTATGGTAAATTTACCCAATCTGCCGTCATACCATCAGTACTTTCTACAGCTCTTAATGCCACACATTTTTCATAAGTACGCTCATCACCCATAACTCCGACACTATTTACAGGCAACAACATGGCACCTGCTTGCCATACTTTGTCGTACAAATTCCAAGAACGTAGGTTATTGATAAAAATAGCATCTACCTCTTGTAATATACGAACTTTCTCACGAGTTAGATCTCCAAGAATCCTAATTGCCAAACCTGGACCTGGAAAAGGATGACGACCCAACAACTGCGAATCCATATTCATAGACGCGCCAACCCTTCTTACCTCATCTTTAAACAATGCCTTTAAAGGCTCAACAACTTTTAATTTCATAAAATCTGGTAAGCCACCAACATTATGATGACTCTTTATCGTTGCGCTTGGTCCGCCTGTGGCAGAAACACTTTCTATAACATCTGGATAAATGGTGCCTTGTGCCAACCATTTTACATCTTTTATAAGATGTGCTTCATCATCAAAAACCTCAATGAACACACGACCAATGGTTTTTCTTTTTTCCTCTGGATCGCTCTTTCCTGCTAAGGCATCCAAAAAGCGTGCCGAAGCATCTACACCTTTAACGTTTAATCCCATGCCTTCGTATTGATGTAGCACATCTTCAAACTCATTTTTACGAAGCAATCCATTATTTACAAAGATGCAATAAAGGTTTTTACCAATGGCTTTGTGCAAAAGCATTGCTGCTACTGAAGAATCTACACCACCCGATAAACCAAGCACAACTTTATCATTACCAAGCTTTTCCTTAAGTGCTTCAACGGTTTCTTCTACAAAGGCATTTGGTGTCCAATCTTGATTAACATTTGCTATCTTCACTAAGAAATTTTGAAGCAATTGATGACCATCTGTAGAATGATATACTTCTGGATGAAATTGAATGGCATACGTACTTTCCCCTTCAATTTTATATGCGGCATTTTCAACATCTTCAGTACTTGCTAATAATACTGCTCCTGTTGGAAGCTTTTTTATGGTATCACTATGACTCATCCAAACTTGGCTACCTTCATGGATGTTTTCAAAAAAATCTTCATTTGGTTTTATATAGCCAAGATGAGCCCTACCATATTCTCTCGTATTAGATTCTGCCACTTCACCACCGGAAAAATGAGCCAAATACTGTGCGCCATAGCATACCGCTAACATTGGTTTTTTTCCTCTAATATTTGAAAGATCTGTATGAAGTACATTTTCTCCTCTAACGGAATTAGGACTGCCAGATAAAATTACAGCTTTAAAGCTATCGAAATCTGAAGGTATTTTATTGAATGGATGAATTTCGCAATAGATATTCAACTCTCTAACTCGGCGTGCAATAAGCTGTGTGTACTGCGATCCGAAATCTAAAATAAGGACTTTGTTGTGTTGCATGTGCAAAAATAACAATTGCGTTTACATTGAAGATTTGAGATATAAACTTTTTTAGATATTTTTTTAACAACTTAAACTATAAAGTTATTACAGCAAATTCATCCTCTAACGGTTGTAAGTATTTCTTTAATTCTGAAATCAAATCATCACCAAATTCCAGATACAGTTCAGAGAAATTTGTATTACGTTCTTGCAGACTTTGCCCAGGAAATAACTGCTCTTGCAAGTCTGTGCAACGCTCTATATGATCTTTTAACTTTCGTTTTTGTGCTTTAAGCAATCGCTTTTCAAGTTGCTTTAATCCTTTTATTTGCTTTACTTCTTGTGCCTTAACTGCTCCTAAAAATGACTTATCGGTTTGTTCAGCTAATTGATATAAATCTTTAAATTGCTGATTTAAAAACTTTATTTGATCCGAAAAATCAATATCTATATTAGAAATCTGTCTTACCTTTTTATTTATAAATGAATTTCTATTCAAGAATAAATCGGCATCAGAGATATTTAGCTTTTCTAACTTTTCTGCTTGTTTTTTTGTTTTTACTAAAGCGGAATTTCTAAGCAATAACATTGGAAAAGTAACATCTTGCGCTTCAAAATTAGATTTTAACTGTAACCAATATATCATTTCTCCACCTCCACCTATGTAACATAAATTTGGAAGAATAACTTCCTGATATAACGGACGCATAATCACGTTTGGCGAAAAACGCTCAGGATACTCCTGTAAATGATTTAAGAGTTCTTCTTCGTTCCAGATAATTTCAGTATCTAAAACTTTAAAAGTAGAATCTTCAAAAACAATGCGTTCACGTAAACCATTATGAATATAAAACAGATTAATTTCTCTAGGATTTACCTGAATTTTCAATCCTAATTTCTCTAAGGTGTTATTAGTTTCAGAAACGGTTTTAAAAGCGGTTTGTTCTAATAATTCGTTTTTCATTTGCGGAATGAACAAACGCTTTAGCTCTCTATCATCTGCGTCAACAACTACAAGTCCATATTCACCAAATAATTCATTGGCTAGGTATCGCGTAGCATCTGCTAGATTATCGTGATTGAGATAGGCATTTTTAAACCAGGTTTTTAACTGCTCTGCAAATTTTCCTGAGCCGAATTCTGACGCAACCACCTCATATACATCTTCTAATCCATTGGTGATAAAATGCCCAACAGCTCCTGTTTGGTCAGAATTCCATTGAATTTTTTTCCCTTTAAAATTGAAAAAGTTAATCTCATCAAAATCATGATCCTCAGATGCCATCCAATAGACTGGTACAAAATCGTAGTCGGGATATGCTGATTTTAATTCTTCAGTTAAGTTGATGGTTGAAATAATCTTATATAAAAAATATAAGGGTCCTGTAAACAGATTTAACTGATGACCAGTTGTAATGGTAAATGTAGTTTCAGATTTTAAGCTTTCAATGTTATTTAAAGTTAATTCTGAAGCTTCAATAGTAGTGTATTGATTTGTCAGAGTTTTAGAAAGTACCTTTCGACTGCGCTCAAGGTGACCACTTTTTGACTTTTCTTCAATCTGAGCCTTAAAATTTTCTAACGTTGGAAAACGATTATATAACGGTTTTAACTCAGGCTTTTGATCTAAATAATCACATATAAAATCAGAGAAATATCCAGTTGCTCTAAACGGAATACAGTCGGTTGGCATACAATTTATTATTATGGTATAAATATAAGGTACTTCTATTTTTTAACTGCTAATTTTTAGTTAATTCGATTTCAGGAACTATCTTTACTAGCTTTCAAACAAAAAACATCGTATTTAATGCAAAAATTTCTATTAGTCTTTTTGGTCGTATTTGGTTGTTTCACCTTAACATCGGCACAGAATCTACAATCACCAAGTACATTTTTAGGGTACGACCTCGGCACACAATTTAGTCGTCACCATCAAGTTGTGGATTATTTTAAAACCGTGGCTAACACAGTTCCGAATAATGTGAAAGTTGAACAATATGGAACTACAAACGAGCGTAGAGCTCTTGTTTTAGCTTATATTTCTTCCAAAGAAAACATAAAAAACCTCGAAACAATCCGTGAGAATAACTTAAAGAACGCTGGTTTATTAGATGGCAGTTCGACTACGCTCACTGACCAAGCTAATGATATTGCCATTGTTTGGCTAAGCTACAACGTACATGGTAACGAAGCGTCGAGTTCTGAAGCAGCTATGCTGACACTTTATAAACTTCTTACAGAACATAAAGAGCTGTTAGAAAATACTGTAGTTATAATAGATCCAGGCATTAATCCAGATGGTAGAGACCGTTATGTCAATTGGTATAACGAAACCAAAAGCACACCTTATGACATAGACCAACAAGCCAGTGAGCACAATGAGCCTTGGCCAGGTGGACGGCCAAACCACTACCTCTTTGATTTGAATAGAGATTGGGCTTGGGCGACACAAGTTGAAACACAACAACGCTTAAAAGTATATAACAAATGGATGCCGCACATTCATGTCGATTTTCATGAGCAAGGCCCAAACGAGCCTTATTATTTTGCACCTGCCGCAGAACCGTTCCATGAAATTATTAGTGATTGGCAACGCGATTTTCAAACTCAAATAGGACAAAACCACGCTAAGTATTTTGATGCAGAGGGTTGGCTGTTCTTCACCAGAGAGCGTTTCGATTTATTCTATCCTAGTTATGGAGATACCTACCCAACCTATATGGGAGCTATTGGCATGACTTACGAGCAGGCTGGTCATGGCATCTCTGGATTAGGTATTTTGAATGATGAAAGTCATGTTCTGACTTTAATAGAACGGTTGACGCATCATACGGTTACAGGGCTTTCAACCGTTGAAATGGCTTCAAAAAATGCTAAACAACTAAATACAGAATTTGCTAAGTTCTTTGATAATAGCAATTTAAAATATAAAAGTTATGTACTTAAAGGCAATCAAGACAAACTGAACAGTCTAAAAAGCTTATTGATCAAACACGACATCAAATTTGAAAATGCCAACTCCGGAAAAGTTTCTGGGTACAATTATACAACAGGCCAACAAGGAAGTATGTCTGTAGATAACAATGCGCTTGTCATTCATACAAATCAACCAAAAGGTAAAATGGTAAAAGTTTTGTTTGAACCTAACGCCAAATTAAGTGACTCACTAACTTATGATATTACGGCTTGGTCTTTGCCATATGCTTATGGTTTAGATGGTGTTGCTAGTACATCTAAAGTGAGCAGCACAAAAACTTACGAAGGCAAAATGCCTACTGTACTTTCCAAAGCGTATGGCTATGTGAGTAAATGGAACTCCCTAAAAGACGCACAGTTTTTAGCAGATTTACTAAAGCATAACGTAAAGGTAAGGTTTACAGAAAAACCATTCCAATCTAATGGTGAACAATTTGATAGAGGCTCTTTGATTATAACCAAAGGAGACAATAAACACCTCGAAGATTTCCTAGGCACTATAAATCAAATAAAGCAGAAACATGAACAACAATTAGCTCAAATCAATTCAGGTTTTTCACAAACCACACCAGATATTGGTTCGCCAGATATTAAGTTAGTGAACAAACAAAAAGTAGCGGTATTGTCTGGAGAAGG
>JASBSA010000039.1 GCA_030149175.1 Winogradskyella sp. | reverse complement strand
ATGATACTTTCGTCTGCATCGTCAGCTCTTCCACTAGTTTCTCCGCGTTTTAAGAGACGTTCCACCAATACCTCATCATCGACTTCTAAAGCTACCATAGCATTAATTTGAGAATCTTTGCTATCCATTAATTCATCTAATGCCTTAGCCTGTGCGTTCGTTCTTGGAAAACCATCGAAAATAAATCCGTTAGCATCGGCATTTTTTTCTACCTCTTTGTTCAACATATCAATCGTTACTTGATCTGGCACCAGCTCACCTTTGTCCATATATGATTTGGCTAGCATGCCTAAGGCAGTTTCATTTTTAATATTGTATCTAAAGACATCTCCTGTAGAGATATGTACTAAATCGTATTTTTCTTTTAAGAAGTTTGCTTGTGTTCCTTTGCCAGCGCCTGGAGGGCCAAATAGCACGATGTTTGTCATGTGTTGTGTTGTTTTTAATTGATATACATTTGGCAAATCTCTTCCCAAACCATCATAGTCTAAGCCATAGCCTACTATGAATTTGTTTGGAATTTCTTTACCAACATAATGAAGTTTAAAATCTTTGTCATAGGCCTCAGGTTTGTAGAACAATGTTGCTATAATTAATTGCTTTACGTTTTCATCTTTAAAAATGCGGTGCACTTCTTCAAGCGTGTTACCTGAGTCTATAATATCTTCTAAAATAACAACCGTTCTACCAGTTAAATCTTGCGTTAAGCCAATAAGTCTCTGAATATCTTCAGTAGACTTAACACCTTCATAAGATGCCAATTTTATAAACGTGACTTCACAAGGTTTTGGGTACTTTTTTACAAAGTCGCTCACAAACATAAACGACCCGTTCATTATCCCAACAAATACTGGAATTTCATCACCTATATCTGCAGAAATTTCATTGACCATACGTTGAACAACAACATCAATTTCATCTGCATTTATAAAAGGTTTAAAGTATAAATCGTGAAGCTTAACAACCATGGTATTATTTTAGAAACGCAAAGATAATGAATTGATTGCCGATTGCCGATTTTTTGAATTATGAATTTAAGAGTATCTCCTATAATTAGCTTATTTTTGCAAGGAATTAATGTTGAATCTTATAAAATTCCCCTCTTACTCGGGAAATAAACATGAACTACTTTTCTTCAAACTTTAAACTCGGAATTCTTGGTGGTGGGCAATTGGGCAAAATGATTTTATATCATACACGTAAATATGATATTTACACTTGCGTTTTAGATCCTAGTGAAGTAGCACCTGCAAGATTGGCTTGTGATGAATTTACAGTGGGTGATTTGCTGGATTACGACACTGTTGTTAGCTTTGGGAAAAAGGTTGATGTACTTACTATTGAAATTGAAAACGTCAACGTCGAGGCACTAGAAACACTTGAATACAAAGGTGTTAAGGTATATCCTTCTGCAAAAACGTTGCGCACTATTCAAAATAAAGCAACACAAAAATTATTTTATCGCGATCACAATATTCCGACCGCAGATTTCTCTCGATTTGCGCACACGTCAGAAATTGAAGATGCTGTTGATAATGGTGGTCTAAACTATCCGTTTGTATGGAAAAGTGCTAGATTTGGTTACGATGGACAAGGTGTTAAAGTAGTGAGACGCTACACAGACTTGGTAGATTTACCAAACGTAGAATGTATTGCAGAGGATTTAATTCCGTTTAAAAATGAATTGGCTGTTATTGTAGCCAGAAATACCAAAGGACATTTAAAAACCTATCCTGTTGTTGAAATGGAATTTCATCCTGAAGCCAACCAGGTCGAGTATGTTATTTGTCCTGCTAGAATTCCTGACGACATTGCAAAAAAGGCAGAGCTTGTAGCCTTAAAAACAGCTGCTGATTTTGAGCATGTTGGACTTTTGGCAGTAGAAATGTTTCAGACCGAAGATGACCAAATCCTTGTAAATGAAGTAGCGCCAAGACCTCATAATTCTGGGCATTACAGTATAGAAGCAAGTTACACAGACCAGTTTGAGCAGCACTTAAGGTGTATATTAGGTTTACCGCTAGGCAATACAGAAAGTAAAGTAGCAGGTGTTATGGTAAATTTGGTTGGTGCCGAAGACCATACTGGTAACGTACTTTATAAAAATATTGAAGAGATTATGGCCATGGATGGTGTTACGCCTCATATTTATGGTAAAAAACAAACACGTCCGTTCAGAAAAATGGGTCATGTTACTATTGTAAATAAAGACATTAACAAAGCAAGAGAAATTGCCGAAAATGTAAAACGAACTATAAAAGTAATAAGTGAATAAAATATGAGCAAAGTAGGAGTAATAATGGGAAGCAAAAGCGATTTACCTGTAATGCAGGACGCTATAGACATCTTAAAAGGATTTGATATTGAAGTTGAAGTGGATATCGTTTCCGCTCATCGTACACCTGAAAAATTGTTCGATTACGGAAAAAATGCACATACAAGAGGCATCAAAGTCATTATTGCTGGTGCTGGTGGCGCAGCACATTTGCCTGGAATGGTGGCTTCTTTATCTCCATTGCCTGTCATCGGAGTTCCAGTAAAAAGCAGTAATTCTATAGACGGTTGGGATTCGGTGTTATCTATATTACAAATGCCAGGAGGCGTTCCTGTTGCAACAGTTGCACTAAACGGAGCTAAAAATGCTGGTATCTTGGCTGCTCAGATTCTAGGAAGTTCTGACCAATGTGTTTTAGACAAAATTCTGGTTTACAAAGAAGGCTTAAAAGCTAAGGTTATTGAGTCTGCAAAAGACCTATAAAAAAGCCTCAACTTGCGTCAAGGCTTTTTTTGCTATTAACCAATCCTTAAGAACAAAAAGATCTTGTTCGTCAAAGATGGCACAAAGGTAGTTAAACTTATTCAACTGTTAGGCACCAACATCTTAAAATAGCGTTAAAATTCACACTATCAATAACATACGTAAGAAAAATTAGACGATAACGACATGACCATTTTAAATACAACCTTTAATACACCTTACAATACCGCACCTTTTTCCAAAATAAAAAATGAAGACTTTCTATCTGCTTTTAAAGTAGCTATCGAAAAAGCAAAAGCTGAAATAGATGCTATTGTAAACAATACCGAATTACCAACTTTTGAGAATACAATTGAAGCTTTGGATTATTCAGGTGAAGAATTAGATAGAATATCAAGCCTATTTTTCAATTTGAATTCCGCTGAAACTAATGATGAGATTCAAAAAATAGCTCAAGAAGTTTCTCCATTACTATCTGAGTTTAGCAACGACATCACGCTTAATGAAGCTTTATTCAAACGTGTAAAAGCGGTTAACGATTCTAAAAATGATTTAAAGTTAACAACGGAACAAGCAACACTTCTGGATAAAAAATATAAAAGTTTTTCGAGAAATGGTGCCAACCTTCAAGAAGACAAAAAGCAAAAGTTACGCGCCATCGATAAAGAATTAAGTCAACTAAAACTAAAGTTTGGTGAGCATGTTTTAGCCGAAACCAATAAGTTTGAAATGCACCTTACTAACGAATCTGATGTTTTAGGATTACCCGAAGGCGCCAAGGAAGCCGCTAAACAACTGGCTGAAAGTAAAGGTAAGGATGGCTGGCTAATCACATTAGATTATCCTAGTTATATCCCTTTTATGACTTATGCTGATAATCGTGAACTACGTGAAAAATTATCCAAAGCTTTTGGCAGCAAAGGATTTCATAATGATGACTTAGATAACCAGGATATTGTTTTAAAAATTGTAAATCTTCGTTTTGAACGTGCTCAACTTTTAGGCTACAAAACACACGCTCATTTTGTTTTGGAAGAGCGTATGGCACAAACTCCTGAAAAGGTAAACGACTTTTTAAACGAACTCCTAGAAAAGGCAAAACCAGCGGCTGAAAAAGAGTTTGAAGAGCTTGAGACCTTTGCTAAAGAACTAGATGGAATAGAGCAACTACAAAAATGGGATTCGGCTTACTATTCTGAGAAATTAAAGCAAAAATTGTTCGATTTAGATGACGAAAAATTGAAGCCATACTTCAAATTAGAGAATGTCATTGATGGTGCATTTACGGTTGCTGAGAAATTGTTTGGTTTAAGATTTGAAGAAATCAACACAATCGACAAATATCATAACGATGTTTTAACTTATAAAGTGGTTGATGCAGAGAACAATCTTGTATCTATCTTTTATGCAGACTTCTTCCCAAGAGCAGGAAAACGAAATGGTGCCTGGATGACTTCATACAAGCCTCAAATGATTAAAAATGGTAAAAACGAGCGACCACACGTATCTATAGTTTGCAATTTCACAAAACCTACTAAAAGTAAACCTTCATTATTAACCTTTAATGAAGTTACAACATTGTTTCATGAGTTTGGTCATGCATTGCATGGTATGTTAGCTAACACGACCTACCCTAGCCTATCTGGCACCAGTGTATATTGGGATTTTGTAGAATTGCCAAGTCAAATTTTAGAAAATTGGTGTTACGAAGAGGAAACACTTAAATTATTTGCTACGCATTATGAGACAGGAGAAGTTATCCCAATGGAACTCGTTGAAAAAATAAAAGCATCAGCAACATTTCATGAAGGCATGCAAACCTTACGTCAGTTAAGTTTTGGACTTTTAGACATGAGCTGGCATGGTTTAAATCCAACAGCTATTTCTGATGTAAAGAAACACGAGATCGAAGCTTTCGGCAAAACACAACTTTATCCTGATGTAGAAGAAAACTGTATGAGTACTGCGTTTGCACATATTTTTCAAGGAGGTTACTCATCGGGCTATTACAGCTATAAATGGGCAGAAGTTTTAGATGCAGATGCTTTTGAATACTTTAAAGAAGAGGGTATTTTTAACAAAACTGTTGCGAATAAGTTTAAAGCCTATATATTATCCCAAGGAGGTACAGATAGCCCAATGACCTTATATAAAAAGTTTAGAGGTCAAGAGCCGAAACCTGAAGCTCTTTTAAAGCGTGCCGGACTTATAAAATAAGATTTTTATTTCGACGTTTTGAAATAGGATGAAACCTCTAAAACTGCTAGCACATCTGCTCGTAATTTTATGCTTAACCATTTTAACCCAACTTGGTGGGTTGATCTGGCTAATCAGCATGTATATTTCTCAGCGATGGCGTAAAAAGATAGGCATTGTTTTTCCATTGGTTTATTTGATTTGCAACCTGGTTTTGGTTCCACAGATTGCACCATATTTCGGAAGAACTCAATTACCTGTTTTTAAAAGCAGTCTTAAGCCACAGAATATTATATACCCATTGTGTTTTCGTAACTATGTTGACAAAAAGTTATATAATTCTTTACAGCAATCAATAATACACCTGTCCCATTTAGGAATAGAAATAGCCTACTTAGATGCAAATTTTCCATTTATAGATGGTTTTCCACTATTTCCTCATCTTAGTCATAATGATGGGAAGAAAATAGATATCGCATTTATGTATTTAGAAAACAACAACAAAACAGACCAAAAACCTTCGTTTATGGGTTATGGAGCTTATGTAAAAGACATAAATCCTACAGCTCAACAATGCAAGGAAAAAGGGTATTGGCAATATGGTATTACAAAATATTTGTCTCCGGATAAAGACAATACAATTCAACTGGACAAGGAAAACACTAAAACGCTTATTCAAGAGTTACTTTACAGAAGTAAAAACTCAAAAATTTTCATAGAACCTTATCTAAAAAAAGAATTAGCACTAAGCAAATATGATAATATAAGATTTCATGGATGCCAAGCTGTTAGACATGACGACCACATACATTTTGAAATAAAATAAACTTTCAATAATTATTGAAATTTTAAAATTTATTATATCTTTGTGGTATGGAATATTTAGAGGCAAAAGAAAAATTTATTAGTACTTGGGGAAGTCTAGGTACGCTTTGGGGCATCAATAAGGCGATGGCCCAGATACAAGCTTTGCTTTTTATTTCTACTAAACCTTTGTCTATGGAAGATATCATGGAAGAGCTCAAAATCTCTCGTGGTAATACAAGTATGAATTTAAGACAGCTCATAGATTGGGGAATTGTAACTAAAGTATTAGTGTCTGGTGAGCGAAAAGAATTTTTTACTACAGAAAAAGATGTGCAAGAATTGGCAAGAACCATTGCTAAAGAGCGTAGCCGCAGAGAAATAAAACCTGTAATAAAGGTTTTAGAAGAAGTTTCATCTATTGAAGATGATGGAACCATAAAAACACAAGAATTAATAAAACAAACAAAAGCTTTAAAAGAACTTACGGACGATTTAGATACATTAATGAACAAGCTAGTAAACCAAAAACAAAATTGGCTCACTAAGTCTGTTTTAAAACTTATGAAGTAAAAATTTTTAAAAAAAACTTTCAATATTTTTTGAAAGTTTTAAAACAATAGAATTATGAAAAGATTACACAACATTAATAAATGGTTAATGCTAATTACACTTCTCCTCTATATAACACTTTATTTAGGAATGCTGTTTCAGATGGTTTTAGGTGTGGGTCAGGTGCTCATGAGTTTTTACATGCTTTATAATTACAACAAACTTGAAAAGCAGACAAAATTCCTTTTCAACATTTATTTAGTATTAGTCGTAACAATACTTTCAGTTATTGCCTTTGGAAAAATAATAAGTACAGGTTTCATAACCACACATCTAGTAATTCCGATGCTAATTGCTTTTTTCCATTTGTACATCACCTATAAAATTCAAAAATCATGAAAACTCAAATTCCCAATTGGCTAATCATTCTTGGAGGATGTGGTCAAATATTTACAGCGTTGATTTATCCATACATAAGGCACAAAGTTTTTGACTGGTATAATGACGTTAAGAAACTAAAACCATTAAACCAGGAAATTGCCAAAACCTATGGAAGATATATTCAAGGACTTAATTTTTCATTCGGTTTAATAGCTATACTTCTACCTAATGATCTAAAAAATGGTACTCATTTAGCATTAGCTCTTACAGGGTTAATCGGTGCTTATTGGGTAGGAAAGGTAGTTACCCAAATTGTTTACTATCCTATGTATCAAATTCCTCAAAAAGTGATTTTTAAATTTGGCAGTTATTTTATGAACTTTTTATTTACACTCTTCGCAGTTGTTTTTACTTGGCTATTCGCATATAACCTTTTAAACCAATAACACCATGAAAACACAATCCATACCTTACAGCAATTTCGCAGAACAAAACCGAATAGAAATGGTAGACTTCTACAACGAAGCTACCGAAGACTATGAGTTTTGGAGTAACGATTACAACATGCATTTTGGTTATTTTATTCCTTTTAAAACAAATCCCTTTAAGCGCGATTCTATGCTGAATGAAATGAACAACCAAGTCACAAAACGATTAAACATAGGTAAAACTAAAAACAGACTTATAGATCTAGGTTGTGGTATGGGTGCCACAATGCGGTATGCATTAAAAAACTACAAAAACGTCATAGCCTATGGAGTAACATTATCTGATTTTCAGGTTAAAAAAGGAAATGATTTATTAAAAAGCAATAACGGCATCATACTCAAAGAAAATTATAATAACACGTCATTTCAATCTGACTTATTTGACTCTGCTGTAGCGATTGAAAGCTTCTGTCATTCGGGTCATAATTTTAACTCCCTCAAAGAAATGCACAGGCTACTAAAATCTGGAGGGCGTTTTGTTATGGCTGATGCTTTTCTAAAAAAAGATAGGTCTCAACTTTGTAAAGGAGGCAAATATGCCTATAACAAACTATGCAATCATTGGAGTTTAGAAAAACTAGAAACGCATCAATTCATCAAAAAAAATCTAGAAGATTTAGGGTTTAAGGATATTAAAGTTGAAGAAGTCTCCACAAGGGTTGCACCTTCGGTACTTCATGTTCCTTTTGCTATTTCAGGATTTATTATGAAGAAAATTTTTGGCTTTAAAACCCTAAAAAAAGAAAGTCTTCATAATCTAAAAGGGTCTTTCTATGCTTTGTTGTCGGGCTTGCACCTAAAAAGTTTTGGATATTATATTATCAGCGCCACCAAACTTTAGAAAAAATGTTAACGCACATTTAAGGTCTCAATATTTTACCTATTTTTGGCTAAGTAATGAAAGCAAATGGCTAACCATCAATTAAATCCTAACAATTGGATTGATTTGTATTCAGATTACCTCTTTAACTACACCATTTCAAGAGTTAACGATAGAGTAATAGCGCAGGATTTAGTGTCCGAAACTTTCCTGGCAGGCTTAAAATCCATGGGCAACTTTAAGGGCGAGGCTTCTGAGCGCACATGGTTAATCTCTATCCTCAAACGTAAAATCATTGATTATTACCGAAAAATAAATTCTAACAAAGGAAAAGCCGAAGTTAGGATGACCTATAATAATGATTCAGAATCTGATGGAGATTGGCTAGAAGAGCGTGTTGCGGACCCTTTTGATAAAACCGCCGAAGATAATTTAGAAAATACAGAATTGGGCAATGCTATATATGATTGTTTATCTAAGCTCCCTCAGAAACAAGCTGAAGTTTTTAAGATGAAAACAATCTTAGGTTATGAAACAGAAACCATTTGTAATGAATTAGATATTACTGCGTCTAATCTTTGGGTATTAATACATAGAGCAAGAACAGCTTTAGCTGATTGCATGGAAGAAAACTGGTTTTAAAATAAAATGAAAAAAAGTTTTTTATTTATTAGCTGTGAAGAAGCCAAACATATTTGTGACAAGTCGCAATATAATGAGGCTACAGGTTGGGAACGCATAAAATTAGCCATTAGACTTTCATGGTGTAGAGTTACAAAAGCTTATTCTAACAGAAACAACAAATTAACTGATGTTATAGAACATGCTGAAGTTGATTGTTTAAAAAATGATGAGCGCAACAACATAAAACAGCAATTTGAAAAAGAATTAGCCAAGCATCAATAAAACCACTAGCCACAAAATTGGTAGACTTTCCACCCAAAATGCGCTATAGTATTTTGATTGATTTTTGTGGGCGAATAACACAAAAAAAAGTGTTGTACCAATGATTACAACATTAGTAATAACATCCACCTCTCTTATTCCCTCTTTAAAATACTCCAAGAAAAAAAACACAGCTAATAACAAAACACCAATCAATTTTGTGTTTTTTACACCAATCCGTTGAGGTATAGTCCCTAATTTTATGCTATCATAAATAAGGTCTCTAATCTCAAAAGGCAGCATTAATACAATCACAAAAATAAAACGCTGAGCTCCTGTTATGACGACATCTAGATTTATACGAAAACCCCTATCAATTAACGGCAAGAATACTGTTGTAAACACCCAAACCAACGCAATTAGATAAACTTTTAAACCGCTAACTTGTCTCAAGTTTTTTTGATTATCCCTAAAGTATCGCATAGGTAATAATGGTATTGCGTAGAGAAAAGTGATAAGACCAAAAACCGAGAGGTATATAATTGAATTTATATCTAATTTTAGAGCAAAATAACTCATACCTAGAAACGCCAATAAAGAAAATATCTGAATAGTCTTAAGCCATGCTGCCAAACTTCTATGGTGAAACTTTGCAACACCAAAATACTTTACAAAATTATAACCCGTTATAGTGGCAAAAAAAACAAAAAAAAGCACTGTTTGATTAAATTCCATATCAAACTGCAGCAGTGTTACCCAAGTCATAGCAACTACTGCTAATGCCACATGAATACTACTATTAATGTAAAAATTAAATATCTGCTTTAAAACACCCATTCAACAAAAATAATCATTGTGTTAATAACCCTTGTTTTCAGTTAAAAACTTTAGTTATCCTTAACTAAAAACAAAGGCAATTTCCGTATTTTTGCATATCAAAAAATTAGCGGAATAAAGCATGGACACAACCTCTTTTGCACTTAGGCATATTGGCCCAAACCCAGACGAACAAAAAGCGATGCTTAACACCATTGGTGTTACAAGTATAGAGCAATTAGTCTCAGAAACCATACCAGCTGGTATACGTCTTAAAAAAGACCTAGACTTAAAACCAGCAATGAGTGAGCAAGAATACCTTAATCATATTAATAAATTATCTCAACTCAATAAAGTTTATAAATCTTATATTGGTTTAGGGTATCATCCTGCTAATTTACCAGCGGTCATTCAACGAAACATCTTGGAAAATCCGGGTTGGTACACAGCTTACACGCCTTATCAAGCAGAGATTGCCCAAGGGAGATTAGAGGCTTTGTTAAATTTCCAAACGATGGTTATTGATTTAACCGGAATGGAAATTGCTAACGCCTCACTCTTAGACGAAAGTACTGCTGCTGCCGAAGCCATGAGCTTGCTATTTGCAGTAAGAAATCGGGCTCAGAAAAAAGCCGGAGTTAACAAGTTCTTTGTTTCAGATTTAGTTTTACCACAAACTATTGCCCTATTAGAAACTAGAGCAACACCAATCGGTATTGAATTGGAAATTGGTAATGAGGCTGAGTATAACTTATCCGAAGATTATTTTGGTGCGCTTTTACAATATCCAGGGAAAAATGGACAGATTACAGATATAAAATCTTTTATAGAAAAAGCAAATTCCCAAAACATAAAAGTAGCTGTAGCAGCAGATATATTGAGTTTAGTGAAATTAGAAGCACCAGGTAAATTCGGCGCAGATGTTGTTGTTGGTACCACACAACGTTTTGGAATTCCTATGGGTTATGGTGGTCCTCATGCGGCCTATTTTGCAACTAAAGAAGCTTACAAACGTGATGTTCCAGGACGTATAATTGGTGTTACTAAAGATGCTAATGGCAATAGAGCATTACGTATGGCATTACAAACCAGAGAGCAGCATATTAAAAGAGACAAAGCAACATCCAATATTTGCACAGCCCAAGTATTATTAGCCGTTATGGCAGGTATGTATGCCGTTTATCATGGACCAAAAGGATTAGAGTTTATTGCTAACAAAGTTCAAAATACTACTGCAACATTAGCCTCTGCCCTAGAAAAATTAGGACTAGAACAGGTTAACACTCATTATTTTGATACGATTCAGGTAAAAGCAGATCCTGTTAAAGTAAAGTACGAAGCAGAAAAGAAGGAGGTTAACTTCTATTATCCAGATAACAATACCGTTACTATAGCTATAAATGAAACAACTACAATTTCAGATTTAAATGAAATTATTTCAATTTTTGAAGAGGTAACAGAATCTAAAACAGAAGAAATCACTACCATTTCTGAACTTAATACAATTCCTAATCACTTAAAACGCCAAACAGAATTTTTAACTGTTGACGTTTTTAACGCATACCATTCTGAAACGGAATTAATGCGCTATATCAAAAAATTAGAGCGCAAAGATTTAGCACTAAACCACTCCATGATTTCTTTGGGCTCTTGTACTATGAAGCTAAATGCAGCAGCCGAAATGCTACCGTTAAGTTGGCCTAGTTGGGGGAATATGCATCCATTTGCACCAAAAGATCAAGCGGCTGGCTACCAACTAATGTTAAATACCTTAGAGAATCAATTAACCGAAATTACAGGATTTGCAGCAACATCATTACAACCAAACTCAGGAGCACAGGGTGAGTTTGCAGGCCTTATGGTTATAAAAGCATATCATGAGTCTCGTGGAGATCATCATAGAAATATTTGCTTAATCCCTTCATCTGCACACGGAACAAACCCTGCTAGTGCAGTTATGGCAGGCATGAAAGTAGTTGTTACAAAAGCCTCTGAAGATGGTAACATCGATGTTGATGACTTAAAAGAAAAAGCAGAATTACACAAGGATAATCTTTCTGCTTTAATGGTAACCTATCCTTCAACCCATGGTGTTTACGAATCTGCAATTAAAGAGATTACTCAAATCATTCACGACAATGGAGGTCAAGTTTACATGGATGGCGCCAATATGAATGCTCAAGTTGGCTTAACCAACCCTGGTAATATCGGAGCAGACGTATGTCACCTTAACCTGCACAAGACATTTGCAATACCTCATGGTGGCGGAGGCCCTGGTGTTGGTCCTATTTGTGTTGCAAAACAGTTAGTGCCTTTTTTACCAGGTAACCCGATTATTAAAACGGGTGGTCATCAATCCATTTCTGCTATATCAGCAGCACCTTTTGGTTCGGCCTTAGCATGTATTATCTCTTACGGTTACATCTCAATGTTAGGTGCTAAAGGTTTAAAACAAGCTACAGAAGCTGCTATACTCAATGCCAACTACATCAAGGAGCGTTTAGAAGGTTATTATCCAACTTTATATACTGGAGAAAACGGCAGAGCAGCTCATGAAATGATTATTGACTGTCGCGATTTTAAAGCTAACGGCATAGAGGTTACAGATATAGCTAAACGCTTAATGGACTATGGTTTTCATGCTCCAACGGTATCTTTCCCTGTAGCTGGCACTATGATGATTGAGCCAACTGAAAGCGAAAGTAAAGCTGAAATGGATAGGTTTTGTGATGCCATGATTTCTATTCGTAAGGAAATCGATGACGCTGATAAAGAAGAACCAAATAATGTTTTGAAAAATGCACCGCATACTTTAGATATGTTAACGTCAGACGAATGGTTATTACCGTACAGTCGTGAGGCAGCTGCTTTTCCATTAGACTATATTAGAGACAATAAATTTTGGCCAAGTGTAAGACGTGTAGATGATGCTTATGGTGACAGAAATCTTATCTGTAGTTGTACACCAATCGAAGATTTTATTGAAGCTTAGCGTATCATATTAACATAAATTAAAAAAGTGCTCATTTGTAGCACTTTTTTTTGTAGTATTTACAAAAGAACTCAGAATAATTAAGAATTTAAAAAAAATATCATTTTTACAAGGTCAATTCATTCTCATGTATCAGAGTTTAACTAGTTTAGTAAATTAATAGCAAATTTTGAGGTATGGGAATTAAAATCACAGGTACAGGAAGTTATATTCCAAATAGTATAGAAAAAAACGAGGATTTTCACCAACATCAATTTTTAAATGCAGATGGTTCTAAGATAGATCATCCTAATGAAGTCATCGTAGAAAAATTCAAAGATATTACAGGAATTGTTGAACGCAGATACGCTGACGACCAATTGGTAGCTTCAGATATTGGTTTTCTTGCCGCCCAAAAAGCTATTGACGATGCCAACATTAATCCTGAAACTCTAGATTATATTATCTGCGCACATAATTTTGGTGATGTTAAAGCCAATACTATTCAGAGTGACATATTACCTTGTTTAGCTTCTCGTATAAAGCATAGACTTCGTATTAAGAATCCTAAATGTGTGGCGTATGATATTTTGTTTGGTTGTCCGGGTTGGGTAGAAGGTGTTATTCAGGCTCAGGCATTTATCAAGGCAGGCATGGCAAAACGTTGTCTGGTTATAGGCGCTGAAACCTTATCTCGTGTGGTAGACAAACACGATAGAGATTCTATGATATATTCTGATGGTGCTGGTGCTAGCATTGTAGAGTATACAGATGATAACAGTGGTATTTTAGCTCATGAATCCGCTTCCTTCACATATGATGAAGCGTATTATTTATTCTTCGGAAATTCTAACAACAAAGACTTATGTCCTGACACGCGCTACATAAAAATGCATGGGCGAAAAATCTACGAATTTGCATTGACCAATGTAGCTCAAGCTATGAAAGATTGTTTAGAAAAAAGCGGTGTAGATATAACTGAAGTAAAGAAAGTGCTCATCCATCAGGCTAACGAAAAAATGGACGATGCTATCATAAAACGTTTCTATAGACTCTTTAAAGCCAAGGCTCCCGAAGGTATTATGCCTATGAGCATTCATAAGCTAGGTAACAGTTCTGTAGCTACTGTTCCTACCCTTTTCGATTTAATAAGAAACAATAAACTCGAAGACCACCAAATCAATAAAGGAGATGTCATTATATTTGCAAGCGTTGGCGCTGGTATGCATATCAATGCTGTAGTTTACAGATATTAATCCTAGATTACCGCTTTTGCGGAAGTGTAATGTACGAAAAAACATATCCTAATAAGCGATTTAAACTTACTCTTGAGTTTTTAAAAAAACATATTTCAACATCTGATACTATTTTAGATTTAGGTGTAAAGAATCCCTTTTCAGAAATCATGACTTCTGAAGGCTATACTGTTGAAAACACAAAAGGCGAAGACCTTGACGAAGACCGTTCTACAATAGAAAATTCTTCTGCAGATGTTGTTACCGCTTTTGAGATTTTTGAACATTTACTATCTCCCTATGAGGTTTTAAAGTCCATTAAAGCAGAAAAGCTAGTAATTAGCGTACCTTTGAGATTATGGTTTGCTTCGGCTTACAGAAGTAAAACCGACAAATGGGACAGACATTATCATGAGTTTGAAGATTGGCAACTCGATTGGCTATTGGGAAAATCAGGATGGAAAATCATAGATAGACAACAATGGACCAATCCTGTAAAAAAATTAGGCATTAGGCCGCTCTTAAGACTGTTTACAAATCGGTATTATATTGTTTATGCGGTCAAAATTCCAAATAACAATTCCTAAATTCCGATTGCTTTTCTTTAGTTTTGAGACTTGAAATTTGAGATTTGAATTTTTACGTAGTCATACCAGCTCACAATGAGGAGGCATTTATTGGTAAAACACTAGAATCACTGGCTAGTCAGACACTTCTACCTAAAAAGTTGGTTGTTGTCAACGATAATTCAACTGACAATACTCAAACTATTGTTGAACGTTTTATAAAAACGTATTCTTGGATTACACAAGTAATTTCAAAATCATCAGACGAGCATTTACCTGGTTCAAAAATTATAAATGCGTTTTATAAAGGTTTCGAAACTCTAGACGATAACTATGACGTGATTTGTAAGTTTGATGCCGACCTTATTTTTCCGGATAATTATTTGGAAAATCTAGCTAATCATTTCAGCAAAAATCCTAAACTTGGCATGGCTTCTGGCTTTTGTTATATCGAAAAAGACAACCAATGGGTTCTTGAAAACCTTACGAACAAAGATCACATTAGAGGTGCACTAAAAGCGTATCGCAAAAATTGTTTTGAACAAATAGGCCAATTAAAACCATCTATGGGCTGGGATACTGTTGATGAACTTTTAGCAAAATACCATGGCTGGGAAATTCTAACTGATGAAACGCTTCATGTAAAACACCTTAAACCTACAGGGCAATCCTATAACAAAGCCTCTAAATATCTTCAAGGAGAAGCGATGTATAAAATGCGTTATGGGTTTTGGATTACCCTTATCTCTGCCATAAAACTTGCCTCAAAAAAAGGCAGTTTTAGATTGTTTAAAGATTATATGACAGGCTATTTTAAAGCAAAATCTTCAAAAACTGAACTTTTGGTTTCTATAGATGAAGGTAAGTTTATTAGAGATTTGCGTTGGAAAGGTATTTTCAGAAAGCTATTTTAATCCAAAACAAACCCCAAAACATCACCTGTAGCAGCATTAGGAAAACTAATGCCTAAAAGTGCAGAAATTGTTGGTGCTATATCTGGTATAACAGTTTTATTTACCGTTTCGCCATGCTTAATTCCTTTTCCAAAAAACAGTAATGGCACGTGTGTGTCATAATTAAGTCCGCTACCATGTGTAGAGCCTGTTTTACTATAAGCTATATGCGCTATATCATCTACAATAATAACATCTCCTGAACGCTTTTGGTTAAATCCGTTTTGCAACAACGCTTCAATTCCTGTTGTAAAATCAGTGCTATTCATAGCTGTTGCCGTATACACCTTTGCGATGTTTGAATAACTGATTTGCTCATCTACTAAGGCTTGCTCAACATCATGTAGATTTAAGTCTAACTCTTTAAGCTTTGCCTTGTTTAAAAACACTTGGTTGTTACTTATGTTTTCTACAATCTCTGTTGTACCATAAGTATCGGTTAAAAACTTATTGAACTTTTCTTTTCTAGAATTATAGTCTAAATAACCTGCTGGAATTTTTACTGATTGTAAGTACGCAGGCACATCTACAGCGCCATGATCTGCCGTAAGAAAAACAGTGTACTCACCTTCTCCAACATTCTCGTCTAAATAATTAAAGAATCTCTCTAAATCTTTATCTAATCGTATGTAAGTATCCTCTACTTCTTTTGAGTTTACACCAAAATTATGACCTACATAATCTGTTGAAGAAAAACTTACCGTTAATACATCTGTATCACTATCTTGTCCTAGAGCTTCTCCTTTAATAGCTGCTATTGCAAAGTCTGTAGTTAAACTGTTGCCGTAAGCCGTTGCCTTTAGAACATCGTAACCACCGTTTTCATCTTTTAGCGCTGCTAAATCATAAGGAAATGTTGCTGTTTCTTTACCATTAAAACCACGTTCAAAATCATTAAGATCACTTCCGCTTTCAATATAAGTTTCGATAGGTTTATATGTGTCCCAAACTTTCAAGTATGATTTAATTATGTCAGAGTTATTAAAATCATTTACCCATTGTGGTAAATCATTTCTATAAAATGTACTTGTTATCCAAACCCCTTCGTCTTTACCATGAAACCAATATGCTGCGTTGGCAGTATGACCAGCAGGTAAAATAGCACCTCTATCTTTTATAGCAATACCAATTGTTTTACCTCGCATTTGAGTAAACAATCTGTTCTCGTCGGCTACACTAGTGGTTAGCATTCTATGTGGTGACATTTTTCCAGCAGAACTTTCTGTTCCTACGGATTCTACAGAATCATCTTGTGCACAATAAACCGATTCTTTAATGCTTTTATCATACCAGTTGTTAGAGATGATTCCATGATATTTAGGTGTCGTCCCTGTATAAACCGAAGTGTGTCCTGGTCCTGTATAAGTTGGCACATAATTAAAATGATTGTTTTTGCAGTTAAATCCTTCATTAATCATTCTCATAAAACCACCTTTACCAAACTTAGATTCAAAGCGAGTTAAATAATCGTAACGCATCTGATCTACAACAATTCCCACAACTAATTTTGGTCGTGAGTTAGTTTCATTTTGCGAACTCACAACAGCTCTTTCCGTTGTTTTTTCCTGTGCTCCACATGAATAAAACAAGGATAATGAGATGATTAAAACAAAGATATTTTTCATAATTAAATTATCATTTTATGAACTTCAAAAATACGGTTTTTAAGGTATCTTAATTTAAATTAACATTAATAAACTCATCTTTTTTCATACTTTAGCACTAAGAAATTCTTACATGAAGTACCTTCATAATATTGGCTCTTATTTTATTATGATTAAGGATATGTTTCGCAGACCCACTAAATGGTCTGTACTAAAAACATTGATCCTTAAAGATATTGATGACCTCATAATTGGGTCATTGGGTATTGTGGCCTTTATTGGCTTTTTTGTTGGTGGAGTTGTGGCTATTCAGACCTCGTTGAATATAAGCAACCCTCTAATACCTAAATATTTGGTGGGTTTTGCTACAAGACAATCCATTATTTTAGAGTTTGCCCCAACTTTCATATCTATTATTATGGCTGGTAAAGTTGGTTCTTTTATAACTTCTAGTATTGGTACCATGCGTGTTACAGAACAAATCGATGCTTTGGAAGTGATGGGAATTAATGCCATAAATTACTTAGTTTTTCCAAAGTTTATTGCACTAACATTATATCCATTTGTGATTTCAATTGCAATGTTTCTTGGAATTCTTGGTGGTTTAGCAGCCTGTGTGTATGGTGGCTATGGTACTTTAGAAAATTACATTGAGGGTGTACAAAATGATTTTATACCTTTTCACATGGCATATGCGTTTATCAAAACCATGGTATTCGCGTTTATACTCGCAACAATACCATCTTATTATGGGTATTTTATGAAAGGTGGTGCTCTAGAAGTAGGTAAGGCGAGTACAACATCCTTTGTATGGACCAGTGTAGTAATAATACTACTCAACTTTTTGCTAACCAGTTTATTGTTAGGCTAATGATAGAAGTTAAAGATTTACATAAATCGTTTGGTGACGCACACATTCTTAAAGGCATCTCCACAACTTTTGACAAAGGTAAAACCAATCTCATTATTGGTCAGAGCGGCTCTGGAAAAACCGTGTTTTTGAAATGCTTACTTGGCCTGTTTGAATATGAGCAAGGTTGCATTTCTTATGACGGGAAGGTATTTAGTAACCTAAGCAGGAATGAAAAAACTGAGCTGCGATCCGAAATAGGAATGGTATTCCAAGGAAGCGCACTTTTTGACTCTATGACCATTGCAGAAAACGTCATGTTTCCCTTGCGCATGTTTACCAAACAAAGTAAGAGCGAAATGGAAGATCGTGTAGACTTTGTGTTGAAACGTGTAAATCTTGATGGAGCACATCATAAAATGCCCAGCGAAGCCTCAGGAGGTATGCAAAAACGTGTTGCGATTGCGAGAGCTATTGTTAACAACCCAAAGTACTTGTTTTGTGATGAACCAAACTCGGGATTAGACCCGAAAACAGCTATTGTTATAGACAATCTCATTCAAGAAATCACAGACGAGTATCAAATGACCACAGTTATCAATTCCCATGATATGAATTCTGTTATGGAAATTGGAGAAAAAATCGTATTCTTAAAAGATGGCCATAAAGAATGGGAAGGCTCTAAAGACACTATCTTTAGAACAGATAATGAAGCCGTTACAGGGTTTGTTTACTCGTCTGAATTATTCAAAAAAGTTCGTAGAATGTACATAGAAGAGAATCAGTAGCGTCATTTTACTTATCTCTTTTTATTTTAACTTTTTCTGTTTTAAGCTCCTTTTTTAACCAAAGTAATAGTTCGGCTTCTTTCGCCAATGCTAAACTGTCACTAATATTCTCTTTCCAACTAACATTGGCAATAGTCATCGTATCTATATTTTTGAAATCGTTAGACTCTAGCATTTTAGCGTAGCCAAAATACTTTAAATCATTAAATTTTATTTTAGCATCTTTTGCTAGTAGCATAAAGGAGTTATTATCTAATAGATTGCTTTTCTTACTAAAGATTGCTTTAAGGGTATCAACTTCAGACTGCCTAACCAATAACAGGCTATCTCGCTGCTCAATTGAGATTAGTGCTTTGTTGTAAAGATCCATTAAACGCTCTGTACTTACATTTTTGTTACCATTAATTACCAAATCGAAATCACTTATGTTTTTGTAGCTGTTAAGTTCTTTTCTCAGGTCACTCTCAGTAGCATCGGTAATTTCACCATTAAAATAAAGTGTGATTCTCTTTTTCTCGGGTTCTATTTTTTCACGCTGCAACCATAATGATTCGTTTTCTTCAATTTCATGTTTTAAAAACTGCTCATAATCACTGTCCATCTGACTCTCTCTAAGCACAATTACAAAAGTATAAATAGGCCATGCCATTACAATAATAGCTATTAAGAGTGCCAGTTGCGAAATACGTTTACGCTTTTTAGAGTTCGCATATTTCAACATTGGGAAACGAAGTACCTTCAAAACGATAAAAGTTGCGAGCGCAATAAATATGGTATTGATACCAAACAGATACATTGCACCACCAAAATAATCCCAATTACTCTTAGCTAAACCATAACCAGCTGTACAAAGTGGTGGCATTAAGGCTGTGGCGATAGCAACACCAAAAATCACAGAAGCAATAGTTCCTTTTTTAGTACGCGCAATTATCAATGCTAACCCACCAAAAAATGCGATAAGAACATCTCTAATATCTGGCTTTGTTCTTCCTAATAACTCAGAAGTATCCTCACTTAAAGGGAAAAACTTAAAGAATAGCCATGCCGTTAATAAACTTAAAACAATCATAACAGCAAGATTAATCATGGACTTTCTTAGTGTATCTATGTCATTAATTGCTATGGATAAACCAACACCTAAAATCGGACCCATAAGGGGAGAAATTAACATGGCACCAATAACTACGGCTGTAGAATTGGCATTCAACCCGACAGAAGCCACCATAATGGAACATACCAAAATCCATGCTGTTGCTCCTTTAAACGGTATATCGGCTTTAATCGCAGCTATTGTTGCATCTCTATCGGTATCATCCCTGAAATCTAAAAGTTCACTCAGAAAATTTGAAATACTTGCAAACAGACCCTGAGCATCCTTTTTTACCGCTTCCTTTTTTTCTTCAACGGCAGCCTCTTTATTCATTTCGTTTGTCACCCTGGAGTTCTCGTCCTCAGAAAAATTGAATTTATTTTCGTTACTCATATGCTAACCATATTCTTCTCCAAAGTTGGCTTTTACATTTTGGAGTACTTTTTTAATATCTTGTTCTTTAGCCTTAGGAAAGATAAGCAAAACTTCGTCTTTATCTACAATGATGTAATCTTTTAATCCATCAACAACAATGACCTTATCTTCTTTGGATCTAATCATATTTCCTGAGGCATCTTCAGTTAGAGCCTTAGCGTTTACCACTGCGTTATCATTAACATCTTTATCTAATTTATCGTAAAGACTTCCCCAAGTTCCAAGGTCATTCCAATCAAAAGTTGCGGGAATTACATAAACATTATTGCTCTTCTCCATTAAAGCGTAATCTACAGATATGTTTTCTGCTTTCGGATAGTTGTCTTTTATAAAGTCGTCTTCAAACTCTGTATTATACACATTATAGCCACTCTCAAAAAGCTGATATAATTCTGGTTGATTTCTTTGAAACGCAGCGACTACAGATTTTACACTCCACATAAAAATTCCTGCATTCCAAAGAAAAATACCTTGTGCTAAAAAAGATTTTGCTGTTTCGTAATCTGGTTTTTCTCTGAATTGATTTACAGGCTTTATGTCTTCTTCAGATGATTTGTTATACTCAATATACCCATAACCTGTATTTGGGAAGGTTGGTGTAATACCTAAAGTCATTAAGGCATCGTTAGATTCACAATAATCAAAGGCTGTTTGCACATTGTTTGAAAACGCATCTTCATCCTCTATCCAGTGATCGCTTGGTGCCACAATCATTACTGCATTTTCATTTTCTTTTTGAATTTTTAAAGAAGCATACAATATACATGGTGCTGTATTTCGCATAGCTGGCTCTAATACAACCTGACGCTTTGTAACACTAGGTAATTGTTCAAAAACCAAATCATTATAACGCTCATTTGTGAGAATGAAAATATTTTCTTCTGGAATAAGTTGAGCGAGGCGATTAAAGGTTTTTTGGATTAAGGTATCACCTGTTCCTAACATATCATGAAATTGTTTAGGAAAGTTTTGTGTACTTACTGGCCAAAATCTAGAGCCTACTCCACCTGCCATTAAAATGGCGTAATAATTTTTGTTTTTCATCAATCTAGTATTTCTACTTCTGCATTTGGGTTAAACAAATATAATTTACCTGTTTTTACCTCAACACATTCTATTCGTTTTCTTCTGGTATTTCCTTTTTTAAATACTCTACCGTTATAAAGCTTAAAGGATTTTCCCAAAGGTACTTCAAAAACATAGGTTTTATCATCACAGTCGTCGAATTGCTTTAATGCTAAGGCGAGTTGTGTATCTGTATCGCTAGATGCTTTTGGGTTTTTAAAGTGTTTGGCAAGTAATGGCAGTAATTCTAACGGAAATACCTCTGGCCTTAAAAATGGCAACATTAAATGCTGAAAGGTCAGCTTCCATTCTTTACCATGTGGTTTTATAAATCGTCCAAATTTAGCAAATGCCTCGAAGTGAGCAATTTCATGAATCAATGTAATTAAAAACCGATAAGCATTTAAATTCGCATTTACCGTTATCTGATGTTTACCACTAGGCAATTGTCTGTAATCACCATGCTTGGTCTTACGCTCTTGTTTTACTTTTACTACTAAATTATCCTTTGCCAGTAAAGCTTTAACCTGAGCATGTGCTTTCTCTGGCACAAAGTTTAAAAGTTGATTTTGCATTTATGCAAAAATAGTGGATTTATAAATTTCAATCCTTGACTATGATCATTTTAGAAGTATTATTTATCTTCAATAGGTAGAGACCAGCAGCATCAACTTTAAGTTTTAATAAAGTTGTACCGTTTAACATATCAAAAGTTCTTTCTGCCAATTCTATCTTTCTACCACTTATATCATAAATATCGATAGCTTCTGTACCTACTGTATTGGCAATAAAAATCTCATCATCAGTTACAGGATTTGGATAAATATTAATTGGATCTCTATGCTCACCTACATTTAATGAACCATTAAAGTATGGAACTGCAAAATCAAATGTATCATCGGCTACTTCCTGACCTATAAAACGCCCTGGAATATCATCTGCTGGTGGATGAATACCTCCCCAAATTCTACTTAAACTTGTTTGGTCTGAGGCATCTCTGTAGGTTGCCCATTGTAATACTACGTCTACTGAAGGACCTTCTTCAAACTCTAAAAATTCGTTAGCTCTTGCCACAAATTCGCCAAGTCCACCTGGAAAAAATTCACTACCTGTCATCATGGTCATTAACTCTGATGCCGTTCTAGAAAATGTAGAGTGGCCAGAAACATAACCAGCAAAAGGTGGGGTTACAAAGGTTGGTCTTTGATATGGGTACCAATCCTCTGCTAAAATCCAGCCTACTCCGGCCTGATCGGTTTCTGTATCGCCTATAAAGTCATGACCTTTCCATGTGTACAGTTTTATCTTTCCAACATGTTGGTTTACAAAACCTGCTAACGGATCACCTGCTTCAACAACTTCAATATAACCATCTATCAATTCTATTCCGCCAACGTGGTAATTATCTAATGTATTGTCTGTACTCTGGCCACGTTCTGCCATGGAACGAATTGCAGATATTGGTCTTATATAATCATACCAACCCTTTACACTCCATGCGGACACAGCTGCATCATGCATGCCACCTCCTAGTATAAAATACGCTTTTACATCCCATTCTAAGGGATCTAAAATATCACCTTGGCCTTGAAATCGTCTTTCAAACATCGGATGGTCATTTACATAGTTTAGTATAGAAAACCAGTGTCCAGGTGGTGTCTCAGAGTCTGGTCCGTCTGCCCAAAACTCGGCAAGGACTCTAGCATAGTCTCCTCTTGGCACCATGTTAACTTCATAAGGGTTTCCTGTTACAGGATTTATTGTATGGCCACTACTATTAAACCCACCTTCAAAGAAATTGTAAAAGCTAGGATAATCAGTGTAGCTTGTCGGAAAAGTACTTATATCCACATTACCTATGGAATTTGGCGAAATATCCCACATAACGCCATCACTTTGATCTAAATGTGATTGCCACACAGACACCATAGAAAATCCCCATTTGTAAGCATCACTTGCTGCATTCTCTTCGGTTAAACTTATGTATGGCGGATCTGATGGATCATGAAATACGTGGTAATCATTTCCATCTCGCTGATAGGTTACCTTATCTCCATCACTCAACGCAAAGCCATAAACATTTCCCCATTCAGGGCTTAAAAATGGTGGCACGTTACTATCTATAATATTTCCTCCCTGATCAATAAATGAATCCAGACCTAATGGCTGCCAACGGTTTGGATCTTGAATAGGCGGATTATTGTTATCGTCTAATGCATAAGCTTGATTTGCTGGTTGGTAGTAGGCATTGTCGTAACCCGTTGCTTCTCTCGATCCATCTTGCAATCCATAATCTATTATTGATTGTGCTATAAAGTTGCCTAAGGCTGCTGCATCACCATCTTCGTACATTAAAGATGTATTATTAATATCGTAACCAAGTTTATTCATTAACAAATCAAACCTTGCCTGAGTTTCTTCAAGCCCAGGAGAATTCTGAAAACGGTGTGTCATCAAACGATACATAGCATAGCTAATTGCCTTACTAACCGAAACTTCCAAATCTTCATTTGGCGTAAAACCTTCCAACACTGTTGTAAAACCATGAACGGTGTTTCCTATTAAATACGGTGTAGCTGTATCGTCGTAGATTGCCCAAGCATCGTACATTGCAACACTGGTGTGAAACAAGTTTCTTGCATGTACGGTAGGTCTAGCAAAATCGTCTCTAATAGCTTCCAATAATGCTTCATTCCATAGTCTTGCAATCGAAACATTTTCAGGAAGATTATCAACACCTAATTCAATATCTATTGCTACTTCTTGACTTGAGCATTGCTCATCTGTTTCAGTAATAGCTACTCTTCCTGAATCTTCTAAATGCCACCTAACAGTTATTGTGTTTGTTCCTTGACCATTTATTAATTCTCCACCTGAAATTACCCAGTTTGCAGTAGAACCCGAAGCGATGTTATAAGTATAGGTCTCTGTCCTTAAAAATGAAGAACTCGTATTGCCAACAATAGTTTGAGAAGGCAAATACGCACATGAACCGTCATCTAAAGTTGCATCTGGATTATAATTGCACGAAACCGGATCTGTACATCCATAAATCTTTTGACTTGGTGGAATGTTGAGAATCTCAAGACCAACACCTTCGGTTAACTTTACTGTAGTATTTGAAGATATATTGGTGTAATTCTCTACTATTCCTGAAGGCCATTTTACTTCTAAAGTAAGAACTTCTGTTGCATCATCTAATCCAAAATGCACTGCCTGAAGACTTTGACCTAAAAACCCTACTCCTGAATAATATCGTTTTAACGTTCCGTTGGTTGTTGTTAATGTTAAAGTTGTGCCTATAGCATCTCTATTGGAGGTTGTACCTTGTAAATGAACTTTAAACCAATTTAAAGTTGTTTCGGTATCATCGTAGTTTAAAATCTTATTTTCATAAAAAATAACTGAACCATCTCCACTGGTAATCAACAAATCTATGTCACCATCATTATCATAATCAAAATCTACCACTTCTACGCTTTCTGTGTTGTCATTAACACCTAATTCAATTGAAGCGTTTTCAAAAATCGGTTGCCCTTGACTATGAAGGTTTCTGTAATAGACATTTTGTTCTGGACCTCTAGCTTCAAAATCATAACCGTTCACAATAAATAAATCTTCATCACCATCTAAATCGAAATCTGAGAAACGTGCTCCCCAAGCCCAACCTGTACCAGTAATTCCATAAGAGGCAGAAGCATCAGAAAAATTATTTGACCCATTATTCTGAAGAAGAACATTTTCATCAATTCCTGTATGGAAAAAATCAAAATCACCATCATTATCAAAATCACCAATGGCAAGGCCCATATCATCAATCATGTTATCTAATCCGTAAGTGGCGGCATCTTCTGCAAACGAAGTACCATTCTGATTTATGTATAAATAATTTGGATCTTCCAAATCATTTGTGACAATTAAATCCATCCACCCATCATTATTTACATCAAAAGGAAATGGTGTATAGCTGTAATTTGATTCTGTTTCTGTAAGGCCTAATTCTGCAGTGATATTTGTGAAGGTATTATTCCCATTATTTCTATACATTGAGTTAGAATCGCATCTGCTCCAATCCGTTACATAGATATCTAAGAAGCCATCGTTATTATAATCTAACCAAGTGGCACCAATGTTTAAACAATCGTTAGTCGCGCCAAATCCTGAGATTTCTGTAACATTAGCAAACGTACCATTTCCAAGATTTCTCCACAATTGAACCTTTAGAGAATAGGTTAGAAATAAATCTGGAAAACCGTCATTATTATAGTCTCCCCAAGATGCACTAAACTTGTAACCTTGTTGCGCCAAAGTAAGTTGGACTTCTTCTTCAGCAGTTAGTAGATCAACCAAACCCGATGCCTCTGTAACATCCGTAAAAGAACCATCATTATTGTTTTGGTACAAGCGACTATAACTACTAATATCATTGGGATTTTCAACTGCATTAGCAACAACAAAAATGTCTAAATCATTATCACCATCATAATCTGCGACAGCAACTCCGTTATTATGAGCCAAATTTTCTAAGCCAACAATAGTTTCAACCCGCTCAAAGTTTTGAGCACCCAAAAAATAATTAATAAAAAGACTAAGTAGGAGTAGCTTACAGTATCGTAATTGTATAACCATACGTTTTTTTTTAAATATAGAAATTACCTTATAATTTTAATAATTCTGGTAATAAATTCATACTATTGAAGGTTTTGGTCGCTTTTTTATGCAATTCGTCCTTGTAATCATGAGCTGTGAATCCAAAAACATCAAAACCACCTCTTAGTGCTGCTTCAATTCCAATTGGGCTATCTTCAATAACCAAACATTCTTCACTTCTAAACCCCATGCTTTCAGAGGCCCATAAAAACACAGCTGGATCTGGTTTCCATTTTTCAATAGTATAACAACTAAAAATCGTTTTTTTCTGAAAGAAAGACGATAAACCCGTAAGCTGTAAATTGAGTTCAATTTTGTTTACTGGGCCACTTGAAGCCACACAAAATGGTATTTCTAAATTTTTAAGAACATCCTTTACACCTTCAATGGGCTTAATCTCATCTTTAAATCTTTGGAAAGATTTTTGTCTGTATTGTTCTTCAAAATTATCGGGCAATTTTTGATCGGTTAACTTTGAAATTTTATTTGCACATGCACTAAAACTATTACCTTTAAAGTGTTGGTAAGCATAGTCTAGAGTAATATTAGCACCTAATTGATTTGCTAAATCTACCATAACTTGATTACTTAGTGCTTCACTATCTACCAAGACACCATCACAATCAAAAATTATGCACTTGTATTTAGACATTTAAGGTGTGGAATTAGAAACCTGAAGGACTTTTCCATTGTAATACTTATTGCCATTGAGCGAGAAGTCTAAAATATACTCTGCCATTTCTTTAGCCGTTGTTGGTGCTTGGTAATCTGGAAAGGCCTCTTTAAGCATTTCGGTTTGCACTGCACCGAGCGCAAGTACATTGAACTGCGGACCAGTTTCTTTATACTCTTCAGCAAGCAACTCTGTTAATGTAATTACTGCTCCCTTGCTAGAACTATACGCTGATAATCCAGGGAATTTCATACTTCCTTGTATACCTCCCATACTGCTTATGGTAACCACATGTCCATCGTGTTTCATGAAAGGAAGAATAATCCTGGTGAGCTCCGAAACACCAAACACGTTTGTTCTATATACTTTTTCAAAATCCTGAAAGGTAGTTTCTGCAAAAGGTTTGTTTATAAGTATACCTGCATTATTAATAAGAATATCTACTTGTTTCCATTCTTTAGTTATAAACTCTTCTACCTTTTTATAATCTTCAGCCTTACATAAGTCAAAAGCAAAAGCACTTATGTTTTTAAAATGTAAATCATTGACGGGTTCTGCGTTTCTTGATAAAGCCAATACATTATGCCCTTGATTTGCAAAAAGATGTACCAATTCAAATCCAACACCTCTGCTCGTTCCTGTTATAATAATATTTTTACTTTTCATTTAAAACTACTTCTTTGGTTGGTGAATTCATCATACCTTGTAGAGCAGGTATCATTTTATTAATAAAATTTGCCATGTGGTCGTAATCCATTTTATCAGCTTCATCATCTACATGATGATAGTAGTCAAAGTTTGTAAAATCAAAAGTTGAAATGGCATGCGCTGGCATATTAAATTCTTTAAAAAACGGAAAGTTATCCGACCTGTAAAAAAGTTGAAACTCTTTGGCTTTTGGAAAGAAACCTACAACTTCTTCTCCTGCATACTTATTAAGTGTTGGCGCGAAATTAGAGCGATTATAACCGCTCATGTAAGCCATTGATTCACCTTGTGTTCTTGGGACACCAATCATCTCAAAGTTTAACATAGTGTATGCATTTAGGCCTGCTTCTTTAAGACGTTTTGCTAAATTTGCAGAGCCTTTTAATCCCATTTCTTCGGCTGAATAAAGTGTAATAAGAATACTTCGTTTGTTAGTTTTTGATTTAGCAAAGTATCTACCAAACTCCATAGCAGCTATAGTACCCGAAGCATCATCATTAGCTCCGTTAGCTATACTGTCACCTTCTACTACTTTACCTTTCCCAATATGATCATAATGGCCACCGAGGATTATGAATTCATTTTTGAGTTTATCATCGGTTCCTTCAATCATACCAATAATATTATAGCCATCTATCTCACCTAGCTTAAAACTATCTCTATAAGTTTCAAAATAGGGTTTTATTCCATTTGTCTTAAAGAAGTTTTCAATAAAAACTGCTGCCTTTTCTATCCCTTTACTACCTGTCGCTCTACCTTCTAGCTCATCTGAAGCCAAGTAATCCATACTGGCTTTAATATCCAAAGGAGAAATTGTAATCCGTTCTGATGTTTCACCATCTTTTCCATCTTTACCGTTACTCCCTTTTTGTTTAACGGCACACGAAATTATTAGAACACCAAAAATTATAGAAAGCAATTTTTTCATATTGAATTTATTTTGAGTTTAAAGATAAAAAAACCTGATTTGATATGTTTCAAATCAGGTTTTAAAATTATAATGAAATTCTAATGTAACACTTCGACTTCGCTCAGTTAAGAACACTAAGTGCGACAAATAAGAATAACTATTCGACTTACACTAACATTGTTACGGGATTTTCTATATATCCCTTTAATGTTTGAAGGAATTGCGCTCCTGTTGCACCATCTACAGTTCTATGATCGCATGCCATGGTTAACTTCATTGTGTTACCTGGCACAACTTGTCCGTTTTTAACCACTGGTTTAGAAACAATGGCTCCAACAGATAAAATTGCTGAGTTCGGCTGATTAATTATAGACGTAAAACTTTCTATACCAAACATACCTAAGTTTGAAATAGTGAACGTACTACCTTCCATCTCATCTAAAGTTAACTTCTTATTTCTTGCTTTACCTGCAAAATCCTTTACTGCTGCACCAATCTGAGTTAGACTCTGCTCGTTTGCAAATTTTACAACTGGCACAACCAAACCGTCTGGTACTGCCACAGCCACACCAATATGCACGTGGTTGTTTAACTTCATCTTGTCATCAAACCATTGAGAGTTAACTTGTGGGTGCTGTTTTAATGCTAATGCACAAGCTTTAACAACCATATCGTTATAGGATATCTTGGTGTCTGGTAAAGAATTGTATTGTGCTCTAAACGCTATAGCATTTTCCATATCAAACTCCACATTTAAATAATAATGAGGTGCTGTAAATTTAGATTTTGCTAAGTTTTTAGCAATTGCTTTACGCATACTAGAATTTGGTACTTCATCAAAATCTTCTGTGCCTGTTGGTACAAATTTACCAACAGTTGCAGATGCCTGTGATGGGGTAAAGTTTTCTATATCGCGTTTTACAATTCTACCGTTTTCACCTGAACCTTTTATTTGAGATAAGTTTATACCCTTCTCTTCTGCCATTTTTTTGGCTAAAGGTGATGCAAAAATTCTTCCATTTGAAGTTGAAGCTGAGGTTGTCTGAGTACTTTTTGACTCTGGTTTTGCTTCTACCTTCTCAGGTTTTTCTTTCTTTTCTTCTTTAGGTTCTGATTTTGATTCCGTTTTAGGTTCTGGTTGAGAGTCTGAAGCACCTGCTTTAAAGTTTTTGGCCACACCTGATACATCTGTACCTTCTGGACCTATGATGGCCAATAGAGCATCCACTTTTGCAGATTCACCTTCGTCTAAACCTATGTGTAAAAGCGTTCCTGATTGAAAAGATTCGAACTCCATTGTTGCTTTATCAGTTTCAATCTCTGCAAGAATATCACCTTCTTCAACGTCATCTCCAACTTTTTTCAACCATGTAGCCACTGTACCTTCTTCCATTGTATCGCTCAAACGAGGCATTGTAACAACGGTAACGCCTTCTGGTAATTCCTCTGAACTTTCAACTTCTGTTGTTTCCTCTGTTGTATATTGAGTTTTTTCTTCAGACTTAGTTTCTTCTTCTGATGAAGAGCTACCATTTAATAATTCTGAAATGTCTTCCCCTTCTTCCCCAATGATAGCTAAAAGCGAATCTACTTTAGCAGTTTCACCTTCTTGAATACCGATATGAAGTAATGTGCCTTCATTAAAAGACTCAAACTCCATTGTTGCTTTATCAGTTTCAATTTCAGCCAAAATATCTCCTTCTTCAATTTTGTCGCCAACTTTTTTTAACCAAGTAGCAACAGTTCCTTCTTCCATTGTATCGCTTAAACGCGGCATGTTAATTACTTCTGCCATAGCTTATAATTTGTGTTGAATAAATGGGTAATCTTCTTGTTCATATACAGCATCATACATTACATTCTTTTCTGGGTATGGAGATTCTTCTGCAAATTTCTCACATTCAGAAACACGTTTCTTAACACGTTTATCAATTGCTTTTATCTCCTCTTCAGTTGCGTATTTCTTTTCTAAAATAATATCCTTCACCTGAGTAATAGGATCTATTTTTTTATACTCTTCAACTTCTTCTTTAGTTCTATAGTGTTGGGCATCTGACATTGAATGACCTCTATATCTGTATGTCTTAACCTCTAAGAACGACGGTCCACCACCTTTTCTTGCTCTCTGAATTGCTTCATCAAAAGCTTCTGCCACTTTTATTGGATTCATACCATCTACTGGGCCTGATGGCATTTCGTACCCTAATCCTAATTTCCAAATATCTGTATGGTTTGCAGTACGCTCTACAGAAGTTCCCATAGCGTAACCATTGTTTTCACAAACAAATACCACTGGTAAATTCCAGAGCATAGCAAGGTTAAAAGTTTCGTGCAATGATCCTTGTCTTGCAGCACCATCACCAAAACAACATAAGGTTACGGCATCGCTTCCATGGTACTTATCTCCAAAAGCAATACCTGCGCCAAGTGGAATTTGGCCTCCTACAATACCATGACCTCCATAAAACCTGTGTTCCTTAGAAAATATATGCATAGAACCACCTAATCCTTGAGATGTACCAGTAGCTTTACCATACAACTCTGCCATAACTCGCTTTGGATCCACTCCCATACCTATTGGCTGAACATGATTACGATAGGCTGTAATCATTTTATCTTTGGTTAAATCCATTGCATGTAAAGCCCCTGCTAATACAGCTTCCTGACCATTATATAAGTGAAGAAATCCTCTTACTTTTTGTTGAATATATACTGCGGCAAGTTTATCCTCAAACTTTCGCCAAAACAACATATCCTCGTACCACTTAAGGTAAACTTCTTTGGTGATTTTTTGCATTTTATGATTCGTTCTTTTTATCCGAATAACAAAAATAACATATTAGTTAGTAACCAAAAAACCGAAAATTGTAAAATTTGTTACGAAAACGTTATAGAAAACTTCTATCGAAACCAAGTGGCAATAAATTTGCCAAAGAGTTTGATTTTACGACTTTGCCTGTGGCTCCCATGAAGTAAATCTCTATTGGTTGATCTTGCTTTATTTCGTATTCTGAAATAGCTTGCCTGCATGCTCCGCATGGCGGGATTGGAAAATCAGTTACCTGGTTTTGAGATGAAGCTGTTAAGGCCATTTTTAGAATTTTAGCATTTGGATGTTTGGCGCCTGCATAATAAATTGCCGTACGCTCTGCACATAAACCCGAAGGATAAGATGCATTTTCTTGATTGCTACCTATGACAACCTCCTTATTATCTAATAATATTGCAGCTCCTACTTTAAATTTTGAATACGGTGCATAAGCATTTTCCCTAGCGTTTATAGCGAATTCCATTAACTGTTGAATATCATTTGGAAGTTCACCCAAACTATTGTAAACCTTTAATATCGTTTCTATCTTAACTTCCTTCATATTCAAAACTTTTACAGACAAAAAAACTATTGCTTTTAGACAATAGTTTTTTTAAATCTGTTTATTTATAAATTTTAATACTCGTTGTACTCTCCATCACCAAAATTAAATGTCAGCGAAAAACGCAACGTATTTTCTAAAGGACTCTGCACTCTAGACGCTGAAAACAAATATGATAAATCTAAATTGATTGTGGTGTATTTAAATCCGGCACCAATGGCAAAAAACTTACGAGCTCCTTTATCTTCCGCCTCGTTAAAGTAACCTGCTCTAAATGCAAAATTTTCTTGATAGGTATACTCTGCACCTAAGGCCCAAGTGAACTCCCTAAGTTCTTCACTAAAACCACCTGGTGCATCACCGAAGGATTGAAAAATCCCGCTCAAAAAGCTAACGTCATTATCTTGTCCTTGAGTGATGATTGTTGGTTCACTTTCGTCAACATCTGGTGTGCTAGGATCGTCATCTGTTTGTACTCCATCTCCGTTAGTATCAACAAAACCAAATTTTGGAGGTGTTGGCACTAAAAGTTTAGAGACCTCAGCAGTTACACCTAGTTTACTATATTCATCAAAAATAAAATCAAATCCAGCACCTAACCTTAAGTTTGTGGGCTGGAAGTTTTCTCTACCTCCATCATCATACTTAAACTTTGGCCCTAAGTTCTGTATGGCGAAACCTGCTCTCCAACGACCATTAAAATCATTATAAGCTTCTTCTTCACTTTGATAATACCCTGTGATATCTGCACCAAAAGTACTTGCCGCATCTGCATTTGGATCTACCTGGTCTATCCTTAAGTCCGATCTCATATAACGTACAGCAACCGCCATAGCAAACTGGTCTGCCAACCTCAATGTGTACGCCACGTCTGCTGTAAATTCGTTGGGTTTTACGTTAATGCCAGGATCGTTTTCACCTTGTGTTAAAGTAATCTCACCTAAACTAAAATATTTAAAACTTGCTGAAACCGCACTAAATTCATTTAATCTATTAAAATAGGTAGCGTAGCTTATTGAAATATCGTTCACCAACCTACTTAGGTAAGGAGTATAACTTAAACTGACACCTGATTTAGCTTCTGAAAAGACGTATTTTGCAGGATTCCATTGTTGAGAAAAACCATCTACGGAAGTCGCTACACCCATATCTCCCATAGCTGCAGATCTTGCATCTGGCGCTATAAGCATAAACGGAACTCCAGTGGTTATTACAGAAGATTGATCTGGGAAAGTTATAGTCTCTTGCGCAAAGGAAAAACAAATTGTTGCAAAAGCTAAAAAGGTTATTGTGTATTTCTTCATGTCTATAATTAGATTATTAGTGCCTTCGTAAACTTGCACTATATCGTTAGCAAATATAATTTATTATTAGAGTATGACAAGTTTTTGAATTTTTTCAACTTGTTTATTTAAACGGCTAGATCTTACTTTTAGTTTATAGATGTAGACTCCTTTTCCAATTTTATCACCAAAATCGTCTCTACCATCCCAAACCATGCTTCGCGATAGTGAGGAAGACCCATTAAAACATAACTCATCTGCACTGGTTTGACCATTTAGTGTTCTTACTAGTTTTCCTGAAACTGTAAATATCTGTACGGATATATCTAAAGGGTCGGGACTGTTATGATTAAACCAAAATTCGGTATAATCAACAAATGGGTTTGGGTAGTTAAGGACATTGTCAATGACCAACTCTTCATCCTTATCGTATACTGTAAATTGAATCTCGGCAGTGGACGAATTATTATACGTGTCCCATGCTTTCAATGTTAGCGTGTGAAGACCAGGTTCTAAATCACGAAATGGATAGGTAACCGACCCATTGGTATAATCATCTACATTGGCTTGGTAATAATCATTAAGGACAATAGGATTTGTCTCATCACCATCAATGATGGCTGTAATATCATGTCCTATTCCGCTTGCCGTATTTATACCATTATCATCCTGCAGTTTTGCGATTAAATTGGGAGATTCATTTGTAATACCACCAGAGACAAAATTTTCGTCATTCATAAACAAATTAATCACTGGACCAATATTATCCTCAGGAGCATTTTCATTTATACCACCAACCAAGATATCAAAATTAGCACCTGCTTGATCCGATAAAGGATTATTAGTTTGAGCATAAAAACTGACTTTTCCATTTCCGACTGGAATACCAATATCTCTTGGCACGACAAAATCGAACTCAAACTGTCCATTTTCTACCGTTGCTTGACCTTTAAAAATGACTTCACCTAATGTGATAAAATCTAAAATTATTGGACCATTATTATCTGTAACACCATCATTAGCTAAGGTCTGTCTATCTATTTGTTTATCAAAAATAGTAGCCGTTAGTGTACCATTATAATTTGATAATAGATTACCGTTAATATCTACAACTTCACCAGCCATCTTTGTGTAACTTAGAGCCTTTAACGTGTCAATAGGCTGTGTAATATCTACATCGTTAACTTTAGTTAATTTAATATCTGGTTTTGGAAATGCCAGTTTCATTGCAGGATCGCCTATCAGAAATATTAATCGTTTCTGAGTAATCCCAGCAATACTATTGTCTATTTTTGTTCTTCTTAATACTTCAGCTACCGAAGGGTATTCATTGTTGTTAAAAGCAAATAAATAATCATTAAACACTTCATTATAAGATACTCCAACAGTAACAAAAATTTGCCGTGTAGAAGTAACAAGTCCTATTGCACCACCATTTTTATTCCAAAAAGTAAACTCACCTGCTGTATCTCTGTTTGGATCATCAAACTTGGTATATTCGCAAGTTATTGTTACAAATAAATTAAACTTACAGATATTGTTAACTTCCTGAGCGTCGAACTTATCGAAAATACGCTCCTTTGCTAAACCATCCTCACCACCATGCCCAAAATAATTAACCACTAAAGCTCCAACTTCAATGACGTCTTTAATGGCTTTGTTTACCTTAGGGTAACGATTACCTGCGGCAGAAGATTCTTGTTCAAAAGCATCGGCATGAATTTTTATAACATTCATAAAAGGATTTTCTGCTTTTATTTCCTCTCCAATGCCATCGGTTGTTTCTTGCAGAATTCTTTCCCATTGCGCATCGACATCATCAGAAATAAGCAATACATTATTTCTCCAATTTCCATAAGCTTCAGGTTGATAATAGGCTTCTATTTTATCTACCATCTCCTTGGCGCGTTGTATATCCTCTGCTAAAATTCTTCCTACAGCAACATCCATTCTATCACCACTACCCATGCCACCTTCATTATCGTCTAGCATGGCATAAAAATCATCTGAAACAAAAGAGTTTGTAAGACTAAAGCTAGAAGTAGAATACCACGAAGGCACCAAATTGGTGTTATTATTCAATCGGTCCTTGTAATCATAGGAACCCTCACCAAATAAACATACATATTTTAACCTATTGCTCGGCACACTAGCATTGTCGTAAACGTATTTTATAAAATTCCTTAAGGCTGCTATGTCCTGACTACCAGTACTAAACTCATTATAAATAGTTTGAAGATCTACAACCTTAACATTAAGGTTATATTGATTTCTGTTAATTTGAGCCAAACGTTCTGCTTGAGACATAAGTTCTGCAGGTGTTAATATAATGTAATCCACATCTTCAAAAGCACCTTGGTTATTTAGAAATATTGTACCTTTTAAATTTTGGTTTGCCAGCGTAGATCTTGAATCTTTTTTTGGCTGTAGAACGTTTGAAATAGAAAACCCTAAATACGTACGCTCCTCACCAGAAACAGCCTTAAAACTTAGATTGTTTTGTGCATCTGGATTTAAAACATTAGAAACATTAAATCTATCAGTGATGTCCCAAACTTCTTGAAGTCCTGATGCGTTGGAGAGATTATACTGCGCAATACCAGGTGTGACAATAACATCTTTGTTTTTAAAGACTAGTTGTTCACCTGCATAAGCTAAGTCCCTTGTCGCTTCAATATTGATATAATCCAGGTAGGCATTAGCGGATGGATTACCATTATTATTATAATCTAAAGTTACAGTTATAGCATCTGATGAAATATTAATATCATCACCATAAGCATTTGCAGTACCTAAAACAGATCCTGGGCTAATAACTCCTAAACCAAGGTTAGAAACAAAATTCCCATTTATTGTAATGCCCATTGTTGTGCCATCAATTTCTGAAACCGAACCTACTGCTATATCAAATCTAACAGGTTCACTGGTCACTAAATTTGGAAATTGAAAATCATAAACACGTTGGTTCTCAATAGCAAAGTCATCACCGAACCATCGTCTACCCAATTTAGCTAAATTATACTCATCTACTTCGTAAAACTGATAATCCTGAAACGTATTGATCTGAATATCTGCAGCCGCATCTATACTTGGCATTTGCTGAATTCTTTTACCATTACCAGAACTTATATTTACATAGTAATACGTTTTGTCTGCATATAAATTTAGGTTTGTCTGACTTTCTTGGCTGTAGGTTTTAGGACCTTCTCCATAAAATAAGATGTAATCACCATTATCAAAACTACCGTCTTCTTCTCCAACAAATTTTACCGCATTCTCAACAACATCAAACGGGTAATTAGCTGAATTAAGTAAAGGCAACATTCTTCCACCATTGCCATAGATTTTAATGGTTCGTGGATCTACTGAATTTGTATTAATTCCTAAACTACTTAAAAACCCTTTTGTTAACTGAAAAACACCCGACTCTTCTATGTAAAACTTATACCAATCTCCAGAACTTAGTACTGAATTTGTGATGTCAGATTTTGCTATGGACTGAGACCTATTTACCCTAGCATTATAGTTTATGGTAAAGGATTTAATCTTTTTATAAACACCTCTGTCATTAATAATAGGACTTATTTCAAAATAATAACTGCGCTTGTCTCTGGCGTTAGTGTTGTAAAAGTTATACTTAAGAGATTTTGGAATTAGATTGGCTCTTAGGTTTCCTAAGCTAGTTTGGCTGATAGTTTCGTACGTAACATTAGATAAGGTTACTGAGTTTTCATCTACATAACCTTCAGAACTATCCCATTGAGAAACGAATAACAAACCATTTTTATCATCATAGCTAAAGTGCTTTTCGTTGAATCCTGGAACAGTTATCTTTCCATAGGAAGTTTCTAACACCTTATTACCATTCCATTCGATATTAAACTGCTTTTGCTGCCCAAAAGTGAAGAAACCGATTAGTATAGAAATAAAAACAGAGCAATTTTTCATTTAATTTTTATGGTTTAAAAGCCTATTCTTTAAATAAACAAATATCACTAACCTGATATTACATTAAATACAGTAGAATAACGGCTAGAATGTAGGCTTATTATAGTGGTTCAATTTTTATTTCAAAAATACAACAATAATTTATTTTAGTAGTCGTTATTAAAGAGCAAAATACCATGATAAATCAACTAAAAATCCGTTATTGTGTTCAAAAAAAAGGATGAAATGCATATTTTTTTGAATTTTCGAGTTAAAAAAAGTTGTTGGTTTACCTTTAATTGTTATATTGCGGAACTAAAATTTCAACGAGCTTACTTAAACATATGGATATGAAAAATGTCTCAAACCTAAAATTTTTAATTGCACTAACGCTTTGCGCTAGTATTGTTAGCTGTAAACGTTCTTCCAACTCGGGCAATATAGACAGTGCTACTGGATGGAGAATAAACGACCAAAATGGTGGTTTTCAGTATAACACAAGTTTTAAAGAACAAGAAACACCTCCTGGTACAGCTTTTATAGAAGGTGGAACTTTTACAATGGGTAAAGTACAAGATGACCCAATGCACGATTGGAACAACACACCAACCCAACAGCATATTCAGTCTTTTTACATGGATGAAGCGGAGGTAACTAATGTAAATTATCTATACTACCTACACTATTTAAAAAGTGTATATCCACCAGATGATCCAAATTACGCGCTTATTTATAAAGGAGCGCTACCAGATACATTAGTTTGGAGAAATCGTTTAGGTTACAATGAGATGATGACAGAAAATTATTTGCGCCATCCAGGTTATGCAAATTACCCTGTTGTAGGAGTAAGTTGGATTCAAGCTGTTGAATATGCAAATTGGAGATCTAACCGTGTCGCTGAAATGTCTTTACAAGAAGCTGGCTATATAAAACAAGATGCGCAATATACCGACTTAAATGCAGAAAGCACTTTTGATGTTGATACCTACATTAATGCACCAACAGAAACATATGGTGGCAATTCTGATGTATTAGAAGGTGGAAGAAGAAGACAACAAACTGATGCTGACGGAAATCCAATTAATGTTTATGCTAACAGAGAAACCGGGTTAATTCCTGTTAAATACAGACTACCAACTGAAGCTGAGTGGGAATATGCTGCTTTAGGGATGAGCGAATTAAGAAGCTATAATGTTTATAGAGGTCGTAAGAAATATCCATGGGATGGTCAGTATACAAGATCTGGTAAGCGTGTAAACCGTGGAGATCAATTAGCTAACTTTAAGCAAGGTAAAGGTGACTATGGTGGAATTGCAGGATGGTCTGATGATGGTGCTGATATTACTGCCGAGGTTAAATCTTACCAACCAAACGATTACGGTCTTTATGATATGGCTGGTAACGTAGCTGAATGGGTTGCTGATGTTTATCGTCCTATTGTAGATGATGAGTTTAACGATTTCAACTATTATAGAGGTAATGTTTATACCAAAAATGCTTTAAATGAAGATGGTACCGTAAAAATTGTTACTGTAGATGAAATAGTTTATGATACTTTAAGTAATGGTAAAATCATAGCTCGTAACCTTCCTGGTGAAATTGCAAAAGTACCAGTTGATGATGAAGACACTTACTTAAGAACCCAGTTCGATAAGAGTGACAACAGAAACTTTAGAGATGGTGACAAACGCTCTTCTCGTTACTACAGAGAGAGTTTTGATGAAGGTGACGATAGAATAGATGCCACAGGAAAAATGTACAATTCTCCTAAGCATACAGTTTCGGTAGATTCTTCGGGAGGTAAGTTGGTTAGAGAATATGATAAATCTAACAATAGAACCTCTTTAATTAATGACGAAGTAAGAGTTTATAAAGGTGGTTCTTGGAGAGATAGAGCGTACTGGATAGACCCTGCACAACGTCGCTACTTCCCACAAGATATGGCCACAGACTATATTGGGTTTAGATGTGCGGTTTCAAGAGTAGGTTCAAAATCTGTTAAATCTCAGAAGAGACGTAACTAAAATAGATCATTAAATAATATTGAAAAAGTCCTGATAAATTTATCAGGACTTTTTTATTTTTAGGCTTATGGAAATAACATCTATCTATAAAAAATTTGAAGCCTGTGCTTCCGTCTCTACCGATACAAGGAAAATCAGTAAAGACGATATGTACTTTGCCTTAAAAGGTGATAATTTTGATGGCAATACCTTTGTTAAACAAGCATTTAAAAATGGTGCAAAATATTGCGTAGTAGATGATGAACATGCTGTTATAAGTAATAAGTGCTTATTAGTAGATGATGTATTGAAGACACTTCAGAATTTAGCTACTTACCATCGCAAAGTCATTAATGTGCCAATACTATCCTTAACAGGCAGTAACGGTAAAACAACCACAAAAGAACTTATTAAAGCAGTGCTTACAAGTACATACAAGGTTAGTGCTACCCAAGGAAACCTTAACAATCATATAGGTGTTCCACTTACTTTGTTGTCTTTTACTAAAGACCTAGATTTTGGTATTGTTGAAATGGGTGCCAACCACCAAAAAGAAATTGGGTTTTTATGCTCTATAGCACTTCCTGATTTTGGCTTAATTACAAATTTCGGAAAAGCCCACTTAGAAGGTTTTGGTGGTGTTGAAGGTGTTATTAAAGGAAAATCTGAGTTATATGATTTTATAAAATCAAACAAAAAAACCGCATTTATAAATACTGATGATTCTAAACAAGTTAAACAAATTGGAAGCTATGACAACATCGTAAGATTTGGAAAAAATGATTACAATGATTGCATTATTGCGTTTAAAAGTGCCGACCCGTTTGTGAATTTAAGCTATGATAGCACTGAAATTAGAAGTCAGCTTATCGGAGATTACAATTATAGCAATATAGCCGTTGCTGTAGCAATCGGCAACTATTTTGAAGTAAGTACTGAAGCTATTAAGGACGCTATTGAAAACTATCACCCTAACAACAATCGTTCTGAAATTATAAAAAAAGGGTCCACAAAAATAATTTTAGACGCCTATAATGCCAACCCAACAAGTATGTTGGCAGCTCTTAAAAATCTTAAGCAGCTTAACGCTGAACATAAGTATCTTTTCCTTGGAGATATGTTTGAACTTGGTAAAGACGCTGAGAAAGAGCATCAAGCAATAGTTAATTTTGCAGAAGATAATTTTGAAAAAAACATAATTCTCGTAGGTGAAAACTTTTACAAAAGCACTACAAAAGAAACGACCCAAAAATTTAGACGTTTTGAAGATTTAAAACCTCTTTTAGAGCATCTAGATATTCAAAACAGTACTGTTTTAATTAAAGGATCTAGAGGAATGGCTTTAGAGCGTATTTTAACTTCATTTTAAAATAAAAAATCCAAACCTATGTTTGGATTTTCCTTATTACAGTGGGTCATACTGGATTCGAACCAGTGACTTCTACCCTGTCAAGGTAACACTCTAAACCAACTGAGTTAATGACCCTCTATAAACAAAAAAGTTCACATTTCTGTGAACTTCTGTGGGCGCGAAGGGATTCGAACCCCTGACCCCTTGGGTGTAAACCAAGTGCTCTGAACCAACTGAGCTACGCGCCCTAATTATTAGGACTGCAAATATAGACTAGTTTTTAAAATCTCAAAAGATTTTTTTCAAAAAAATTAAATTATTTCTGCTACGACAAAAGTGCTCCCTCCTATATAAATTAAATCGTCTTTAGTTGCTATAGATTTAGCACAACTAAATGCTTCTTTTACACTAGAATAGTAATCACCTCGAAGATTATTTGAATTGAAAACAGCTTTTAAAACTGCAGCATCCAATCCACGTTGTACATTGGGTTTACAAAAATAATAAGTGGCATTTTTTGGTAATATTGGTATAATGGTATTTAAATCTTTATCGCTTACAACTCCAAAAACGATGTGCAAACTACCATACGATTCAGCTTGTAATTGTGTCATTGTATAACTTAAGCCTTCCTTATTATGTGCCGTATCGCAAACAATCAGCGGATGCTTTTGTAAAACTTGCCAACGCCCTAATAAACCTGTATTAGCCACGACGTTTAGTAATCCCTTTTTTAGGTTTGGGATTGATATATTATATCCTAATTGCCTTAAAACGGAAACAGACTGAATAACCGTTTTTATATTATGTTTTTGATAGGATCCTTTTAAGTCACTTTCAAAAACTTCTTCAACTAATTCGTCTGCAAAGCATATTTCAGAATTTGTTGTCTCAGCTTTTACTTTAAAAACAACTTGGGTTTCTTGTTGTGTTTCACCAATAACAACCGGAATATTTTGTTTGATTATTCCTGCTTTTTCAGCAGCAATTTTTTCTAGCGTATCACCTAAAAACTGCATGTGATCAAAACCAATATTAGTTATAACAGAAAGTTCTGGAGTGATTATGTTGGTTGAGTCTAAACGACCACCTAAACCTACTTCTATAACAGCTATATCAACATTTTGTTTTGCAAAATAATCGAATGCCAAACCAACCGTCATTTCAAAAAAAGACAACTTATTTACTGTTAAGAAAGTCTTATTTCGTTTTATAAAACCAATGACAAATTGTTTGCTAACCATTTTGCCATTAATACGTATTCGTTCTCTAAAATCTTTTAAATGTGGCGAAGTGTAGAGCCCAACCTTATAACCGGCCTCCTGAAGTATGGATGCCAACATATGGCTGGTAGAGCCCTTTCCGTTGGTGCCGCCAACGTGAATAGACTTGAATTGCTTTTCAGGAAACCCTAAGTGCTCAGAAAATTTATGGGTATTAGACAAATCTTTTTTTAATGCAGATTTACCCTTGTTTTGATACATTGGCAGTTGTTGAAACATCCAATTAACTGTATCATTATAATTCATTGATTACTGACCAATATCAAAATTAATACTTACAAATCCTATTTGAGTCGTAGGCGCATTGGAATCTGCTGGCCACTTATGAGATAAAGCAATTTTTTTAGCAGGTTCTAACAAGCAAGGTGCAGTATTTGTTGTTCCTCTAATACCAGGCGTTGCTTTAACAACTTTACCTTGTCGGTTAACTTCAATCCTAACAACTACCAAGCCATACTCATTACAGTCTTGTTTATATATCTCCCGAGAAGGTTTTCCCCTTCCTCCAAGACCATAACCGACTCCTCCTTTTCCAGGTCCAGAGCCACCAAAATAACTTGGTGCATAAGGGTCGCCATCTAATTGTCCTTTGTTTCCGCCTACATTATCATCACCTTCTCCACCATCGTCATTACCTTTTGAGTTTTTTACACCTCCAATAAGATTATCAAGATTTTTTACTTTCTCCGCTTCTTCACGTTTTTTGCGTTCTTCAGCTTCACGCTTTTCACGTGCAATACGATCTGCTTCAGCTTTTGCTTTTGCCTCTGCTTCCTTTTGCTTCTTAATAGCTAAGGCTTCTGCATTCTCTTGCGTTAAAACATCTTCTGTTCGTTGAGTAGCTTCAGTTGGTTCTGAGACTGAAGGTTCAGGTTTGGTTTCTTCGACAATTTTTTCTTCTACCGCTTCTTTCGGTTGTGCCAAAGATTTATTTCCACTTCCAAAATCGGTTGTTCCAAAATTTACCGCAACACCATATTCTTCTGGTGGATCTAAATATTGAGGACCAACAAAAAACAATAACAAAAATAACAAGAGTGCAATAAGCACTGTTATTCTTGCAGCATTACGTTGATGTATGGTCTCTAAATATTTCACTTCAATTTAAACACTTTAAAAGCTTAATTTCAAAAACGATGCCGTTTTACGTTTTAATTTGGCTGCACTGCCAAAATCACTTTAAATTTATTTCTATTGGCTATATCCATAACCTTAACAACATTTTCTACTGGTACAGATTTCTCGGCACGCAAAACAATTGTTGGCTGTTCTTTGGCTGAAAGCGCTTTTATCAATTCGTTTTCTAAAACACTTTCACCAACACGCTTCTGATCTATGTAATAGGTTAAATCTTTTTTGATACTTACAGCAGTAGACTTTTTATTTTCGGTTTTACCACTGGCTTTTGGTAAAATAATATCGATAGCATTAGTGGTGACCAATGTTGAAGCTATCATAAAAAAGATCAACAACAAGAATACAATATCGGTCATTGATGCCATATTGAATTCTGGTGTTACTTTATTTCGTCCTCTAATATTCATAAATTAGATAGGTTCATTTAAGTGGTCTAAAAATTCTACGGAATTTGCTTCCATTTGGTACACTACCTTATTGGTTTTTACTACAATGTGGTTATAGGCTACATATGCTATAATACCGACTATAAGTCCACCTACAGTTGTTGTCATTGCCGTGTAAAGGCCACTAGCCAAAACATCCATTTGTATTGTCCCGCCAGCGTTGGCTAGTTCAAAAATGGAAAGAATCATACCAACAACAGTTCCTAAAAACCCTATCATTGGTGCTACGCCAGAGATTGTTGCAAGTACACTTACATTCTTTTCTAAGCTATAAATTTCTAATCGTCCAGCATTTTCAATTGCAGTATTAATATCTTCTAATGGCTTACCGATACGAGTAATGCCTTTTGCAATAAGTCTAGATACGGGTGAGTTTTGTTGTGCACAAAGCATCTGTGCAGATTCAACTTTACCATTACTAACATGATCTTTAATTTGATTCATAAAGTTGGCATCAACTTTAGAAGCCGCTTTAATGGCAAAAATTCTTTCGAAATAAATGTATGTTGCAACGATAAGGAGCAAGAACAATATAAGAATAATAACCATTCCTGAAGTGCCACCACTTGTAATTAGCTCAATGATAGAAAGCGTTTTCTCAACTTGCTCCCCTTCTGCTAACACTTCAGCTCCATCTTGAATATTACTTAGTAATATCATATAATACGTTTTTAGTTATATAAGTTGTTGTTTATAATAACGCTAAGTTTTTAACTTAAGTATGTTAGAAAATAGCTCTGGTAGCCATAAATGCAACTGCACCTGCTAAAAATCCAACAAGAGCTAACCAAGAGATTTTCTTTAAGTACCAGAAAAAGTCAATTTTTTCCATACCCATCGCTACTACACCTGCTGCAGAACCAATGATTAACATACTCCCGCCTGTTCCTGCAGAATAAGCTATAAAGTGCCATAATTCGTTATCCATAGGCTCAGAAAACATACCCAAACTCGCAGCAACTAAAGGTACATTATCAATTACTGCAGAACCAACACCAAGTAGTAACACCACTAAATCCGATACTCCTTCACCATGCAGTTCTGTTCCCATCATTGGCATAGATGTTTGTAATGAATCTGCAAAACCGAATAAAATACCTAAAGACTCTAATGCAGCTACTGCCATTAAAATTCCTAAAAAGAATAATATACTTGGTAATTCTATTTTAGATAATGAATAATGTACAGGGCTGTGACTTGCATGCTCCTCGTGCTCACCGTGTGCTGTTGCTGAAAGTGCAAATTTTGAATTACTATATACTTCAGCAAAAATTGCAACTACACCAAGTGACAACATCATACCTACATAAGGAGGTAGGTGGGTAATTACCTTGAAAATCGGAACAAAAATTATGGCTCCCAATCCTAAAAACAGCATGGTAGAACTGAACTTGCTCTTTGGCTTATCATCAGCTTCTTGTAATTCTACTGTCCCTTTGAATGCAGGAAGTAAAGACGCGATAAAGGTTGGCACTGCCATGCATAATACCGAAGGAATAAACAAATACGAGAATAATTTTCCTGTAGATACTTTATCTCCAATCCAAAGCATAGTAGTGGTAACATCACCAATTGGTGACCATGCTCCACCAGCATTAGCAGCAATGATAATTAAACCAGCAAACCAAATCCTTACGTCTCTATCTTTTACTATTTTTTGTAAGATTGAAATTAAAACAATGGTCGCGGTAAGGTTATCAATTATAGCTGATAAAATGAACGCTAAGATTGAAAACATCCAGAGCAATTTTTTTCTACTATTGAAGTTAACTGCTGCTTTTATGGTAGAGAACCCGTCAAAATAATCTATAATCTCTACTATGGTCATTGCTCCTAAGAGAAACACTAAAATTTCGGCAGTCTTCCCTAAATGATGTAGCAGCGTCTCTTCCATAAGATGCATTTTTTCTTCATGGTTTAGAAGTCCAAAATTTTCCATTAAATTATGCTTAGCAGAATCGAACCATTGTGTAAAATCATCTATACCCAATGAGATCAATGCCCAACTTATGGCCATCATCACTAAGGCTGGGATGAGTTTATCAATTTTGATATTATGCTCTAATGTAATGGCCAAATAACCAAATACAAATACGAGAATTATTACGGTTTCCATATTAAGGGATATTTTATATTAACTGTCTTAATGCAATTTCAAATGCAGTTTCACTTATACCAACATTTGCAGGGTTGCTATCTTTAACTTCTTTAAGTGCCTTTTTTATAACTTCTGAAGTATCATTAAAAATGGCCTCATCCGTCATTAGCACTTTACGTTCCATGAAATATGCAAATACTCTTGCCATACCACAATTGGAAATAAAATCTGGAATTAAACTTACCTTTTGGTCAGTGTGCTCCATAATTGGCCCAAAGAATATTTCTTTATCTGCGAAAGGTACATTTGCACCACAAGTAATAACTTCTAAACCAGTCTCTATCATCTGGTCGATTTGTTCTTTTGTTACTAATCTAGATGCCGCACATGGTGCGAAAACTTCAGTCTTTAAAGACCATATTTTTTTATTTATTTCATCAAACGGTATAAGATTTTCAGCCACAAGGGTATTTCCATTTTTATTGAGATATAAGTCTGTAATCTCTTTAAAGGTGAATCCTTCTTCATTTATCAAACCACCTACAATATCAATAATACCAACAACTCTTGCGCCCATTTGAGCAAAATAAAACGCTGCCGCTGCACCAACATTACCAAACCCTTGAACGATGACACGCTTACCTTTGATAGAGTCTTCATTTATATCATAAAAATGCTTTGCCGCTACTGCAACACCGTAACCTGTAATCATATCTGCTACGGTATATTTTCTGGATACATCTGGTGAAAATTCTGGATTTTCAATCACCTTAATAACACCTTGTCTTAACTGACCTATTCTATTAATCTTATCAGCCTGTGTTGGTTTAAAATGGCCTTCAAAAACACCCTCTTGAGGATGCCATACACCACTTTCTTCAGTAATTGGAATCACTTCGTGTATTTCATCAACATTAAGATCTCCTCCAGTTCCGTAGTAGCTTTTAAGCAATGGTGATACTGCAGCATACCAACGCTCTAAGACTCCTTTTTTTCTTGGGTCGTGTGGATCAAAATTAATCCCAGATTTTGCACCACCTATGGCTGGACCAGATACGGTAAACTTTACTTCCATTGTTTTTGCTAACGAAAGTACTTCGTTCATATCTAGGCCTTTGCGCATTCTTGTCCCTCCACCTGCGGCACCTCCTCTTAGTGAGTTAATTACTGTCCATCCTTCGGCATCTGTCTCGGGATCATTCCAATGAAATACTATTTCTGGGGATTTATTTTCGTACTTGTGAAGTAATTTCTTTATCAATTTGCATGAATTAGTTAGTGATAACAAATATAAAAAACTCAAATGCCTAAAAAGTGAATTAAATATTAATTTTAAGCATTTGGAAATAAAATTTTACCTGAAGAATGATCTCTTGTCGCTCCTGTTACACTTTTAAGACAATTAATTTCATTTCTTTCCTTTAAAACGCCTAATAAACCAAAAACTAAGGCTTCTTTAAATTCTACAATTTCATTATCTGGAACAACAATATTTGATGCCGTTTTTTCTTTAAGTCTCTGAATTAGAAAATCATTATATACACCACCTCCAGTTATCAATATTTTAGAAGACTGATTTTCTAAAACTTTAGAAATCTGAATCGCAATATGCTCTATAAATGTTCTTAAAATACCTTCAACACTAAGATTATAACGGTCAATCAAAGGAAACACTAAACTTTTTACCCATTCTAGCCCTAAAGATTTTGGTGGGAGTTGGTTGTAAAACTCAAGTTGATTTAATTCAGCCAGCAAATCATTATTTACCTTTCCTGTTGAGGCTATTTTGCCTCTATTATCATATTCTAAATTTAGTTTTGAAACATAATGATTGAGTACAATATTTACCGGACAAATATCAAAAGCAACCCGTTCATTATTTTTTTCAAAGGACACGTTTGCAAATCCACCTAAATTAAGACAGTACTCATAATTATGGAAAAGCAACATATCTCCTACAGGCACCAGTGGTGCACCTTGTCCACCATATTCTACATCCTGCACTCTAAAATCGCATATAATCTTTTGCTGCAAAACTTCTGCAAAAACTTGATGGTTTCCTATTTGATAAGTGAGTCCCTTTTCAGGTTGATGAAGTGCTGTATGACCATGGGAAGATACAAAATCTATGCCTCGGATATTGAACTTATTTATAAAGCTTAGAATTTCTGAAGCTAAATACTTAGAGTAAGCAATATCTAACGCTTTTAATTCCCCTAATGATTTATTTACAAGATTGGCTAATAACGCCTTCCATTTAGCTGAATATTTTATAGTCTTAGCATGATGAATTTTAAAATTCCAATTACGGCTACGACTAAACGTTACATAAATGATATCAATTCCATCTAAAGATGTACCAGACATTACTGCCACTACATTGTATTCAACTTTTATCATATTAGTAAAAATAATATTACTTATTGAAAAAACAGCAAGAAAGAGTTATCTTTGCGTGAATTTTTTAACAAATCAATAATTAATTTACTTTATGGATTTTAGCTTAACTGAAGAACATTTAATGATTCGTGATGCCGCCAGAGATTTTGCCCAAACAGAATTACTTCCTGGTGTTATAGAGCGCGATAATACACAAACGTTTCCGGACGAGTTGGTTCGAAAAATGGGAGAATTAGGATTTATGGGTATCATGGTAGATCCAAAATATGGTGGAAGTGGCATGGACGCTATTTCTTATGTACTTATTATGGAAGAATTATCTAAAATAGATGCTTCAGCTTCTGTGATGGTTTCAGTTAACAATTCATTGGTTTGTTACGGTCTTGAAGCTTTTGGTACCGAAGAGCAAAAACAAAAATATCTCACAAAATTAGCCACTGGCGAACAGATAGGTGCGTTCTGCTTAAGTGAACCAGAGGCTGGTAGTGATGCTACCTCACAAAAAACGACAGCAATAGACATGGGCGACCATTACGTTATTAATGGTACAAAAAACTGGATTACTAATGGTGGGCGTTCTGACGTGTACTTAGTTGTAGCTCAAACCGATAGAGAAAAAGGACATAAAGGCATAAATGCTTTTATTGTTGAAAAAGGAACACCTGGCTTTGATATTGGACCTAAAGAAGACAAGCTGGGTATTAGAGGTAGTGACACCCATACGTTACAATTTAACGATGTTAAAGTACCAAAAGAGAATAGAATTGGTGAAGACGGTTTTGGTTTTAAATTTGCCATGAAAACACTTTCTGGAGGGCGTATTGGTATTGCTGCACAAGCTTTAGGTATTGCTTCTGGTGCTTATGAGCTTGCTTTAAAATACAGTAAAGAACGTAAAGCTTTTGGTACCGAAATTTGCAACCATCAAGCAATTGCTTTTAAACTTGCAGATATGTATACAGAAATTGAAGCTGCACGTATGTTGGTGATGAAAGCGGCATGGGATAAAGACCAAGGTAATAATTACGACATGTCTAGCGCTATGGCAAAATTATACGCTAGTAAAGTTGCAATGGAACAAACTGTTGAAGCTGTACAAATACATGGTGGAAATGGTTTTGTAAAAGAATATCATGTAGAGCGTTTAATGCGCGATGCAAAAATTACCCAAATCTATGAAGGCACATCTGAAATTCAGAAAATCGTAATTTCTAGAGGAATCCTGAGAGATTAATAGGTTTTAATTCAAATAAAAGAAAAAAGGCTTCAAAATTAAATGAAGCCTTTTTTAGTTTTCGGATAATTCGTTTAACACCAAACGTATTTCTGCATATGAAAATTTATCATCAAGTTGATGCTTTAAATCCGATAAGTTTTCGAAGCTTAGCTTAGGTATTTGAGATTTCAACTCTAAATAATGATTGTCAGTCATTAAATCTGTCACTTTGACTTTTCCTGATGATACAAAACTTGCCAAATGACCAAAAATGGTATTCTTGTTTAACTCTCGAAGATTTGCAATTTCTTCAATAGTTTTACCTTGCTTGAATAGTTTTAGAGATTCCTTTTTAGTGTCACCCTTTTTACGTTTAAGGTTTTGATGTTCTACAGATATTGTGTTTGTAACTTCTATGTCATTATCGTTTATATATTCTGTAATGACTTCTATAATTTCAGCACCATACTTTTTTACACGTGTTTTTCCCATACCATGAACAGCTTTGAGTTCTTGTGATGTTGTAGGTAATAATTCGCACATAGCGTACAAAGACTTCTGAGTAAAAACCTGATAGTGGGCAACATCTTCTCGTAAAGCTATATTATGACGTAATGCTTTAAGTAGCTCAAATAACTTTACATTTTGTGTGCCGTCAATAACAGTTTTACGTTGTTTTTTGGGCTGTAGCTTTGTTAAGAAAACAGCATCAGATCTAAGCTTTAAAAATAATGTAGTGTTAAATCCGTTTTTCAAACCTTCAAAATACAAAAGCTTGGTTGCTAATAATTCTTCAAGTGTATGTAACTGTTTGGTAATATCCTTCTCTAAAGCTTTATTGTCTGTTGAGAAACTTAATGATTGTAACTGTTTTTGAATATTGGCTTTTGTAGTTTCTATAAAATACGCAACTCCTTTTTTAAAACGCTCTTGAATTTGATTAGATTCTTCTAGAAGTTCAGCTTTATTAACTAATGCATTTAATTGATTATTGAAACTGTTACTAACCTTAAGGAGTTTTGCTACTGTGTTCTTAATAGCAACCAACGGAACTTCTATTTGTCCTTCAATGCTATTTTTATTTTTATAATAAATATCTAGTATTCTATTAATAGGAAATAGAAAGTCATAAAAATTAAAAATTTCAGAAATTAATTCTAATTGATAAGATTGTTGAGACTCTAGAAGAATTGTTTGGTTGGGCTGATTTGCTTCACTTTCTTCGTTAAAAGACAAGATGTTGGAATCGCTAATAATTTGATTTGCTGATATTTTACTCTTAAGAATTAACCCTTCTAAAGATTTACAACGGCTTAGTGCCACGTAAGTTTGGCCGTGTGCAAAAGCATCCTCTGCATCTATAATAGCCTTCTCAAACGTTAAGCCTTGACTTTTATGTATGGTTATTGACCAAGCCAGTCGCAATGGAATTTGGGAATAACTACCGATCTTTTCTTCCTTTATGGATTTAGTGTTGTCATCTATGTTATATTTTATATTTTCCCATGTCTCATATGTCGTCACAATATTATATTCATCTTCTGGACAATGTACTACAACTTCATCCTTATCTAATAATATTATTTTTCCAATTTTACCATTATAATAACGCTTTTCAGTTGAACTATCGTTTTTTATAAACATCACTTGAGCTCCAACCTTTAATTTTAGTTCTTCTTTATTAGGAAATGAATGTTCTGGATATTTACCCTCAATTTTTGCTCTATATACCTTTTCTTCTCCTTTCAAGTTTTCTAAAGCCTTAAGATTAATACTTCTTGCTTTAAAATTATGAGTTGTAAGTGAAACAAAACCTTCGTCTTCTTTTGGAATAAAATTAGGTTGATAACATTTATTCAAATACTCAGCAGAATAATTACTCAATCTATTGTTCCTAATCTCATTTAAAATACTGATAAATAATGGATTATCCTGTCTGTATACCTGCTTAAGCTCTATAGTTAGCGCATTACATTGCTTATAACTATTACTACAAAAAAAGAACACATTTTTATAATAGTTCTTTAACAATTCCCATTCGTTATTTTTAATTACAGGTGATAACTGTTGAAGATCGCCTATCATCAACACCTGAACACCACCAAACACTTTATGTCTGTTTTTATATCTACGAAGTGTATTGTCTACACCATCCAATAAATCGGCTCTAACCATACTAATTTCATCAACGACTAATAAGTCTAATGATTTAATGATATCAATTTTAGTTTTGCTGAATTTTCTTTTAAAACCTGAAGATGAATTTAAATTTGAATCTGGTAAGATAGGTCCAAAAGGCAATTGAAAAAATGAATGAATTGTAACCCCTTTAGCATTAATAGCTGAGACACCCGTGGGTGCAACAACAACCATTCTTTTTGAGGACTCTTTTCTTAATTTATGAAGAAAGGTTGTTTTACCTGTTCCTGCTTTTCCAGTTAAGAAAATATTTCTGTTAGTGTTATTAACAAAATCCCAAGCTAATTCAAGTTCAAAATTAATATCCATTAGTGTATAATATAGCTTATGAATATAAAAAAATAAGAGTAATAAAAAACAAAAGACCCTTGTCTAATGACAAGGGTCTTCAAAAAAGGCGGCGACCTACTCTTCCACGGACGTAGTACCATCGGCGCAAACGGGCTTAACTTCTCTGTTCGGAATGGTAAGAGGTGAGCCCCGTCGCTATAACCACCTT
>JASBSA010000073.1 GCA_030149175.1 Winogradskyella sp. | reverse complement strand
TTTACAGTGTGGAAAAGACTCATAATACTGAAGATTCCTATTCTATTTCCAATAAAAGCAGGTGTATCTTTAGCTACTACAGATGTCTTACCTAAAAATTGTTCTCCGTAGCCATTTAAAAATTCTAGAACAGAAGCATCTGTCTTAGGACCAGGAATAATTTCAAATAACTTTAAGTAACGTGCCGGATTAAAAAAGTGTGTTCCGCAGAAGTGTTTTTGAAAATCTTCACTTCGGCCTTCGCTCATAAATTTAATTGGTATACCTGAAGTATTTGAAGTTATTAAAGTACCAGGTGTTCTGTGTTTTTCAAGCTTTTCAAAAACTTGTTTTTTAATGTCTAAACGCTCAACTACAACCTCCATAATCCAATCTACATCTGCAACTTTAGCGATATCATCTTCTAAGTTACCTGTAGTGATGCGATTTTTAAATGAAGGATGATAGAGAGGTGCTGGCTTGGATTTTATTGAAGCCATAAGTGCATCATTAACCAAGCGATTGCGGACAACTTTATCTTCTAAAGTAAGGCCTTTAGCTTTTTCTATATCATTAAGTTCTCTTGGAAGGATGTCTAGTAATAAGACATCTACACCAATATTAGCAAAATGGCAAGCAATACCACTTCCCATAATACCAGAACCAATGATGGCAATTTTCTTTATTCTTCGTTTGCTCATTGTTTTAATGTGTGTTCTTTTTGATTGTATATTTTTTTATTAGAAATCATATTATTGATAAGCTCTGCAACTTCATAGAAATGCTCAATTTTTTCAGGGCTTATATTAGACTTAATAGTTTCGTTGAAGGTTAATACACGTTCTCTTGAGTAGGCTCTTTTTTCTCTTCCAAATTCTGTTAAGTGAATAAGAACTCCACGACCATCTTCTGGATTAGGTTTACGTTCTATTAATCCTTTTTCTTCCATGGTTTTGAGAGTGCGTGATAGACTCGTCGCTTCCATACCCATTTTTGGACCCAGTGAAGTAGAAGGTGTACCTTTTTCTGGATCGATGCTAAGTAATGCAAAACCTGTAGCCATAGTTGTATCAAACTTTAAGGCTTCTTCGTTATACATTTTATTGACTGCTAACCATGTGGTTCTCAGTACATAATCTATTGTTTTGTCCTTCATTTTAAATTAGTTAGTTCCAAATATAATAAAAAATACTATGCATGCATAATAAATTATTAAAAATTATGCATGCATAGTATTTTGGATCTTTAACTAATAAAAGACTATATATTAAGGTCTATAGATTTTTTCATATAAAGCATCGTATTTTTCTCTTATAATACTGCGCTTCATTTTCATAGTAGGAGTAAGGTGGCCATCATCTATGCTCCAAGTTTCAGGAGTTAACTCAAAACGTTTTATTTGTTCCCACTTTCCGAAGTTTTTATTGTACTTGTCTACTTCTTTTTGAATACGATTTATTACAATTTCAGAAGTAGCAATTTCTTTTTCAGATTTACCAATTTTAAGATTTTTATGATCAATCCAATCTCTGATAAAATCAAAGTTAGGTTGAATGATAGCTCCTGGCATTTTTTCACCTTCACCCACAACCATAATTTGTTCTAT
>JASBSA010000072.1 GCA_030149175.1 Winogradskyella sp. | reverse complement strand
AATAATTCTTCTAAACGTTTTGCAATTCCGATTATAGCTATCTTCCCTCTTAATCCTAAAATATCTAGGCTTTTTAAAGCTGATGATAATTGCCCCTTACCTCCATCTATGACTATGAGTTGAGGTAATGGTTTATCTTCTTCTAACAAACGCTTGTAACGTCTATACACCACCTCTTCCATGGATGCAAAATCGTCTGGGCCTTCTACGGTTTTAATATTAAAATGACGATAGTCTTTTTTGCTTGGCTTACCATTTTTAAATACTACACATGCAGCCACTGGATTTGTTCCTTGTATATTAGAGTTATCAAAACATTCAATGTGTCTTGGTTCTTCAGATAGTCTTAAATCTGCTTTCATTTGCGCCATTATTCTGTTGGCATGCCTATCTGGATCTACGATTTTAATTTGTTTCAATTTGTCCATTCTGTAATACTTGGCATTACGCTGCGATAAGTCTACAAGGCTCTTTTTATCACCAAGCTTAGGGACTGAAACTTTAATCTCTTTACCTAAATCGACTTTAAAAGGAACAAAAATTTCTTTTGAATTTGAATTGAACCGTTGCCGTATTTCTGTAATTGCTATCTCGAGAAGATCTTTATCGGTTTCCTGTAGTTTTTTCTTTATTTCTAGAGTATGAGATCTAATAATTGAACCATAACTTAACTGCAAAAAATTGATATAAGCATAGGTTTCGTCACTTACAATAGAAAAGACATCTACATTGCTTATTCTCGGATTTACAATAGTCGATTTGGCTTGGTAATTTTCTAAAATGTCTAACTTTTCTTTAATTTTCTGAGCATCTTCAAACTGCATGGCTTCTGCATACTGTTTCATTTGAACTCTGAATTGTTGCAAGGAATCTTTAAAATTTCCTTTAAGTATTTCTCTAATCGCTTTTATGTTAGAATGATACTCTTCTTCTGTCTCCTTACCTTCACATGCTCCTTTACAATTGCCTAGATGATATTCTAAACAGACCTTATATTTTCCAGCTTCAATTTTTGCCTCAGACAAATCGTAATTACAAGTTCTTAACTGGTACAACCCTTTAATTAAACCTAGTAAAGTTTTTACAGTTTTCATACTAGTGTAAGGCCCAAAATATTCTGAACCATCCTTAATAACTCGACGCGTAGGGAACACTCTTGGAAAACGTTCGTTCTTCACACAAATCCATGGATACGATTTATCATCCTTAAGCATTACGTTATACTTAGGCTGATATTTTTTTATAAGATTATTTTCTAATAGCAAAGCGTCGTTCTCGGTCTCAACAACAATATGCTTTACGGATGCAATGTTCTTAACCAACACTCTTGTTTTACCATAATCGTGATGTTTAGTAAAATAGCTGCTAACACGTTTTTTTAAATCTTTAGCCTTACCAACATAAATTAAGGCTCCATCAGCATCAAAATATTGATAAACTCCTGGCTGGTGCGGAAGCGTTTTTATCTGTATGTCTAGACTTGTTTTTGGCATTTACCCAAAGGTAACAATTAGATAATTTTTTTATGTTTTTTGAATGAACTTTATGACTATCTTGCGCCACTTTTTTAAAATTTAAATAGACTATGAAGAAAGTTTTGGGACGCGTTGATAAGATTGACTTCCCTGAATTACATCTCAATAATATTGATGTAAAAATAGATACTGGCGCTTACACCTCTGCCATACATTGTTCTCAAATAAAAGAAGAGAGTGGTAAACTTTATTGTACTTTTGAAAGTAAAGGACATCCCAACTTTAATGGCAAAGAAGTTATATTTGAAAACTATTCCTTTACAGATGTTAAAAGTAGTAATGGACACAAAGAAAATCGTTACAAAATTAAAACTACCGCTATATTCTTTGGAAAAAGCTATAAGATTAACTTAACTTTAAGCACTAGAGACGATATGAAGTTTCCGGTCTTAATTGGTCGTCAATTTCTAAAGCAAAAATTTTTGGTCGATGTTGACTTAGAAGATCAATCGTTTAAACATACTACTGATGAACATTGTCATTCTTTCGCGTAATTCGCAATTATATTCTACAAGTCGCCTTATAGAAGAAGGTCAAAATAGAGGTCATGAGATTGAAGTAATAGATCCTCTTAAGTGTGACATAATAATAGAAAAAGAAAAGCCTACAATTTACTATAAAGATCGCTATCTAGATTATGTGGATGCTGTAATTCCTCGTATTGGCGCCTCGGTAACGTTTTATGGTTGTGCCGTAGTAAGACAGTTTGAAATGATGAATGTCTTTACAACGGTAACCTCTGATGCTATTATAAGAAGTAGAGATAAGCTACGTAGTTTTCAACGCCTTTCTAAAGCAGGAATTGGTATGCCCAAAACTGTTTTTACAAACTATTCAAGAGATGTTGAAGAAGTTTTAGAACATGTTGGTGGACCACCTGTAATTATAAAGTTGCTTGAAGGAACTCAAGGACTTGGTGTTGTTTTAGCCGAAACCAAAAATGCAGCCGAGTCTGTACTTGAAGCCTTTAATGGTTTACAGGCTAGAGCATTGGTACAAGAATTTATTGCTGAGGCTAAAGGCGCTGATTTAAGAGCTCTAATAGTAGATGGCCAAGTTGTAGGTGCGATGAAACGACAAGGAAAAGAAGGTGAATTCAGATCTAACTTGCATAGAGGTGGTAAAGCTAATTTAATTAGACTTTCTGAAGACGAATTAAAATTAGCTATTAAAGCAGCACGTGCATTAAAGCTACCTGTTTGTGGTGTAGACATGTTACAGTCTGCAAGAGGACCTTTGATTATGGAAGTGAACTCAACACCAGGATTAGAAGGTATAGAAGGAGCCACACAAAAAAATATAGCTCGTGCTATCATCACCTTTATTGAAAGGAATAGAAGATAAATTTTATTAAAAAGAGATTTCTGTTTTTGCAAGACAAAAATATGAGCGAAAAGGAAGCACTACATATCTTAGGAAAAAAAGTTGCACTTGGAGAGAGTGCTAAGGTTAGTTTTAGCGTTGCTAAATTACACACTCAAAACACTATCGAAGTCCCAGTTATTATAGAACGTTCTAAAAAGCCTGGTCCAACCGTTTTAATTACCGCAGGCATACATGGAGATGAAGTTAATGGTGTAGAAGTCGTACGTCAAATTATTTCTAAAGGCATCAACAAACCCAAAAAAGGAACCATTATTTGCATTCCGGTAATTAATGTTTTTGGTTTTATACATATGGACAGGGAGTTCCCTGACGGACGTGATCTAAACCGTGTGTTCCCTGGTGCCAAAAGTGGCTCATTAGCAAGTAGAGTAGCTCATAAATTAATGACCGAGATTGTGCCCCACGCTGATTTAATTTTAGATTTTCATACTGGTGGAGCAGACCGCTTTAATGCTGCTCAGATTCGCATTATTAAAAATGAAATTGTTTTAGATGAACTTGCCCAAGTTTTTGGCGCTCCCATTATTTATTACTCAAAAAACCTGAAAAAATCCTTCAGAAATTCATGTTTCAAACTTGGTATTCCTATGCTATTATTTGAGGGAGGAAAATCATTTTATATAGATAATACAGTTACAAATACTGGTGTAAATGGTGTTAAACGTGTTCTGTATCACTTAGGTATGTTAAGTACAAAGTTTAAAGCCTCTAAACCTAAGAAAAATTGTATAAAAATTATAGACAGTAAGTGGATAAGAGCTAATTACTCTGGTATCTTTAAGGCTACTGTAAGTGTTAACACCCAAGTGAAAAAAGGTGATGTTTTAGGACATATCACTGATCCTTATGGTAGTTTCAATTACTTTGTTAAAGCTCCAAATAGCGGTTATATTTTTAATGTAAATGAGTCTCCAATTATTTATCAAGGAGATGCTATCTTTCATATTTCTACAAAGCTACAGCAATGACAAAATCTGAGCTTCGTAAAAAATATAAAGCCTTACGAAAATCACTTAGCTTAGACCTATCTGATGATTTTAGTCTTGCTATTGCAAATCAATTATTACAACTTGATATTTGGGATAAATCGTTCTATCACATTTTTTTAAGCATTGAAGAACAAAAAGAAGTAAACACAGAATATATCATAAATATTCTCGCAGGAAAAGATAAAAACATAGTGGTGTCTAAAAGTAATTTTGAAGACACTTCTATGACGCACTTCTTACTTACCGACAATACTAGAATTAAGAAAAATCATTACAATATTCCTGAACCTGTTGATGGAATAGAAATACAGTCTTCGAAAATAGACGTAGTTTTTATACCGCTTTTGGCTTTTGACAAAACAGGAAATCGAATAGGTTATGGCAAAGGGTTTTATGACCGTTTTTTGAGCAACTGTAAGTCCGAAACTATAAAAATCGGATTATCATTTTTCGATTCTGAATCCGAAATTTTTGAAACAGATGCCAATGATGTTAGGTTAGATTATTGTGTGACTCCTCTTCAGGTTTATCAATTTTAGAGTCTTCCTTAAAAGCCTTTTTATTAAACACAATCAAAATACCGATTCCTGTACTTATAGCAACATCAGCAACATTAAAAACAGGATCAAAAAATGAGAAGTACTCACCTCCTATTAATGGCAACCACTCTGGTAAAACACCACTCCATATTGGAAAATGAAGCATATCCACAACATTTCCATAAAGCACATCTGCATAGCCACCGTTTTCAGGTAAAAATGTAGCAACTTGCATATGGCTATCACCAAATAATACACCATAAAAAACAGAATCTAAAATATTACCTAGCGCACCAGCAAATATTATTGAAATAGCGAATATCAACATTTTAGATTTCTGCTTTTTTGTAACATCTACTAACCAAAATCCAATACCTGTAACAGCTACTATTCTAAAAAGTGTTAAGATGAGTTTAGCCGTTCTATCAGAAATAAAAGTGAACCAATCGCTCAGTTTAGTTCCCCAAGCCATACCATCATTTTCAATAAAGTCAATTTTAAACCAAGAAAACACAGTGACACCATCATTTAGTGCAAAATGTGTTTTAATATAGATTTTACTAATCTGATCAACTAGCAAAATAAGGATGATAATTATTGAGGCTCTCTTTAACGACATAATATATTCCTGCGAAGGCAGGAATCTCTTGAGATTAAACAATATCACAAATGTAACGGATTATTCTTGTCTTGCAACGGAATAAAAACATTGATATTCTTAATCTAAACATAATAAATATAAAACACAAAAAACCTCCTAGGTTTTAGAAACCTACGAGGTCTAAAATCGTAATCAAATTACTTGACTTTATCATGAGATCCCTTTTTTCAAAGGGATTTTGTTATTTCTGCATATTCTTAGCTTCGATACTAAGTGTGGCGTGAGGTACAAGCTTTAATCTTTCCTTATTGATTAATTTTCCTGTTACACGACAAACACCATAGGTTTTATTTTCTATTCTGATAATGGCATTCTTTAAATCACGTATAAACTTTTCCTGACGAATTGCTAATGCCGAGTTAGCTTCTTTACTCATAGTTTCACTACCTTCTTCAAAAGCCTTGAATGTAGGCGATGTGTCATCCGTGCCATTGTTGTGATCGTTCATATAAGCACTTTTAATTAACTCTAAATCGTGCTCTGCCTTGTCGATTTTATCTTGAATTAAAACTCTAAATTCTTCTAAATCTTTATCTGAATATCTATTTTTTGTATCTGTCGCCATAGTTTTTAATGTTTTTGAATGAATAATTTGGTATTTACCTCATCGAAAGCAATTTCTATACCATCGTTTAAGTTATCCATTAATTGTAATTCTTCTGTTAATGTCTCCGACTTAATATAATCTTCGTTTGAAGCGATTGCTGCTGCAACTTGGGCATCATTTTGTAATTGTACATCAATGCGGTCAGTAACTTCAAATCCAGAATCTTTACGTAAATTTTGAATACGGTTTACGAGCTCACGTGCAATACCTTCTTTACGTAGTTCTTCTGAGATTTTAACATCTAAAGCTACTGTTAAAGCACCTTCATTTGCAACAAGCCATCCCTCAATGTCTTGTGATGTAATCTCTACATCATCAAGTTCTAAAGTAATGCTTTTTCCGTTAATTTCAACGTTTAAACTACCGTTTTGCTCGATATTTTTGATGTCTTCTGCTGAAAAATTGTTTATCGTGCTGGCAATCAACTTCATATCCTTACCAAAACGAGGTCCTAATGCTTTAAAATTTGGTTTAATTTGTTTTACCAATATATCCGAAGCATCTTGTAAAAGTTCAATTTCCTTAATATTTACTTCGTGCTTTATCAAACTAGAAACCGCTTCTATTTCTTCTTTCTGCTGCTGACTATCAACAGGTATCATGATTTTTTGCAACGGCTGACGCACTTTAATCTTTTCTTTTGCTCTTAACGACAATACCAATGACGATATTGTTTGCGCATTTTCCATTTTGCGCTCTAAGACTTTATCAATAGCGCTTTCATCTACTTTAGGAAACTCTGCTAAATGCACACTTTCAAAACTTTCTTTTTGGGTAACTGTATTAAGATCTAAATACAAACGATCCATAAAGAATGGTGCAATTGGCGCACCAAGTTTAGCGATGGTTTCCATACAGGTATAAAGCGTTTGATATGCCGAAATTTTATCAGCTTGGTAATCACCTTTCCAGAAACGTCTTCTACTTAAACGCACATACCAGTTACTTAGATAGTCTTGTGTAAAATCTGAAATGGCTCTCGCAGCCTTTGTTGGCTCATAATCGGCATAATATTCGTCTACTTTTTGAATCAATGTGTTTAATTCAGACAAAATCCAGCGGTCTAATTCTGGTCGTTCATTTAGAGGAATATCTGCTTCTTCGTATTTAAAACCATCTAAATTGGTATATAAACTGAAGAATGAATAGGTATTGTAAAGCGTCCCGAAGAACTTACGTTTTACTTCCTCTACACCTTCAATATCAAACTTTAAGTTATCCCAAGGATTGGCATTACTAATCATATACCAACGCGTTGCATCGGCTCCGTGGTTTGCTAGAGTTTCAAATGGATCTACGGCATTGCCTAAGCGCTTAGACATTTTCTGACCATTCTTATCTAACACTAATCCGTTAGACACTACATTTTTGTAAGCCACAGAATCGAAAACCATTGTTCCGATAGCGTGCAATGTATAGAACCAACCACGTGTTTGGTCTACACCTTCTGCGATAAAATCTGCTGGAAAAGCCTCTTTCTTATCTATGAAATCCTTGTTTTCAAACGGATAATGCCACTGCGCATAAGGCATAGAACCTGAGTCGAACCAAACGTCTATCAAATCGCTTTCGCGTTTCATTGGTTTTCCTGAAGGCGATACTAAAACGATTTTGTCTACAACGTTTTTATGAAGATCTATTTTTTCGTAATTGGCTTCGGACATATTACCGACTTCAAACTCGGCAAAAATATCTTCAGACATT
>JASBSA010000065.1 GCA_030149175.1 Winogradskyella sp. | reverse complement strand
CATGCATTCATAAGGTTTAGATAGTTAAAAGCGTTCATCCTTAAGTCCGAATTATAACGCTCATCTGTATAACTCACTAATTCTTCAAACAAGCCCTGCTTATTATCCGCTTGGTAAAATGGTGTATTGAGGTTTAAAGCAATCCAAAGTAAACGAACATTTTTATCGTTAAAACCAACTACATTTCTGGTTTTAGATAAATATTTTGCTCGATCTTCAGGAAAGGTATTCCAAAGATTATACAAGGCATTCTCTATAGTTACGTATGATTTGTCATCTAACAATGTTTCGTATTCATCCTTAAGCGTTTTTGGTATCTGCCTTACGTATTGAGAAATCGCTTGCCTTACTTTAAAACCATGCTTAAATGTATCGTTTGTTACCAGTTCTGGCATTTGAGAAATCACCTTAACCTTTGCTTCATCTGAAACATAATATCTTAAATACTCTTTGCACTTAGAGGTTTTTGCCTCGCAATCTACCATGAGATACTCGTTAATAAAAGTAGATTCATTTTGAAGCAATCCAAAAGCTGCATCAACAGGGAAATCCTTTCGCTTAATCCACACATCAACAAATGTATTAAGTGATTTACCATAAAAACGCTCTACTTCTTTTATAAAATCTGAAGTTTCAACGTTTTTAAACTGATGCTTTTCTAAATAGGATTTCACTGCCTTTTTAAACACATTATCACCAACCAAACCTCTCAACGCATGAAGCACCCATGCGCCACGTTGATAAAAGGTTAAACTGCTCGAATTTGAGTTAAGAAGCGATGTACCGTCACCAGCTAAATCTTGTCTTGCTAAATCTACAGCAGACTCATATAATTTGAAATAATAATGATTATCACCAAAAATATCACGCTCTGCTAACAAGGCGTAATAGGTTGCAAAACCTTCTTGTAACCAATGATGCTCACCAGACGTTGCGGTTACCAAATCACCAAACCACTGATGTGCCAGCTCATGCGCATTTACATTTACATAGTTTTTATCATTAAAACCTATATCATCTACCATAAAAGCATCTGAAAAAATGGTACAGCTCGTATTTTCCATACCAGCATATAAAAAATCGTGTACTGGCACTTGTTTATAGTTTTGCCATGGATATGCAAACCCAATCTCTTCCTCTAAAAAATCGAACATTCTTTTACTATAGCGGTAGGTTGGCTCAACTTTTAAAGAATCTTCAGGGTAGTAATAATACTCTAAAGGAATGCCACTTTTAGAGGTTTCTGTCTTTTTGTTGTATTTACCAATAACTAAAGCAACCAAGTAGCTAGACATAGGGTGCTTCGTTTTAAAAAACCACAAATTATCATTTTCTTGAGAATAGAATTGATCCAAAATACCATTACTTATAACCTCATAAGATTTACCAGAAGCCACAGACAGACCAAATATAATTTTGTCATTAACATCATCTATACTTGGCAACCAATTGCTTGTGTATTTTCCCTGACCTTGAGTCCAAACCTGATAAGAATTCTCTTTATCAACTACATAGAGAGCCTTTTTGGGACTAGAAGCAAACTGAAAAAAGAGTTTATTATTTGAAGAAACCTCAAAGTTATTTATAATCCAAAGCTTCTTGCCATCGTTATAAAATTCGATTTTGTTTTCATTTAAAAACACATTTTTAAACGCAATACCCTTAGCATCCAAAAAAATAGAATCAATTGGCTTTAAAATATCAAACGTATATTGCATAACACCTCGAATACTATCTAATTTATCGAAACGCATGTCTAGCTCTACATAACCAATTTTAAAATCCACAAACTCTGTTTGCTGTGCATTAGAAAACACCGAAATAAACAGAAGAAACAGCACCAATAATCTTTTCATAAGCTCAATTAAATCAAGGATTAGACCAAAGTAAAGCTTTTAAAACAAACACTAAACCTTATCCTCTAGAAATAACAAAATTTTAGAATTACAGCTTTGCAAGAATTTGGTAAATTCGCAGTTATGAGTGTGAACTTACAAACACCTATTGATTACCTCAAAGGAGTTGGACCAAACCGAGCCGATTTACTGCGCTCAGAGTTGGGTATTCACACCTATCAGGATTTAATTAATCTCTTCCCAAATCGCTACATCGACCGCACCAAATATTACAAAATCAACCAATTACAGCGCAACAATGCAGAAGTTCAGGTCATTGGACAAATAACCAGCTTTAGAGAGGTTGCTCAAAAACGTGGAAAGCGCTTAGTAGCGGAATTTAGAGACGATACTGGTGTTATGGAACTCGTATGGTTTAGAGGACAAAAATGGATTAGAGAAAGCCTAAAAACCGGACAACCCTATGTGATTTTTGGTAAAACCAATTGGTTTAATGGTAAATTTAGCATGCCACATCCTGAGCTAGAACTGCTATCAGAACACGAAAAAAACCTACGTTCTGCCATGCAAGCGATTTATCCTTCTACCGAAAAATTATCCAATAAAGGGATTACAAACCGTACGGTTAGCAAAATAATGCAGCAATTATTTTTGGAAACCAAAGGGAGATATGCCGAAACTTTATCTGATACAATTAGAGGAGAATTAAAATTATTATCAAAATCTGATGCACTTTTTAATGTGCATTTTCCGAAGTCTCCAGAGCTGCTTTCGAGAGCTCAATTTCGACTAAAATTTGAAGAATTATTTTACATACAATTGCAACTAATTCTAAAAAATTTAATTCATAGAACGAAAGTTAAAGGTTATGTTTTTGACAAAGTAGGAGACTACTTCAACACCTTTTTTAAAGACCATTTACCTTTCGATTTAACCAATGCACAAAAACGTGTCATAAAAGAAATCAGGGCAGATTTAGGTAGTAATGCACAAATGAACCGCCTTTTACAAGGAGATGTAGGCTCTGGCAAGACCATAGTCGGGTTTATGTCAATGCTCATGGGACTTGACAACGGTTTTCAATGTTGCTTAATGGCGCCAACTGAAATTTTGTCAGTTCAGCACTATAACGGATTAATCGAATGGTGTAATAAATTGAATATCAGTATTTCATTGCTTACCGGCTCAACCAAAACTTCAGACAGAAGGATTATTCATGAAAATCTTGAAAATGGTAATTTACAGATCTTAATTGGCACTCATGCGCTGCTCGAAGATAAGGTAAAATTTAAAAATTTAGGACTTGCCATTATCGATGAGCAACATCGTTTTGGAGTAAAACAAAGATCGAAATTATGGCATAAAAACGAACTACCTCCAAATGTTTTAGTCATGACTGCAACTCCTATTCCGAGAACCTTGGCAATGTCTGTTTATGGAGACTTGGATATTTCAATTATTGACGAATTACCTGCTGGTAGAAAACCGATAAAAACGGTTCATCGATACGACAATAATCGACTGAAAGTTTTTCGATTTATGAAAGACGAAATTGCCAAAGGCAGACAAATTTATGTGGTCTATCCTTTAATTCAGGAAAGTGAAAAAATGGATTACAAAGATTTGATGGATGGCTACGAAAGTATTTCCAGAGAGTTTCCTACACCAGATTATCAAATTTCAATAGTTCATGGTAAAATGAAAGCCGAAGACAAGGATTATGAGATGCAACGCTTCGCAGAAGGTAAAACCAACATTATGGTTGCCACTACTGTAATTGAAGTTGGCGTTAATGTACCTAACGCATCTGTAATGGTTATTGAAAGTGCTGAACGCTTTGGTTTATCACAACTCCATCAGCTTAGAGGACGTGTTGGTCGTGGTGCTGAGCAGAGTTACTGTATTTTAATGACTGGACATAAATTGAGTAACGATAGTAAAACCAGATTGGAAACCATGGTACGTTCTAGCGATGGTTTTGAAATTGCTGAAGTAGACCTAAAACTCAGAGGTCCTGGTGATATTATGGGCACCCAACAAAGTGGTGTTTTAAATCTTAGAATTGCAGATATTGTGAAGGATAAAGATATTCTACAAAGTGCAAGACACCACGCTAAATCTGTTTTGAATCTGGATCCAAGTTTAGCTTTACCTGAAAATAAAATGATTTTGAACACTTACAGACAAATGAGTAAGTACCGTAACATCTGGAATTACATTAGTTAAAGTTCTAAAATCCTTCTTTCCGATAATTTCTACATATTATTAAGATCCTGAAACAAGTTCAGGATGACCATACGTGGTTTATATAGATTAGAGTCTTTTGTGATGAGATTCCTGCTTTCGCGGGAATTAAAAAAAGGCCTGGCACCAACAATAACCAGACCTTTCAAAACATAACCAAACGTGTTTTGCTGATGAATATGTTTTCAAGGTAGATGGATTTTAATAGCAAGGCTGTTAGCGACTTGTTAAAGAACTGCAACCAATTGTTAATTAACGTATTATTAAGACGTTTGCCACCTAAGTATAATTTCTACAAATCCCTTATCTTAGTTGCACCAACTAACATTCTTATGATTACCAAGCTCGGCCAAAAATTTACAGACGGTTTTACCAAATACATGCCTAGCGCATATGTTTTTGCACTACTACTTACGTTATTAACTTGTATTTTGGCGCTTGCGTTTACAGACAGCAAACCCATAACTATTTTAAAAGGCTGGTATAATGGGTTCTGGAGTCTCCTAGCATTTGGGATGCAAATTGTTCTTATAATTATTACTGCCTATTGTATTGCACAATCTTCGCCTGTAAAAAAGGGTATTGACTATATTACTAAATACATAAAAACACCAACACAAGTCTATGTTATAATTATTGCACTTGGTGCACTACTCTCTCTTATTAGCTTTGGTATGGTTGTGGTTACGGCTATTTTAGGACGCGAGTTGGCATTACGTATTAAAGGTATTCATTACCCTTTTTTGGTGGCTTGTGTGTATTTTTCCTTTAACGGTTGGGTTTGTGGACTATCGAGTTCTATTGCTTTATTACTTAATACCGAAAACAACTTTTTAATACAAAAGGGCATTTTAAACGATACGATTTCTACAAGCTATAGCTTAGGAGCAAATCTAAATTTTGCTATGATTATTTTGTTTGTAGTGGTTTCACCTATTTTAATCTGGTTACTCGTTCCAAAATCTTACAAAGGCAAAGAACTCAAAGATTTGCAAACCTCTTTAGATGATGAGACCAATACTGTAAAAGATGAAGCGCTCTCGTATAAGCTGCCTTACAAAGCACTTTCTGACGCTTTAAATAACGCTGGCTGGTTACAGCTTACTGTTGCCGCATTAGGATTAACATACATTGTTTACCACTTTAAAACCAAGGGTTTTGACCTCAACTTTAACATTATGATTTTTATCTTCATTGTGGTTGGTATGCTACTGCACATTACACCTATGCGCTACAGTATTGCCATGAAACGTGCTAGTAGCAACATATCTGGTGTGTTGTTTCAATATCCATTTTATGCTGGTATTATGGGTATTATGCTGGCTTCTGGTTTAGGAGTAAAAATAAGCGACTCTTTAGTTTCTATTGCGACTACAGAGAATTACGCCTTCATCTCTTACATAACAGGAGGAGTCATTAATTTTGCCATACCTTCTGCAGGTGGTGAGTTTGCCGTTATTGGCCCAAGTATTATTAGTATGGTGCAAGAACTCGGAGCCAACCTCTCACCTACCGAAGTCACTGCCATGACAGCCAGAGCCTCAATGGCTGTAGCTTATGGCGAAAGCCTGAGCAACTTATTACAACCCTTCTTTTTGTTGATTGTTTTCCCAGTTATGGGCAAAGGCATTAAAATACAAGCAAGGGATGTGGTAGGCTATTTGTTTATCCCTTTTGTGGTGTTGTTTGTGATACAGGCGCTGATGGTGATGTATTTGCCTTAGTAATTGTGTTAAGAACTTTTTATAACATCTCTAGTTAACCTGTTGATATGTAAGGTTTAAAAGTATAATTTCGCTTATAATTGATTTAGACTATAAAATAGTTGCTATTAAAAAACTTTAAACAAATAAAACCAATGCGATTTTCAGAAAGAATTGGAAAGAAAAAAGTTAAGGTAGATATTCAATTAGATTATATTGATGATGCATTAATGAATAGTCTTTGGAGTTTAGTTTCAATATATTTTATAGAACCTATGAGGGAATCCATAACTGTACCATCTTCTAGATACAATACATTTATAAAATCACTATGGTTTGATTATTTTAAGGAACCTGTAGATGATATACCATACTACACAACTGATTTGAAACATGAATTAAGAAAAAGATATTTCTCTTGGAATTATTTAGAGATATATGACTTCTTAGATTTTTTAGGTAGTACTAGCCAACAAAATTTGCCCTTTACAAAAGTTTCTTTTATTAATGATTGTAATGAAGTATTAAAAAGAGAATTATCTGGTTACAGATTTGTTAATGATATGCTTGCACCAATTACAAGCGAATTAGAAATAAATTCAATTGAATCTGCTTTAAATAATTCATTAGAAAATAACTTTAAGGGGGTTTACATACATCTTTCAGAAGCATTAAATAAATTATCTGACAAACTAAATCCTGACTATAGAAACTCAATTAAAGAAAGCATATCTGCTGTAGAATCAGTGTGTCAACAAATAACTGGAGATAAAAGTTCTGAATTAGGAAAAGCATTGAAAAAACTGAAAGAAATTCTTCCAATTCATGGAGCCTTAGAACAAGGTTTTATAAAGCTTTACGGATATACGAGCGATGGAGATGGAATAAGGCACGCTATGATGGAAGAGGATAATTTAGATCAAGAAGATGCTCTGTACATGCTAATATCTTGTAGCTCATTTACAAACTACCTTATGACAAAAGCAAATAAATTAAGAATTAAAATAAATTAACTTTTAAAAATATATAAATGATTACTAGTTATTTATAAAATCCTATAAATTTCACAGCAAATCTTTTATTTACCAACAACATACTATCACAGATACATTTGCAAACCCTTCAGATTAGTACTCAATAATACTTCAATCACACCCAAAAGTTAAAAACTGGTCTTCACGTTTTTGGTCTTGCACCACAATGCTTTCAAAGGTGTGTAAGTAGTTGATTTTAAAATTAAGAAACTTCCCAATGAGGAATTTCGAGCCTTTTTGCTAAATTTATGCTTATGCTAGAAAGTGCTCGAGTACCATTCCGCATCAAAATTATAGCTAAAATGGTTAAAAACAATTTAAATTTGAGATATAGACTCTACATATTTCTGTTTTTCATATTGGCTTTTATGTTTAGCTGTAGTTCAGAAAACACCAACTCAGCTGCTCAAGAGACTAGAGATTTTAAGATGGGATTTACGACTTGGAGTTTTGGGCCAAACATTCAGGATGTTGACAACACCTATACTTTTATAGAAAACAATGCCGATATCTATACCGAACATATTGACAACAAAATACCTTGGAATGCCTGGATAAATGATCTGCCATTACCCACAGAATTTACAAACGAAATCACTGGCAGAGTAAATAGAAAAATAGCCAATGCACAATTATTACTATCGGTAAGCTTGTTGAATTTTGATAGAGATGAACTTGCCGAAGACTTTGATGGTACAACTCCGCCCTATTTGAATATGAATGATGTTCATATTGAAGACGCTTATTTTAAACACATCAAATATTTGGTCAATCAATTTACTCCAGAATATCTAGTTATAGCCATTGAGGTCAACTTACTTAGAATAAATGCTCCAGAAAAATGGAACGCGTATAAACTATTAATTGAGAATGTAACATCTAGAATACAACAAGTATATCCAGATCTGCAAATTTCAGAATCTATTGCGTTACATAATCTGTATGAGCCTGAGATTGCCAATCCGGAAGAGTATATAAATGAGATGACAAACTACATGAATCTGATGGATTATGCAGCTATTAGTTTTTATCCTTTTTTTAAAAATATTCACTCACAAAACGAATTTCAACAAGTTTTTGATTTTTTGCACAACAACATCACTAAGCCCATAGCTTTTGTAGAAACGAGTCATATTGCAGAAGATTTAATAGTACCTAATCTAAATTTAGCTATCACTAGCACTGAAATAGAGCAAAATCTTTATCTAGAAACCTTACTTGAAAATGCAAGAGAACAGGATTATAAATTTGTGATATGGTGGACACACAGAGATTATGATGCGCTTTGGGAAACATTTCCTGATGAACTTAAAGATATTGGTCAGTTGTGGAGAGACTCAGGATTACTAGATGAAAATGGAGTTGAAAGATTATCAAAAACTACTTGGAACACTTATTTTGATGAATAACTGTGGTCTGTGAAATAGTAATTCGAAAAGTTGTAAACCCAACCTCAATAACTCTTCAAAGTAAATCCAAAGGTTAAAAATTGGTAATCGAATTTTTGGTCTTCAACGCCATATTATTAAATGATAAATCAAAATAAAATAAATGTTTTTTGCTAATTATCAGTTTTATAACAATAAATAGCGTATGTTTGTCCCGTTCAAGATAGAACACCTTTTAATATTAAGGTAATATACAGTAATTGCAGTTTAAGAGCCCAGCTCTTCTTTCCTTCTTTATTTTATCACTACTTTATTTTTTAAGACTCAAAAACTTTCGAAGTGCTTTTTACGGCATTTCATGAAAGTCTAAACGAGTGCCCTATTCTTGAACAAACAAATTTTTTTAACATTAAAATACAAGTAAGATGCAAGAAGGCACAGTAAAATTTTTCAACAACGCCAAAGGATTTGGTTTTATCACTTCAAAAGATTCAAGTGAGGACATTTTCGTTCACTCAACAGGTTTAATTGATAATATCAAAGAAGACGACAAAGTTCAGTTCAAAACAGAGCAAGGAAAAAAAGGATTAAATGCTATTGACGTTGAAGTTGTTTGGTAATACCAACCCTTTTAACTCGTAGTTAAATATAAAAAGATTGTCTTGTTGGACAATCTTTTTTTATAACTACATATGAGATAGAATTCGTTAGTCTCAATAACTCTTCAAAGTAAAGCCAAAGGTTAAAAACTGGTCTTCACGTTTTTGGCCTTCTATAACAATACTCTCGTAGGTACGTAGATAATTAATCTTAAAGTTGAGGAATTTCCAGATTGGGAATTCCATTCCGAAATCGGCTTGCCAACGGTAATTATTGCTTTCTTCTATAGAAGGTTGTATATAACTCTCGTGGCTTAAAATCACCTTATCTTTAAATAAATAGTACTTGCCACTGACCCAAACGGTACCACGCCAAGTATCAATTTCATCTCTGCCATCGTACTCGTTTATATTAAAGTTAGTGTTGTTAAAGTTAGTTTGCTCGTATTCACTGGTCAAAGAAAACTTTAACCAATCCTTATCCTTTTTATAGGCTTGCCAAGTAACACCACCTCCCAACAGTGATCGTGCATTGATTTCGCGTCTAAAATTGGTACTTAAAAAGCCCAATAGCTGTGGATAAATTTTTTTTTCGGGATTAAAATAGAGGAAGTTGAGACTTAAAAAATCGGCATCAGCTTTTACTTTACCAAATTCCTGATACACGTACGAGTTTTGGGTTTTGACCACCCATTTTTTCCAAGGTTTGTATGTGACTCCTGATTTGGCTCTAAAAATCAAAGTTTCGACATTACCACCTTGCCAAAAACCGGTAAGCGACAGATCGGCTTTAATCTTTAAAGAATCACTTTCATTAATTTGTGCCGAAAGCATTACTGGAAACAGCAATAAAAGGTATAAGGTCTTTTTCATTAGTAGCTTCATGAGATTATCCTTCTATATAAAAGGCGAAGATATTTATTTATCCACTTTTAAGCACAGAGACCTTTAAAAATCTACGATAACGTTTTCTGAAATTAAAATTTCAAACCTTACGATGTAACATTTTACGATTGCTGCATCTAAAGGGAAATCAAAACTTAAAAATCATGAAAACAATTGTATTACTCATCCTTTCAACATTTTTCTCTTTTACGTTTCAAGTGGAAGACAAAGCCAAACCAATACATGTAGAAGTCTCAGGAAAAGGCAGCCCAATTATTTTTATTCCTGGATTTACAGTCCCTGGCGAAATTTGGAATCCAGTAGTTAAAGAATTAGAAAAATCTTATGAATGCCATGTCGTTACTTTAGCAGGTTTTGGTGGTAAGGCACCTATTGAATTTCCTTGGTTACCTAAGGTAAACGACGCTTTAGTGAACTACATCTCTGACAATAATTTGGAAAACGTGACTGTTATTGGTCATAGCTTAGGTGGCACTATTGCTACTTGGCTAGCGAGTAGGGAAAATTCAAAAGTATCTAACATCATTATTGTAGATGCCTTACCTGCGGCTGGTGTTTTAATGATTCCTAATTTTAACCCAGATAACTTGGCTTATGATAGCCCATATAACAATCAGCAATTGTCCATGGATGACGCTCAATTTGAACAAACGGCAACAATGATGTCACAAGGCATGAGCGTGAACAAAGAAGCCCAAGAAGACATTAAAACATGGATTCTAAAAGCGGATCGAGAGACCTATGTTTATGGCTACACAGATTATCTTAAATTAGACCTTAGGGAAGATTTAAAAAACATAGACATACCAACAACAATTATTGCAGCAACCAAACCTTTTGGAAAAGATGTCGTCACAAAAAACTACCAAAACCAGTACGCCAATCTGAAGGGTTATAATTTTATTTTAGCGGAAGATGCTGCACATTTTGTGATGTTAGACCAACCTGAATGGTTTTTGAACACCATTAAAACAGTTTTATCAACTCAATAATGATTAACGAAAAGGACTTTACAGCGTTGTACAATACGCTCTCACCAAAAATACAAAGGCTTTGTATGGGTTATGCTTCGGGTAACCAAGACCTTGCTAATGAGTGGCTGCAAGAGACGTTTATAAAAGTTTGGAATCATAGAAAATCATTCAAAGGAGAAGCTTCAGTAGACACATGGATATACCGAATTGCTGTGAACACTTGCTTAAGTGATTTGCGCAAGACCAAAAAGAATGTTCCTATTAACGAAGCCATCTTGAAAGACAATCATAGTGAAAATGACATCCACACACATGAATCTAGACTTAAAAAGATGTATAGCTGTATCGATCAACTCACAGAACAAAACAAAGCCTTAATCCTTTTAGAATTAGAAGATATACCACAGGCAACCATTGCAGAAACGGTTGGACTAGAACATGGCTCATTGAGAACACGACTAAGCCGCATTAGAAAATCACTTTTAAAATGTATTACAAATGGAAAATGATGTATTAGAGAATATATGGAACAGTCAGGATGATAAGACCATCAGTAATCCTGTAGCTATTATTAGCAAAGCAAAAGTACAGCGCAGAAGGCAATTCTGGTCTGTATTGATAATGAGTTTAACAGTCGCTATACTCATTGCCTACACGCTATTTATATCGCCTAATCAATGGAACAATTTTACGCTAGGCTTGTCATTGATGATTTTGAGCTTGGTTTTTAGAATTGTCTTAGAATTAAGAACGATTTACTTGAAAGAAGCTAAACTAGTAACACTAGATAGTAAATCTTATAAGAGCTATCTGAAAAAACATTACAAACTGCGGTTTTGGATACATTACCTCATAACACCAATTTGTTTAGCACTATATATTTATGGATTTTATCTGCTCTTACCCTATTTTAAACGTGAATTCTCTGAAGGCTTCTACCTTTATCTTTTAATTTCAGGATTTGGGTCTATTGCTGTGATTATTGGTATAATTATACACAGTATTCGGAAAGAAATTCGATTTTTTGATAAGTTGAGACAAAACTAATTTACTCGCTCAGTAACTCAGATATAAAGCTTTCAAATTCGTTTTTGAACTCGATATATTTATCGCCAGTTGCTGGGCCATTAAAACCTGTATGTATCTTTCTCACTTTGCCTTTTTTATCTATGAATATAGACGTTGGATACGACAATACATGGTTTAGCATTGGCAATTTTTCTTGTGCTTTAGATTTGTCAGCACCACCATATTGCGCTAAAAGTACAGGATAGTCTATGCCGATCTTACTTTGTAATCTATCTATACGACTAAAAGCTGTTTCTTTATCCTTAGCATATTCAAAAGCTAAAGCAATAAATTCTAAATTCTTGTCTTTGTTTTTCTTATAAAAATCTGCATAATATCGGCTTTCATCCAAACAGTTAGGACACCAGGTTCCCATAATTTGTACCACCACAACTTTGTCTTTAAATCGATCATCTTTAAGACCTACCAACTCATCAGAGGTATTAGGAAATACAAAATCTAAACTATCATAACCCTCTTTTAGATAAGTTAATGTATTTGCGCTGGGCAACTCATAGTTCTCGTTACGCTTGGCTTCGAAAGGTTCCTTCCAATGATTGCCCGAATAAAATGTTCCTTGCATCGTAGAATCAGTTACAGTTGCCGTAAACAAAAAAGCATGCGCACCATCAAAGGTTGAAAGTTTTAATCTTGTACCGTCTAACACCCCTTCCAAATAACGATAATCTCCTGTTGTAGTTCTAAAAGTTCCTGTAACCTTACCATCATCTTGTTGCTTAAAAACACCTTTAGCCATATACTCATCACCTTCAACACCTTTGCTAAATACAGTTTCCCAAATACCTTCAATATTGTAGCCTGCACCTGTTCCTGTTCCAAATCTTATAGAGTCGTTATGGATTGCCTGAAATGGCACTTTTCGATCCCTATCAGGGCTTATATAATAACCAATCAAATTATTTTCCTCGGTAATTTTAACCACCAAATAATCCTTAAAAACTGGTAAATTGATATAAACCGAATCATTTTTATATTCAATTTCATCTACCATAATCTCTTCTTCAGCATTGAATATCTTCAATTTGTTTTTTGATTCAACTTTAAAGATGAAAGGAATTTCCTGATTGTCCTGAATGGGCAACCATGCTCTATACGTCCCTAATTCTAGCTGATTATTGTCTTTCGTATGATTTTTACAAGAAATTAGTAGGCCTAAGACCAAAAGTCCAAAAATATATCGCATTACAAATTGAGTTTTTATAAAGTTCGAAATAACAATAAATCCCTTACATAAAAAAGCATATTCATTTCATTAACATTCAAGTATTATTATCTTTGTGCCTCGAATAAATGTGCTCATGAAGATATCATACAACTGGTTAAAACAGTTTATTAAGATAGATTGGAATGCCGAGAAAACTGGCGAACTACTTACAGATCTTGGACTAGAAATAGAAGGTATTGAAACCTACGAATCCGTTAAAGGTGGACTTAAAGGTATTGTTGTTGGAGAAGTTTTAACTTGCATACAACACCCAAATGCAGACCGATTAAAATTAGCCAAAGTAGATATTGGTGCAGACGAGCCTGTACAAATTGTATGTGGTGCACCAAATGTAGCTGCAGGACAAAAAGTACCTGTAGCCACCATTGGCACAACATTATATACAAACGAAGGTGAAGCCTGGGAAATTAAGAAAGGAAAAATACGAGGTGAAGAAAGCCATGGCATGATTTGCGCTGAAGACGAACTCGGTCTTGGTGAATCCCATGATGGCATCATGATTTTGGATGCCAAGTTAAAAGTCGGTACTCCTGCTGCTGAGATTTTTGATGTAGAAAATGATGAGGTTTTTGAAATCGGACTTACTCCAAACCGTGCTGATGCTATGAGTCATTATGGAGTTGCCAGAGATTTAAAAGCCGGATTACTTCAAAAAGATTTACCCTTAGAGTTAATTACTCCATCGGTGATGTCTTATCATGTAGATACCAGATCGCTGAAGATAGATGTTGATGTTAAGGATAAAGAGAAATGTCCTAGGTACTGTGGAGTTACCATTTCTGGTGTTAAGGTCGGAACCTCGCCTAGCTGGTTACAAAACCGTTTAAAGGCAATTGGCTTATCACCCATAAATAATATTGTAGATATCACCAATTACGTTTTGCACGAGTTAGGACAGCCTTTGCACGCTTTTGATGCTGGTAAAATTTCAGGAAATAAGATTGAGGTTAAAACTTGCAAAGCCGGAACAAAATTTACAACATTAGACGAGGTTGTAAGAGAATTGCACGAAGAAGACCTGATGATTTGTGATGCCGAAAAACCAATGTGTATTGCTGGTGTTTTTGGCGGAATGGATTCTGGTGTTACTGAAGCAACCACTAATATTTTTCTTGAAAGCGCTTACTTTGACCCTGTTAGCGTTAGAAAGACAGCAAAGCGTCATGGACTTAACACAGATGCCTCATTTAGATTTGAAAGAGGTATAGATCCAAACATTACAGAATATGCATTAAAACGTGCAGCTTTATTAATTACCGAAGTTGCAGGAGGTGAAATTACAAGTGATATTTCTGACGCCTATCCAAACAAAATAAAGGATTACGAAGTACGATTGAGTTTTGAAAATGCCAAGAAACTCATTGGTGAAGAAATTCCTAAAGAAACCATTAAAAGTATTTTAACGTCTTTAGATATAAAAATAAATAATGTTACTGAAGCAGGTTTAGGGCTTACAGTGCCGTCATTCAGAAATGATGTGCAACGCGAAGCTGATATTATTGAAGAAATACTTAGAGTTTACGGCTACAATAATATAGGTACAACCGAAAAGTTAAACGCTTCAATCTCTAATTCTTCTCGTTTTGAAGATTATAAACTACAAAATATTATTGGTAATCAATTAGCCTCTCAAGGGTTCTTTGAAATCATGGCTAACTCATTAACCTCACCAAAATATATTGAGTTAAGTGAGCAACTTAATGCAGACCATAATGTAAAAATGCTAAATCCATTAAGTACAGATTTAGAAGTTATGCGTCAATCTTTACTGTTTTCTGGTTTGGAAGCTTTATCTCATAACATTAATAGAAAGCGTTACGATTTAAAATTGTTTGAATTTGGTAAAACCTACCATCAGTATTCAGACAATCGCGAAGAACATAAACACTTATCACTATTTGTAACAGGTAATAAGACCCAAGAACGCTGGAATTCTAAAACAACCACAAGTGATTTCTTTTATTTAAAAGGAACCATTGAAGCGGTTTTAGAGCGCTTAGGCCTTAACCGATTAAAATCTACACCTCATAAGACGGATATTCTTAGTGAAGGCATGAGCCTTTCAATAGGTAAGAAAAAATTCGTTGAGTTTGGATTAATCAAGAAATCTGTATTAAAACATTTTGGCATTTCACAGCATGTTTTATATGCTGAGTTTAACTGGGATAATGTTCTGGATATGGCCAAACACAACTCTATAACATTTAAAGCCATACCAAAATACCCAGAAGTACGAAGAGATTTTGCTTTATTATTAGACAACAAAGTCACCTTTGAAGAAATCTACACCATTGCCAAGCAGACCGAAAAGCAATTGCTTAAAGATATAAACCTTTTTGATGTTTATGAAGGAAAGAATCTACCAGCTGGCAAAAAGAGTTATGCAGTAAGCTTTACGTTACAAGACGAAAACAAAACGCTTAACGATAAGCAGATAGATAAAATAATGAACAAGCTTCAATCTAACTTTGAATCTAAACTTGGCGCTGAGTTGAGGTAGACATTTAAAATATAATAAAAAATGAAAGCCATATTAATCTTTGAATTAATATGGCTTTTTCTTTAAAACATTATCATTTTATTTACACTTTTCAGTATTGCTTTTTTTATTTTTATCAAAAATTAAAACACTAAAACCATGGCAAACGTAACACTAGGAGGTACTCCAGTAGAAACAATAGGAAATTTACCAAAAGTTGGTAGCAAAGCTCCAGATTTTAAGCTTACAGATATAGAATTAAAAGATAAGAACGCAGGCGATTTTAAAGGCAGTCGTTTGGTACTAAATATTTTCCCAAGTGTTGATACTGGTACTTGCGCAAAATCCGTTAGAACATTTAACGAAAAAGCAGGTCAGTTAGAAAACACCAAGGTACTTTGTATCTCTAAAGACTTACCATTCGCCATGGCACGTTTTTGTGGTGCTGAAGGTTTGGATAATGTCATAAGCTTATCCGATTACAAAACAGGTCAATTCGGAAAAGATTACGGTTTAGCATTCGCAAATGGAGCATTTGAAACCTTATTATCTCGATGTGTTGTTGTTATAGATACTGACGGCACTATTTTGCATACTGAGCAAGTTTCTGAAATTGCGGACGAGCCAGATTATGCAAGTGCTTTAAGCAGCTTATCTTAACTATTGAAATGCAACAAAATAAAGAGCCTTTTCTTATTAATAGACTAAAAAGTGTTGGCTTTGCTTTTAAAGGAATGCTCATTCTTATTAAAACCGAAGCCAGCATTAAAATTCAAGTATTTATTGCTTTAGTCGTCACCATTGCTGGTTTTTATTTTAACATCTCAACAACGGAATGGATGGTTCAAACTGCCATGATTGGCTTGGTCATGAGTGTTGAAGGGGTAAATACTGCTGTAGAATATATTGCAGATTTTATTCATCCGGATCACCATCCTAAAATCGGTCTCATAAAGGATATTTCTGCAGGAGCTGTCTTTATTGCTTCAATCGTTGCGGTGATTATTGCAGGCATCATCTATCTACCTAAGATTTTTTAAATACCAAATTAAGGTTTAATTACGTTACATGATTGAATACTTTATCAATCCTATTTTAATGGTTTTAATTATATGAAGCAACTTACTATCCTACTTTCCTTTCTTCCATTTCTAGCAAGTTGTCAAAACCATTTTAATACTAAGCCAAAACAGCCTAATCTAGTATTTGGTTTATTTGAAAAAGCTGTCAACACAGATACGCTTAACATCACAAAAGAGTTTGTGTTGGGTAAGTTTAATTACAAATCAGATTCTAACTTTGTCAAAGTAGAGTCTAAATATGCAACAAAAGAAATTTATCTAAACAATCTAGTTTACAAGGCTTTCCTTAAAATGTCTGAAGCGGCAGAAAAAGATAACATTCATTTTAAAATACTATCTGGAACCAGAAATTTCTATGAGCAAAAGACCATTTGGGAGCGAAAATGGAATCTTAATAGTAACCTAAATCCAATTGATAGAGCAAAGAAAATTTTAGAGTACAGCTCAATGCCATCTACATCTAGACATCACTGGGGAACAGATATGGATTTGAATAGTTTAAATAATTCGTATTTTAACAGCGGAAAAGGATTAAAAACCTACCAATGGTTATTAGAGCATGCCCATAGTTTTGGATTCTATCAGGCTTATACCAATAAAAATAATGGAAGAACAGGTTATAATGAAGAAAAATGGCATTGGTCTTTTGTACCTTTGGCGAGTAAATATTTAGAATTTTACAATTCTAATATAGAAACAGAAGATATTTCTGAATTTGAAGGATCGCAATTTGCTAAAAATCTTCATGTTATTGAAGATTACGTTAATGGGATTTCAAATGAGGTAAAAGAATATAAACAACATACACCTTAAGGCATAGAGGTAGTTACCGAAAACAGTATTCGGCATAACATGGCAAAAAAGACAACTAAAAAGAAAAATACAACCAAAGCAAAGTCTAAAAAGGCTTTTAAAAAACCATCATTAACATTATCTAATCAGCAAAAGCTCATTTTTGGAAGCTTACTGATTATTTTGGGAGTGCTTTTGTTTATTTCCTTTTTGTCTTTCATATTTACTGGTAAAGAAGACCAAAGTATATTAAGTAATTTTCCGGAGCGTTCTGAAGCCTATAAAAATTGGGCAAGTCAACTAGGCGCTTGGGTAAGTGAGTTATTTATAAGTAAAGGATTTGGCATACCGTCTTTTATTTTTTCAGGTCTTATTTTTCTGTCTGGTATATATGTGACTTTAAACCTCAAAAAAACAAAACTTAGAAAACATTGGATTTGGGGAACATTAATCGTCATTTGGTTATCTATTTTCTTCGGTTTCTTTACACACAAATATGATATCCTTGGTGGTACCATAGGTTTTGAAATGAATCATTTTTTTCAAGATTACATAGGAAAAATAGGCACCTCCCTATTATTACTTTTTGGGCTTATCGCCTACCTAGCCCTAAGATTCAAAGTTACTGGTGATACGTTTGTAAAACTTTTCAGTAACGCCAAGAAAAACTTTAAAAATGATATAAATCCAGATACACAAGAGGATTCTCAAACAGCCATCATAGATAATAGCCTTACCGAAGAAGCCGAAGCCATTAAATCTGCTTTTGAAATTTCTCTTGATAAACCAGAGCCTACAATCAGTAATCATTCCAAGCCCAAAGAGAACAAAGAGAATTCAAATAATGAAGTTACTTCTAAAGAAAGACCAGAACTAGAATCAGAATTGAAGGTTGAAGTAGAAACAGTAGAAGAAGAAAAATCTGAAACTGATAACCTAGCTGACAAGCTTGTTGAGGATTTTGGGCAATTTGACCCAACCTTAGAACTGAGCAATTATCAATTTCCACATTTAGATTTACTAAAGAAATATGAAAATGAAGGTATTTCTATAGACCAAGAAGAACTCGAAGAAAATAAAAACCGAATTGTAGAAACACTTAGCAACTACAAAATTGGTATTACAAGTATAAAAGCAACTATAGGGCCAACAGTAACACTTTACGAAATTGTACCAGATGCAGGTATCAGAATTTCAAAAATTAAAAATCTTGAAGATGATATCGCTTTATCACTTGCTGCCTTAGGTATAAGAATTATTGCGCCAATCCCAGGTAAAGGTACTATTGGTATTGAGGTACCAAATAAGAAATCAACAATAGTTTCTATGCGTTCGGTAATTGCGTCTCAAAAATTTCAGCAATCTAAAATGCAATTGCCTATTGCTTTTGGTAAAACCATTAGCAACGAAACCTTTGTGGTAGATTTAGCCAAAATGCCTCACTTGCTTATGGCAGGTGCAACAGGACAAGGTAAATCGGTTGGCTTAAATGCGGTGTTAACATCGTTATTGTACAAAAAACATCCTGCTGAAGTAAAGTTTGTTTTGGTCGATCCTAAAAAAGTGGAATTGACACTTTTTAATAAAATAGAGCGTCATTACTTAGCTAAACTACCAGATAGTGAGGATGCCATTATTACAGATAACACTAAAGTGATTAACACACTCAATTCACTTTGTATTGAAATGGACAACCGTTACGAAATGCTCAAAAATGCATTTTGTAGAAACATTGCTGAGTATAATAAAAAGTTTAAAGAGCGTAAATTAAATCCAAACGACGGCCATCAATTCTTACCATACATTGTATTAGTGGTTGACGAGTTTGCAGATTTAATTATGACTGCAGGTAAAGAAGTAGAAACACCTATTGCCAGGTTAGCACAATTAGCTCGTGCTATTGGAATTCACCTAATTATTGCAACGCAGCGACCTTCGGTTAATGTTATTACTGGTATAATTAAAGCAAATTTCCCAGCACGTATAGCATTTAGAGTAACCAGTAAAATAGATTCGCGTACTATTTTAGATGGCTCTGGTGCAGACCAGCTTATTGGTCGTGGTGACATGTTATATACGCAAGGTAATGATCTCATTCGTTTACAATGTGCATTTGTAGACACACCAGAAGTTGAAAAAATAACTGAATTTATTGGCTCGCAAAAAGCATATCCAGATGCACATATGTTGCCCGAATATGTTGGTGAAGAGGGTGGCACAAATCTTGATATAGATATTGCAGACAGAGATAATTTGTTTAGAGAGGCTGCCGAAATTATTGTGACCGCACAACAAGGCTCCGCTTCGTTATTACAACGAAAACTAAAATTAGGGTATAACAGAGCTGGCAGAATTGTAGATCAGCTAGAGGCTGCTGGCATTGTTGGTCCTTTTGAAGGTAGCAAAGCAAGACAGGTTTTAGTACCAGATTTAGTAGCTCTTGATCAATTATTAGAAAATGAACAACAATAAATTATATATAGATAAGATGAAACGATTATTAATTTTAGCATTTATAAGTCTTGGTTTTACTGGTTTTGCCCAAAGTGATGCAAAAGCCGAAACACTATTGACGGAGGTAAGTAATAAAATAAAAAGTTATAAGAATATTTCTATAGACTTTAAGTACGAGCTAAATAATGTTAATGAAGAAAACATGAGTCAAGAAACTCGTGGAGATGTTGTTATTGAAGGCGAAAAATACAAACTAAACATATTAGGAGTAACCAGGATATTTGATGGTAAAACACTTTACACCATAAGTCCTGAAGATGAAGAAGTAACCATATCATCAGAAAATTCAGAAGAAGAAGGTACAATTGCGCCTAGTGATATGCTATCGTTTTATGAAGATGGATATACCTACAAGATGGATATTGTGCAGAATGTAAAAGGCAGAAAAATTCAGTATGTAAAATTAAGCCCTATGGATACTAACTCTGAAATAAAACATGTTCTATTGGGCATAGATGCTACTACAAAACACATCTATAACCTTATTGAAGTGGGTAAAAACGGTACAAAAACAACTTTAACTGTTAATTCTTTTCAAACCGATCAACCAATCTCAAAAACCTTGTTTACTTTTGACGAGAGTAAATATGCTGATTATTATATCAACAGAATAGACTAAGGTTATAATACTTAATGTGTGAAAATACTAGATAGGTACATACTTATCACATTCTTAAGGACGTTTTTTAGCGTCTTTATTATATTCATGTTCATCTTTGTTCTTCAAGGTGTTTGGCTTTATATATCAGAGCTAGCAGGTAAGGACTTGGATATCTCGGTAACCGCTAAGTTTATTCTCTACTACATGCCAAAGCTTATCCCTTTGGTTGTACCTTTAACCATCTTGTTGTCGTCAATTATGGTTTTTGGAAACTTTGCTGAAAACTATGAGTTTGCTGCTATGAAGTCTACGGGTATCTCACTACAGCGTGCTATGCGTAGTCTTAGCGTCTTTATTGTAGCCTTAGGTATTGCCTGTTTCTTTTTTGCAAACAATGTTATCCCTTGGGGGGAATACAACTTTTACAACCTAAGAAGAAATATAGCCAAGGTAAAACCTGCCCTTGCCATTGCCGAAGGTCAGTTCAATGAAATTGGTAATATCAATATTAAAGTCGATAAAAAAACTGGTGATAGAGGTCAATATTTAGAAAAAGTAATTATACATGATAAGAGTTCTGCTAGACTCGGAAATTATAAAGTTATTATTTCTGAAAAAGGCGAATTAAAAAGCAGCGAAGATTCAAATGTGTTACAACTAGAACTCATAAACGGCAATTATTACGAAGAGATTATAGATAAAGATGTTCGTAAAAACATTAACAGGCCTCATGCAAAAAGTTATTTTGATAGCTATACAATCAATGTAGATTTAGAAATCCTTAATGACGAAGACCTAGATGAAAAGAACTACAAGGGTCGTCATAACATGCTTAGCATAGACCAACTAGAGTACACCATAGATAGTTTAAAAGACCAAGGAAAAGAAGATTATAAAACCTTATCGCGTACATTGTATAACCGCACAACTTATGCTGCTTTAAATCTTAATATCAACACCAAAAAGGATTCTTCTTTTACTGGTAATGTGCTAGACCTTTTCCCACTGAGTAAAAAAGGTCAGATTATAAATCTTGCTCTGAATTCTGCAAACAGTACAAACCAAATTATAGATTCTAACAAAAAGAATTTTGAAAGCAAATCCATCCATTTAAATAAGCATATTATTGCTTTTCACGAAAAATTCGTGTTGGCTATTGCTTGTATTATCTTATTTTTCGTAGGTGCTCCTCTCGGAGCCCTCATTAGAAAAGGTGGTTTAGGTCTGCCTATAGTAATTGCTGTTGTACTATTCTTAACCTATCATTTCTTTGGCATATTTGCCAAAAACAGTGCAGAAAAAGGAAGTTTCAGCCCAATAATTGGTTCATGGCTATCTACTGCCGTAATGCTTCCTTTAAGTATTTATTTAACATCTAGAGCTACCAATGATAAAGGTGCTTTTGAAATCGAATCTATTCTCAAACCATTAAAGAAGTTCTTTAAGCTTCAAAAAAATGAAATCAGAGATAAATCTTATTTGAACAAGGCGTCAGAAGATTACAAATCCCTTCTATCTTTTGATAACTCAACACTTATCCAAATAGTTAAAAACCATAGAGATTTTGACTATAAGTACGAACACAAAAACTCTGCAATTTCAATACTTAATGAAAGAGGTATTACTGTCCAAGAATTAAGATTAGCAGGTCATTTATCTAGCAGAAAGCATGACGAGATCATAAGTTTAAAAAATGAATATGAAGAAGATTCTAAATTAGCTTTTATCTTCTATATCATAATGGCTCCTTTAAATATTCTTGCAGGAGTATTCAATAACAATGGACCACAGTCTTTAGCAATTGTATTTTTTGTACTTGGTATTATCACATTCTTAATTTGTCTAATTGCTCTAATAAAATCCATATCAAAACATATAGATTTGTTCAAAGCTCTTGGTAAGTCTAGAAGTGCAAACGGAGCAATTTTATATTTCTTAGGGTTACCTCTCTATTTTATATTTTATTTTATTCAGAAGAATCAAATTGAATCAGAATTATTTAAAGTAAGATCTAAAACTATTACTAAAGAAGAGCTTACCGAACAATCCAAATCTCTTTTAAAAGACTTCAAAGATTATTCAAATACCAGTCTTGTTAGCTATGTTTTAAGTGGCGCTTTTATAATTCTTCATTTTATTTCAAAAAATAATAAAATGCCAGAAGTTGCCGAATCTTCGCTTAGCTTGGGACTCGTGGCTTTGGTCTTCTTTTTTATTTATGTTTTTGTAGACCTATCTGTTTACTTAAAGTTCTATAAATCTACAATGAAAAAAGGCAAGCACATTAGTGTTTTTATTTTACTATTGCTAGTTGCCTTTTACCCTTTAAGATATATTCTTTCTCGGAACAAAATAAAGCAAGACTTCGGTTAGCATACTTAATATCATGTAAATAACCGTATCTTTGTTCCTCTAAATACTTAGATATGAAGACCGCCATGAATACAAAAACTAAGTTAAACACCATAGAAGAAGCGATTGAGGATATTCGCCAAGGCAAAGTAATAATTGTTGTCGATGATGAAAATCGTGAGAATGAAGGAGATTTTTTAGCTGCAGCTGAAAAAGTAACTCCAGAAATGATCAATTTTATGGCTACACATGGTAGAGGTTTAATCTGCACTCCTCTTACAGAGCACCGTTGTGAAGAACTAGAGCTTAACATGATGGTAAGAAACAATACAGATCCTATGGAAACAGCTTTTACCGTTTCTGTAGATTTGAGGGGAAATGGTGTAAGTACAGGAATTTCAGCAAGTGATAGAGCTAAGACCATTAAAGCCTTGGTAAACAAGGACACGAAATCTTTTGAATTGGCAAGGCCTGGTCATATTTTTCCACTTGTTGCTAAAGAAGGCGGTGTTTTAAGACGTACGGGACATACAGAAGCTGCCATAGATTTTGCACGTTTAGCTGGCTTTGAAGCTGCCGGTGTTATTGTTGAAATAATGAATGAAGATGGTACTATGGCGCGTCTTCCTCAGCTACTAGAAGTTGCCAAAAAATTTGATTTGAAAATTGTTTCAATTGAAGATTTAGTGGCTTACCGTATGGAATACGATTCTTTAATTGAAAAGAAAGAAGATTTTAACATAGAAACACGTTTTGGTAAATTTAGACTTAGAGCATATCTGCAAACAACCAACAATCAGGTTCATATTGCATTAACCAAAGGCACATGGAAATCTGACGAAACGGTTTTGACGCGTGTTAACTCTACTCTTGTCAATAATGATATTCTTGGGACACTTACCAACAACGCAGACCAAAAACTTGATGATATGTTTAATGCCATCAATAAAGAAGGAAAAGGAGCTATTATATTTATTAATCAGCAAGCCGAATCTATGAATTTATTGTCTCGATTATCAATATTAAAAGAGAATCAACAAGAAGGTCAATTGGTAAAAGCACCTAGAATTTCCATGGACTCTAAAGATTTTGGTATTGGAGCTCAAATTCTTCACGACTTAAAAATCAGCAAAATCAATCTTCTATCTAACAGCCTGCAGACAAAACGTGTTGGTATGATTGGTTATGGCTTAGAAATTGTGGACTACGTCAATTACTAATTAACTATTATTCTCTTGGTAGCTAATCGGTTGTTAGATCTTATTCTAAGAGTGTAAAATCCTGCTTTTAATTGACTAACATCCAAGTAACTAGTATTCATTTTTTTCTCTATAATACGCTGACCTATGCTATTATAAAGTTCTAGACCATTTATTTCAACATTGGCTTTGATAGTAACAACATCTGAAACAGGGTTAGGGTAAATCCTGAACTCATCTTTAGAGAAATCTTCAATATCTAAAGGCGTATTCTGATAAACCCTTACGTAATCTATCACCATTTCACTTTGTGCAAATGCAGGGTCTATAGAGCCTGCAACTCCGCCCATTGCAATGTTAAGAAGTAGATACTGGTCTTCATCAAAAGGCCAAGTACTTGCATCTTTTATAGCAGGATTGTACGTATAAAACCCTACTCCATCTATTAAAAACGTAATCTGATTTGGTGACCAATTCATGGAATACACATGAAAATCATTGGCAACGTCATTTAAGATAAAAGATTGGTAATTAATGGTACTTCCAAAGCTAGAGGGTGTATGTATGGCACTACTTACATGGTTTACTGGTCCTAATCCGTGTTCCATAATATCTATTTCGCCACAAGCTGGCCAATTTGTAGTACCAAACCCTTGTGTTTGCCAATACGCACCTGTTTCGTTGATGTTCTTCCCCAAAGTCCAAATCGCAGGCCAGGTACCATCTCCTTCAGGTAATTTTGCCCTTACATCTACTCTGCCATAGGTAAAAGCAAATTTAGAATTTAAACGTGCTGATGTGTATTGTTTAGTTTCTCCTTGGTCTGTAAAACTCTCCTTTATAGCCACTATGTTTAAAAAACCATTTTCAACAAAAGAGTTTTCAATACGATTGGTATAATGTTGCTGTTCTCCATTAAACCAGCTTCCGCCAGCTGGCAATTGTGTTTGATGAAACCATTTACTTGCATCTACTACTCCGCTGTAATCAAACTCATCAGCCCATACTAAGTCTTCATAAATAACATCTAGTTCATTAGGGTCTGTAGCTTCTGAACCATCGTTTATGTCATCAATAAGATATGTACCTGGCGTTAGTGATCCGCCGTCTATAAAAATAACAAGCCTAGAGTATGTACCCATAGCATTTACAGAAGAGCCATCTCCACTTAACACCGCATTAGAAAAATCAAAAGATAAATTATATGCCCAACCAGAACCCGAGTTAGTTTGCAAAACTTCTACGTCTGCATCTGACCCATTTTCAAGTTTTACCATAATAGTGTGCACATTAGGGTCGAACTGATAAAAAGATAAGGTTATGATTTGCTGATTAGATAAATTTATAGGACTAGACAAATCGATAAAAAACCCTTGCCATTCTTGTGTGCCATCATTAAAGAATTGCCCTACCGGATTATTAGTATCTATCTGATCAACACTAAAGGAAAATTGAGACCCACCAAAAGCTGTAAATGTTTGTACTGGATTTGAAAAGTCTAGTGGTGTCTGCTGGGCATATGTTCGACTTACACAAAAAAGAAATAACAAGGAATAAACGTAAAACTGTTTCATAGCTCATTTTTTTTGAAAGATATGAAACCGTTTGCAGTTAACTTTAAATTCTGCCTATACACTAACTGTACAAAAAAGAATTATATAGATTTAATAATTGCTGCCATCTTTTCAGCCCTTTGCCCAACTTCTTCTTCTGTCCAAGATAACTTTATCAGGCATGATATATTTCTGGCAATGTAAGCATCGGACTGTTCAAAAGTTTTGTTTTTTAAATATTGAAGCCCTTCCCTAACTTCATTGGAGATTGGATACAATGATTTTAGCTCTTTGAGGTGATCCCACTTTCTTATGTAATGCCAATTATTATCATAATAATGAAAACAAGCATCAATTCCATTGTCTTTAAAACTTTGAGACACTTGTCTTGCAAACTCCAAATCTGGTAAAAAGAAATTTAAGAAAGCATAACTTTCCTCGCCACCTTCAGGTACCGTTCTAAAAGTAACTTCAGGAATTTTGGATAGCGCTTCCCTTATAATTGAATAATTTCTTTTTTGGATTTTTATAAATTCCGGTAATCGTCTTACCTGTGCAAGTCCAACGGCAGCATTTAATTCAGATATTCTAAAATTATATCCTAAAAAAGGATGCGATTCTGCACCTCTATCATTTCCAACATGATCATGACCGTGATCTGAATAATGGTCTGCATTATTGTAATAGTTTTTATTGTTCGTTACTACTGCTCCACCCTCCCCACAAGTTATGGTTTTTACAAAGTCAAAAGAAAAGCAGCCCACATCGGCAATACTGCCTAGTGGTTTACCTTTGTAACTTCCACCAATAGCTTGGCAGGCATCCTCTACAAATATTAGATTATGTTTGGTACAGATAGTTCTTAGTGCATCCATATGCCCCATACTACCACACATCTGAACAACCATCACAGCCTTTGTTTTTGAGGTAATTGCATTTTCAACTGCCTTTGGATCTAGCGTTAAAGTATCGTCAATATCCACCAAGACAGGGACAGCTCCTAGCATCATAATGGCTTCAAAACTAGCTACGAATGTAAATGTTGGCATTATAACCTCATCTCCAGCACCAACACCAGCCGACGCTAGAGCTACTGATACTGCAGCGGTACCACTAGACACTAATTGAACATGTTTAGAATTAAACGTTTGTGCCAGTTCAGATTCTAGTGCTTTAGCTTTCCAATGGCCTTTCCGCATACCATCAAAACCATAGCGCATTAAGACTCCATTATCTAAAACATCATTAACTTCTTTACGTTCTAAGTCACCAAATAACTCAAATCCAGGCATAAATTTTCTGTTTTTATTATAAACAAATATAATCTTTTGAATTGCACTAGAAAGGATTGTCTACATTTCTATAATGGTTTCAGACAATGGTTTCCTTACTTTTTTGAGACTAGCAAACATATCATCTTGCGCTCGATAACCAACTGGAAGTAAAAGCACAGAAGTTAATCCATATTTATCCAATTCTAAAACCTTATTAACTTGCTCTGGCACAAAGCCCTCCATTGGGCAACTGTCTATATGTTCTACCGCACAAACCGTCATTAAATTACCCAATGTAATGTAAGCCTGCCTGATAGCCCAATCATTTTTTTTGTCTATGGACATATTTTGAATGGTAGATTTAAGCCCATCTCTAAACGGATTTAAGATTTCGTCTGGTGTTTGTCTCACAGTTTTTATTGTTTCAAAATGAATATCAACATCATCTTCATTAATTTCGTTTTGAATACAAATGACCAACAGGTGTGATGCATCTACTACCTGTCGTTGACCATAAGAATGCTCCACCAATTGTTCTCTTAAAATTTTGTCTTCAATAATGACTAGTTTTAAAGTTTGCAGACCATAAGACAATGCCGTTAAGTTAAAAGCTTCTTTTAAGGTATTTACTTGATTTTGAGATAGTTTTTTTGAAGTGTCAAATTTTTTTGTGGCATAACGCCACTTCAGTTTTTCGAGTATAGACATTTTCTTTTTTTGCAAAGATATGCTATAAACAAAAAACCCGAAACTTTCGTTTCGGGTTCTTTTGCGGAGAAAGAGGGATTC
>JASBSA010000050.1 GCA_030149175.1 Winogradskyella sp. | reverse complement strand
CGACCAAGTTTTGCGAGAAAGTAACCTAATTCTAAAACTACATTTTGTCTTGCTCTATAATTTAGATTTTCTTTTAGTAGTTTTGAATTTCCTACATCATCAGGCGTCATTAATACAACGGCAAATTGTACATCTGAGTTTTTTTCAAACTTTTCAATTATAGTTAATCCGGTATTCGCTTGCTCATTCAGAATAATAGGTTTTAAATCTATTGATTCTATAAAACGAGCAACAGTTTCTTTTAGCTCATTATCGTGTCCATGCACAATAAAGATTTTCTGTAAATTTGGAATTTTCTTTTCGTTTGTCTTCTCTATTACCTCGTCAAATACAGTAAGTGAATCTAAGTTTTCAATAATTCCTATGGCTTGATCAATAGAGTCTGTAATTATTTCAGAAACATTAAGATTACCTGGTGGATTAAAAAAAGAATCAAACGGATTAGCACCTATCATACTTGTACCACCTACCAAAGCCGGAGGATGCCAATCAAATCTTTTCGAACAACCTAAACGATTTAAGATTTCTTCAACAAATGCTCTGTCCTTATTAATTTGAGATCGTATTTCTGATGTATCTTTTTGTGATAAATCAAAATTATCCCATGTGTTAATTAGGTTCTTATAATGATTTAATTTTAAAATTAAATTTTTTCTTTTCATTAAAATAATAATTCTGTCTAGACTATAAAATTAAAAGAATTTCAAGCCAAATAAAATAGCATCGCCTTGAAATCCTCCTTGGTAAGAGCGAATATAATCAAACCTTAAGAAACGCCATTTTCCCCAGCCAATATTATCTATTCCAATTGTAAATTCTTGATACGGTTTGTTGTCTGGTGTTGCTAAGTTGTGTGCACCTAGTATAAGGTTGAAATTCAATTTATTTAAGCCTGGAATTTTACCCAAAATAAAACCGTTAAAATCATGTTCGGTATGCATTTCTAGATAGCTATCATTGGTGCTTAAATCGTAATAACCTAAGTTGTTAAAGACGTTGGTGTAATTACCTCTTTGGCTAATTGCTAATTGGTTGCCATTAAAATGTTGGTAATCCATAAACGCAATATCGTCTGCATTGAAGAATTTGCCTGCTCTAATATTGTAATTAAAACGACCTTTGTCTGCTATTGTAAAGCTTTGATAGAGTCTTGCCTTAACTTGGTCATAATTATAATTGCTATTGGTAGACCCCAGACCTTTTTCATAACTCAATACTAAAGTTGGATATTTCTCTGAGTTAATATTGAATTTACTATCTGGATAGCTTAAGTACTTCTGCCCAAAATTGATTTGCCCAGTTACATTAAATTTAATGACGTTATGGTTTTCAAAAGGTGCATTTGTACTTGTAGGGTCAATAGGGTTATTAGTTAAGTACACCTGATCTGCTCTCGGATAAAATGCTTGGTCTGTAGTATTAAAAAGTGCTGTTCTATTTTCATAAGAAATGTTAGAAAACAAACTAAAGCCGTTAAACAGTTCTTCAGAGTAACTAAGCTGAATAAAACGACGCTCATACAACTTCATGTAGTTTTCTTCAAAAAACAATGTTGCAATAGAGTTTCCAAATGGTGTAATTGGTTCGGTAGGGTTGAACTGTTCTACTTTTGTGCCACCAGATAAGGTTAAGAAGCGTCTGTTTGTGTTGTTAAACTTATACCTTAATGATCCTGTGGCGCGTAATCGTTGATCTGAAAAGCCGTATTGTATGCTGGCATTAGCATTAAAATAGCGTTTAAATTCATCTAATTTCTTTGTGTAGAATAAATTTAACTCTGTTGTAAATCCTTGTACAGTATTAAATTGTACTCCGCTAAAAGGAATATCAAAACCTAGACTATATTTTTTATAAGAGTTATTGTATGTATAACCTAAAACATCACCCAGTTTAAATTTGTTTTTTTTACGATCTACAGAATCTAAATAGGTTTTAGACTCGCGTACAATCTGAATACTGTCTTTTTTTACATAATCTGTACGCTCTTCATCTGTGAGAGGGACAGGCCGTATTTGTTTCCAGAACAAAGAATCCTTTTTGTTAGCCTTATCTTCAAAAGAAACAAGCTCTGCACCAAAATCTTTTTGAGTAAGATTAGAATTGAATTCGTAATTGCTATAAACAGCAGTAAAACGACCATCACCTTTAATCCCAAAAATGCCATATTTAAAGTCTATACTTTGCGATATTAAAGCCCATAAATCATCAGTTTTAGAATACGAAAAGCTTTGTTTTAAAGAGATGATATCTGCAGCAGGAATTCTGGCTTGGGTTCCTGTAATGTCGAGTTCAATAGCGTAAAGCGTCCATTGGTCTTCTACAATGTAAATGGTACCTGAAAACACAGGGTCGTTTTCTCGCTTAGGAATTACATTAATTTTATTGATGAGGTTGCCGTGTTCATCATAAAAAATGCCTTCTAATTTATAACGGTAATAACCAAAGGCATTGTTAGCAATTGGAGACACGATTTGGTTGCCAAACTCAACCGTATTGTTGTAAAAATTGTAATCTACATCTTGGGCATTATTAAAACTAAAACCATTATCATCTCCACTAACTTTTGATGCCGTTATTTTTTCCTTGAGTTGATTTGGACTTAAATACTGAATTTTTGAGATGGTTTCGGATAAATAGATAATGCCGCTACGTGTTGAATCTAAACCACCTCCAAGATCTCCAATCTCTTGCCCTAATATTTTTTCTGGTGCATTTTTAATTCTAATTAACCCACGAGAATAGAAGTCGGCTTTAAAGGATTTAATTTTTTCAAGATTTTCTTTGCGTTTTGCTATAGTTTGTCTAATAATGGCATTTGCAGGATTTTCTTCTGATGCAACCACAACCTCATTTAGAGAAACTGATTCTTCCTCTAAGGTTATATCTATGTTAAAAGGAAGTGACCTAACATCTACTGTTTTCTTTACCGTTTTATAGCCTAAATATGTATAAACTATGGTGTATGATTTTGTTTGTGAAATCGAAAGTTCATAGTAACCATCTTCGTTGCTTGTAGTGCCTTTATAGGTGTTTTCAATAAGAATATTTACAAAGGGTAGTGGTTCACCTTTAGTGTTGGTAATGGTTCCTGTGATTTGTGCAGATGCTAAAGAGCAAAATGTAAGCAGGTAGAGGAAGAGTAATCGTTGTTTCATAGATAAAGATTGATGGTTGAATTTTTACATAGATTTTACTCAATGATCGAGAATAGAATACTCCCTATATCGATTACATCTCAAAACATATGCTCTTATAATTACAGACGTCATTTTTATTATAATGGTTGCCTGTAGCCGTATCAAACTTAGATTAAAATTAAATGCCTAAAAGTTATAGCAATCCTAAAATTATCGAAAACTTTTCTTAATACGATCTAAATTACGCTTATTGTCACGGTCTTTTATAGTTTCGCGCTTATCGTAAAGTTTTTTACCTTTGCCTAAGGCTATTTCAAGTTTTGCTAAGCCTTTTTCGTTAATAAACAATCGTGTCGGAATTATTGCGTTTCCCTTAATATTAACCTCTTTTTCAAGTTTTTTTAGCTCACGTTTATTGAGTAGTAATTTCCGTTCTGCTTTTGGTTTATGGTTATAGTAGTTGCCAAAAGCATATTCTTGTATGGTCATGTTGATTACAAAAAGTTCACCACGATCATTAAATTCGCAAAAACTTTCGGCAATAGAAGCTTTGCTGGCTCTTATAGATTTTATTTCGGTGCCAGTTAACACAATTCCAGCAGTATACTTATCTAGTATCTCGTACTGAAATTTCGCCTTTTTGTTAAGTATGTTTACGGTTTTTTGCATGGTTGGCAAAGATAGTTCTTAAAATATGAAGTTAAAAGTAATACCTTAAAAGTTCATGTTTGAAGTAAATAATATTTTAGTTTTACGACTTCAAATTCTTAAACGATCGATATGAAATATTTTTATCTGTTCCTATTTGGATTAATGCTATTTAATTGCAAAGAAGAAAAAAAGTCAATACAGCTCTCAGCAGATGAAATAGTTACTAAATCTATTGAGAAATCAGGCGGCAATTTGTTTGAAAATTCTGTTATAAGATTTGATTTTAGAGATAAATATTATGTGGCGAGACGCGACAAGGGTCGGTTTTCCTTAATACGTATGTTTAAAGATGGTAAAGATTCCATTTTCGATTTACTTACAAACAGTAATTTTGAACGTTTTGTAAATAATAGTCGTGTAATATTAGAAGACAGTTTAGAATCTAATTTTTCAGCATCTGTAAACTCGGTGCATTATTTTTCGGTTTTACCGTATGGTTTAAATGCAGAAGCTGTTAACAAAACACTGTTAGGTAGGGAAAAACTAAAGAACAAAGATTACTATAAAATTAAGGTAACATTTAATCCAGATGGTGGAGGTGAAGACTATGAAGATGTGTTTGTTTACTGGTTTGATAATGAAAGCTTTAAGGTTGATTATGTAGCGTACTCGTATAATGAAGAGGATGGTGTTGGAATGCGCTTTAGGGAAGCCTTTAACGAGAGATTTATTGAAGGAATTCGGTTTGTAGATTACAATAATTATAAGTCTGAGAACAACGAATTAGAATTGCTTGATTTAGGTAAAGCCTTTGAAGAAAAAAAACTAAAACTATTATCTAAAATTGAATTAAAAAATATAGAGGTTGAATTACTCAAGCAATAATAAAAGAAGCTGTTATCTCAAACTGTATGTTTTTTGTCAATCTGAACTCGTTTCAGATTTTTTTAAGACAACGGCTTCTTTTTTTACTAATAAATATCCTCTATCTACCTAAATAACCGCCATCAACAGGAATAATGGTTCCTGTAACATAATCACTAGCGGCAGATGCCAAGAATACGGTTAATCCTTTTAAGTCTTCACCAGTTCCCCAGCGTTTCATAGGAACGCGCATAAAAACTTCTTCGGTTCTTTTTTTATCATTAATAATGCCAGCATTTAATTGAGTGTCCATATAGCCTGGTGCAATAGCGTTAACGCAAATTCCTTTTGCTGCCAAATCATTAGATAAGGCTTTAGTTAATTGCCCAACACCACCTTTAGATGCGGCATACGCAGGAATGGTAATTCCGCCGAGAAAGCTCATTAATGAGGCAACATTGATGATTTTACCACCATTGTTTTGTAGCATGGTGTTGGCAGCATACTTACAGAAATAAAAAGTTGCATCTAAGTTAATAGCGATAACTTTGCTCCATTCATCCTCAGGAAATTGCTCACTAGGGTATCTGCGTTGTATGCCAGCAGAATTCACTAAAATATCTAGTTTACCACCAAGAATTTCTAATGCTTTTTTGTAAGAGCCTTGTACTTCATCAATTTTGCTGATATCTGCTTTAATAGCTTCTACATTGAGGTTGTTTTTTTTGAATTCTTCACAAAAATCATACATTCTATCATCAATGTCTATGATGACGACTTGTGCACCTGCTTCTGCTAATGCCTCTGCCATAGCTTTGCCAAGGTCTCCAGCACCTCCGACAACAATAGCCTTTTTGTTGTCTAATTTAAATTGTTCTAAAATACTAACATTCATTTTTGGTTTATAGGTTAGGGTTGTTATTATTAATGATGACTGTAGTCATCTGTGTTCCATAGTCTTGTCCATTCTAACACCATATCTTCATTATTTTCATTTCGTACATTTAATATGTTTTGAATGTCTAAAATGGTTTGATTTGTTTCTGCAACAGAATCTGAAACTGTGTAGATTCTGTAAAGCACTTGCCTTTCTGTGCCAACCATGGCTGGTTCTACTTCATCTCCTTCTTTAAATCTTTCTACTACAAAAATCACATTTTTATGATTTTTAATTTTATCCAATCCTTCTATCGATTTAATTTTTCCAGCTTTTAAAAGGACCCAAACGGAGCATGCCTTTTTGCCTCTTAACATGTAGTCATTTTGTTCTGCAAAATTTTCATCACCAAAAACGCCAGTTAAAGCAAAATTTATAAGCATTTTTCTGTGGTCAAATCCGTTGATATGAGCAAGCGGAATGTGAGGTGCCTCTCCTTGTAATCTAAAACCAGGATCATAGCTGTAAAACTCACCATTTTCAACAAAGAATTGAATATTTAAAACACCATTTTGTACACCAGTAGCTTTAAATAATTCAGATAATTTTGGATGAACGGTTTCGACAAACTCTTTAGTGAATTTTGATGGATATAACGTTGCTAAGCCTATTGGACTAGAGTTGCCTTGTATTCTGGTTAAGGTTCTGTCGTATATGGCGGATAAATATGGCACTCCGTCTTTAAATGTGTAATAGGCAGCCATATCATGACAACTAGAATCCATATACTTTTCTACTAATACGATTCCTTTCTTTGAAAATTTCAGAACATTTTTCACGGTTTGGTTATAGTCTTCTTCATCTCTGCAAATTTTCATACCAACGCCTCCGCCACTATCAACAGGTTTTACCATTAAAGGAAGATCAACTTTTTTGGGCTTTCTTATGGGTTCGTCTTTTTTAAGATAGATACCTGGTATGTCCTGCACATCGTAAGCTTCACAATAACGTTTATAGCCATCCTTACTACAAAAAGCTTCAATTGTGCCATCTGTAGCATAGCAAGGTAATCCAAGTCTTTCGCAAATTTCTTTATAGGGCTTAACTAAAATATCGGCAACACCAACAAGTACTGCATCTACACTCTTTTCTTCAGCAACTTTTACAATGCCATCAATGTCAAAACCATCTATATCATATGTTTCAGCAGCGAATTTTTTAGCAGGAGCATCTGGATTTGGGTCTATTACTATAGTGTGTAATCCCATATCATTGGCAAATTCTACTAAAACACCAGTTTCTGGATTACCGCCAAGTATAATTATTTTTTTCATTGTTATTAATTTTAAGGGTTTTTAAACTTTATGGGTGAGGGAATTATTAGTTTTTTGGTTGAATACAAAATTTTCGTCATAGCCTAAATCTCTTAGAAGGCTAACAATTTTTGTTTCGTCTGTATTTGTTTTAACAATTTTAGATTGGTTAATTCCCATTAATTCTAATTCTTCTTTTAAAGATTTATGGGTTGAAGGATTAATGGTAGCAATAATTAAATAATCAAACTCATAATTATAAATACTACTTATAGGATTAACAGTGTTTTCTCCAATTTTTAAATCGTGATAATCTACATCTATCCATTTTATGATTTTAAAAAAATCGGTTTTTAAATTTGTGGATAAAATATGCTGACCAAAGGATCCTGAACTGTAAACCACAACTTTAGAGCCTTTTTCAGTTTTTAAAAATGGATTAAACCAAGTATCACTTTGTTCATTATAAATAAGTCCGCCAGATCTTACCAAAATTTGCGAATAGAGGTAATAGGTAATTTGGGTGTTTAGATTTTCCTCATCTAAAACATTAGTTAACTTAGTCTTAAGGAAATTCATCAAAAGCCCAAGTCTGTAGTATTCTGTCTTTGGATTTTCTATAGATTTTACAATAGAGTCGTGTCGCTGTCTGTAATAATAAAGTGGTATTTTGCTAATAGCTAAGCGTTTTGTAAATGCTAAATAAGAATATACAATTGCAGCATCTTCTCCCATTACAACATCATTAGGAACATCGTAAAGTACATTTTCTAAAAGTTCCTTTTTGAACAGTTTGTTCCACACATAAGTGGACATGCCATGCTCACAAAACTCTCCGTTGTATATGGCTTTTGGTAAAATTTCAGAGTTGATTTTAGTCTCATCATAAAAGCCAGGGTTCTTTGGTTTTATGGTTTCTATTTTACCATCGAACTCTCTAAAATGACCTGTTACGACTAAATCGGCATCGTTAGCTATTGCTAGTTTATACAAGGTGTCTAGGTAAAAGTGGTCTACCCAATCATCACCATCGACGTAAGCAATATGTGTGCCTAAAGCAGCTTCTAAACCAGCTTTTCTAGCGGATAATAATCCGCCGTTTGGTTTATGAATTACTTTAATTCTACTGTCTGTTTTTGCATAGTCATCGCAAATTTGAGGACAATTGTCAGGGCTACCATCATCTACCAATATTAATTCAAAGTCTTTAAACGATTGTTCTAAAAGACTTTCAATACATTGTGCTAAGTATTTTTCTATACCATAAATAGGGACAATGACACTAATTTTTATAGAGCTCATACTTATATCTTAATTTAATTTTACCTGAAATAACCCACTTCCATTATTGCAGCTCAATTCTTCACCATTCTTAGCTGTTGTGATGTATAAATTTGATTCATCATCAAAACAACAAGACGTTACATTGGTAAAGGGAAGTGTTATTTCATTAATTTTATTACCTGTTGAAGGATTCCATTGAGAAACGCAAGAGCCTCCCCATTCTGCAATCCATAACATACCATCTTTATCTATAGACATTCCATCAGGACTTCCATCTCCATTAAATTCTATAACGTAATCAACAAACTCAACATTTCCAGTTTCAATATCATAATTGTGTTTAGCTACTTTTTTTGTTGGTGTGTCAATAAAATATAGCGTTTTGTTATCGGCTGTAAAAGCCAAGCCGTTAGAAATGGTTGTGTTCTTTATAATAACTTTAGATTCTCCATTGTGGTAAGAATACACGTTAGCAATTCCGTTAACAACTTCTGGATATCCCATAGTGCCAATAATATATCTTCCAGCCGCATCTTCTATACCATCATTATAGCGCACATTATCCTCAATATCTATTTGAAATTTGAAAGTAGATTTTAGAGTATTAAAATCTATTTCATAAAATCCGTTTTTTGAAGCTGCTAGAACTATTTTTTCAGAAATGATATAAACATTGCTAGTAGGTGAGTCTAACTTTACACTTAAAATCTCTTTTGTATTAGGGTTATAACAATACACCAAGGCATCTAGGATTGAAACAAAGTATAAAAGCTGGTGTTTTGAATCGAACATTGGACCTTCAAAAAGCTCGGCAGATTGGGAAAAATATATTAGGTTTTTAGTCATTACATAGTGCTTAAATAAATTCCCCTCCTGTTACTCTCATTATAGATCCTGTTGTCATGGCAGAATCATCTGATATGAAATACATAACAGCTGGTATAGGATCATTGGGTGTAAGCATACGTCCCATAGGAATGATTTCACTGGCTTCGCTTTTTAATTGTTCTTCACTTATACCTTCTTGTTCACGCAGTTGAAGCTCACCTTCTGTATTTGTCCATCCCATTACCAAATAATTAGATCTTATTCCATATTTAGCATAATGGTGTGCTATATGGGTGGAAAGCGTGTATAGTGTTCCTTTGGTTAGGGCGTATGCTGTACGGTCTTCCTGACCATAATCCATATGAGCTGAACCAAAGAATACCACAGAACCACCTTTTTGTTCTATCATAGACCTTAAAACATGTTTCAGTAAAAAATATGGAGCTTTGAGATTTACATTAAATACCTTATCGTAGGTGTCTTCATCTGTGTCAATCAACGATGCAACAGGAGTTATACCAGCATATATAATAAGTGCGTCAATTTTTTTGAAACGCTTTATGGTTTCTTTGTAGTAGTCTTCAATACCATCAATCGAAGTAAGATCAATTTTATGAAAGTACAGCTTGTCTTCGTTATTAGAGGATTCTATAATTTTTTGGGCATCGTCTGTATCTCTACCACAAAAAGCGACATTATATCCTTTTTTTAAACTGGCCTTAAGTATTTCTTTTCCAACACCTTTGGTGCCACCTAATAACATCACTGTTTTCATAAATAGTTTAAATCAATTTTTCTAATTAATGTTCTCAAAACTAGTTATTTATTTTTAGAAATTAATTTTTTTATCTGTGTATTGATACTATTTACGGTAAATAGGTTAAATGCAAAAATATGGGTTAAATAGAGGTGTGTTTTTTATTCAATTTTTAGAAGTGTAGAACTCTCTGTGTTATCAGAAATTGTTACAATGTAAAGATTAGCATTATTGCTTTCGTCAATTTGATTATATTTCTCTTCGTTTAGTAAAGCATTGGTCAGCATAGGTGTAGTATTACTATGTCCAACAACTAAAACCGTTTTTCCTTTAGTCTCCTTGATGAAATCATCAAGCTTTAAATTTCTAGGGTCGTAAAAGGTGATTTCTACATTATTTGCTTTGGCTGTAGGTTCGGCAGTTTCTTTAGTTCTGTTATAATTGGTAGAGTAGACCATATCAAATTTAACATCACCTAAAACTGTAGTCCAATTTTCTGCACGCTTTTTGCCTTCCTTGGTTAAGTGCGGATCTTTATTTGTTTTGTCCGATTCGTCCTTTTCTGCATGACGAATTAGATAGTATGTTGTTGGTTTTTGTTCTTCTTTGAATTTTTCTTCAAAAGGGCCTTCCCAAATGACTTGTTCTATCATCCATTTTCCTTCATCTTTAGAAAGGAGTACATAATCCAAACCCCAAAATCCTGTAACTTTTGCAGAAGCGATATGGTTACTTATTTCGAGTACTTTAACGCTACGCATTTTAGTTTCGGTAGTTATTCTACCTTTTTCTTTGAAGCTTTGTGCCATTTTAAGGGCATTCTCATATGTCAATTGTTCGTAAAACTCATACTCACCAGTATCTTTATTTTTCCAATAGCCAAACTTATAGAGTCTTGGTTTTAGGGCAGCCTTGAGTTTAAGCGTATCTCCTTGGTAAAAACCGTCAATGTAATTGTTTAAAGTGGTTTCAATTTGTTCTTTATCAGTCCTTACTTGTGCAGATAGGTTGATGAATAAAAATAGCGATAGCGTAATAAATAAAGATTTCATTTTTTGAAAGATGATTAGTTAAACCTCTCAAAAATAGACTAGAAAATCTGATTTACCTTAAAAAGTTTGTTAAATGCCTTTTAAGCCAACTCTAAAGCAATTTCAATCATTTGTCTAAAGGTCGTCTCGCGTTCTTTACTTGTAGTTTTTTCACCAGTAACCAGAGAATCTGAAATGGTTAAAATTGCTAGCGCATTTACATTATGTTTTGCTGCAACAGTATATAGACCAGCGGCTTCCATCTCTACACAGAGTACTCCAAACTTAGACCACTTTTTGTAGGACTCAATATTGTCCTCATAAAATTCGTCTGAGGATAAAACATTACCAGCGTGAATTGAAATATTCTTTGCTTCAGCTGCTTTTACAGCCTTTAAGAACAAACCAAAATCGGCAGTAGGAGCATAGTCCGCACCACCAAACCTAAGCTCATTTACTCCAGAAGTGGAAGAAGCCGCCATGGCTAAAACAACATCTCTTATTTTTACATTTTTCTGATAGGAACCTGCACTGCCAACTCGTATTAAGTTTTTTACACCAAAGTCTTTGATAAGCTCATTGGCATAGATTGAAATACTGGGAATGCCCATTCCTGAACCCATCGTAGACACGCGTTTGCCTTTATAAGTCCCTGTATACCCATACATGCCTCTAACTTCGTTGAAACAAACAGGGTCATCGAAAAACGTTTCAGCAATCCATTTTGCTCTTAGTGGATCACCAGGTAATAAAATAGTTTCTGCTATATCGCCTTTTTTGGCTCCAATGTGTACACTCATGCCGTAAAGTTACGTAAAGTGTTTTAATTTAATAAGTTGAATTTGATGTTTGATTATTCATCATAGCAACACCAGACGAAGCACCAATTCTATGTACACCAACTTCAATATATTTTAAGGCAGTTTCAGCATCTCTAATACCACCAGAAGCTTTTATCTTTAATTGGTCTTTTACGGTTTTCTTCATAATTTTTACAGCCGTAAGTGTAGCGCCACTTTTAGAAAACCCTGTAGATGTTTTTACAAAATCAGCCTTGGCGTCAATACAAATTTCGCAAGCTTTTACAATCTCGTTTTTAGAAAGCTCGCTGATTTCTAAAATTACCTTTAGTGGTATTAGTCCAATAGCGCGCTTTACATCACTAATATCTTTGAGTACAGCAACATAATTTTTGCTTTTAAGACGGCCTATATTCATTACCATATCAATCTCGGAAACACCTTGCTCAATGGCCTTTTTGGCTTCAAAAATTTTAGCCTCAGTAGACATTGCTCCAAGAGGAAAACCAACAACAGTGCAAACTTTTACTTCTGAACGTCCTAAGGCTTGTTTTGCAATGGGAACATAACAACTGTTTACACATACTGAGTAAAAGTTATATTTCATTGCTTCTTCGCAAAGTCTAAGTATATCTGATTCTGTTGCTGAGGGACTTAATAACGTGTGATCTATATATTTGTTCAATTCCATGTATAAATAAGTAGGGTTTATTAAATAATTAACTACAGTAATCCCTTTGATTTAGAGGGAAAACTACAACAAGTTTTATCGTTTCTTAAGTTAAGTTGGAATTAAATAGCTCGACAAAATTAGTGATAAATCCGTTAAAATGCATTAAATAAATTAAAATTAATTGTGCATTTCATCGAAAAAAAAGCTGTTGCTCATCAATGAATTGAATTTCAACTCTTTATTATTTCATGTCTATTTATTGTACAAAACAAATTTTCAAAAGACATGATATTTATCAGTATTTGAGGATTTTTAAGCATTTATTTTTGTGAGAAATTAAATATTAAATCATGAAAAACTTATTATTATTTATTCTATTGTTAGGGTTTACGGTAAACCTAAACGCACAAGATACCGAGGCTGCAGATGATTATAACAAGTGGCAAGCACGTTTGAGATTAATTTCTGTAGTACCATCTCCAGATGATGACATTGATGGTGCAGATGTAGATCTTAGTACTGCTTTTGTACCAGAATTAGACTTCACTTACTTTTTCTCTAAAAATTGGGCTGCCGAGTTAATACTGGGTACAGCAAAGCATGATGTTGATTTGGATATTGATGGTGGAGGATCTGTAGATTTAGGTCACGTTTGGTTATTACCTCCAACTTTAAACTTACAATATCATTTTTATGCTGATGATTTTAAACCATATGTAGGTGCAGGTATTAATTACACTATATTTTATGGTGTTGATGAGGGTGATTTAGAAGATATTGAATATGATAACGCATTTGGTTTCTCTTTACAGGCTGGTTTAGATTATAACTTAAATGATAAGTGGTTCTTAAACTTAGATGTAAAGAAACTATTTCTTAAAACTGATGTTATGGTAAATGGTGATCCTGATACATCCGAAGTTAATATAGACCCATTAATTATTGGTCTTGGTGTTGGTATGAAGTTTTAAATTGAAACAATTATTTGAAAAAAAGAGCCTTTTATTAAGGCTCTTTTTTGTTAATTAAGTACTGCTGTAACTGTATATCCGGCATTTCTTAGAAGTTGTATAACTCCATTTTTCCCCGGTAGATGACCAGCTCCTACACCGAAGAATGTGGGTTGTTCCTTAGCATATTCCCCAATTTTTGAAATCCAGTTTTTATTGCGTTGTTCTAAAAGTACATCTTGGTGTTTTGACATCGTACTATTGGCATCATCATTCATAATATCGATTAGTGCATTAATGTCTTCATCTTTATAAATTTTTAGCATTTTAGTAAATGTAGCTTTGTCTTTTGTTAAGTTACCCTCAGCCATGCGTATTAAATCTGCATACTGATCCTCTAAAGGAATGTCATCAAAGACTTTTAATTGTTCTTCAATGGTCTCAAGACCAAAAATGTCTTCGTTTTGTTCTGATGCTATTTTGGTTAACTCTAATTCAAAAGACTGCATATGGCAATCAATCATTCTAGGGTAAAACATAGACATAAGGAAAAACGGTTTTACGTTTTCTATCGGTTTTACAGACATGCCCATGTTGTTGATAAAAAGAGAGTCAATTGATTTGTATTCCTCGTCAGACACAAAATCTTTTAGTGTCTTACCATCTTTTAGATACATCCCTTGCATCATTTTGCTCTGCATGGTTGGGTCGTCCATATCTAATTCCATCACAATTTGAGTGGTTTCATCTAGTGCTTTTTTTACATCATCCTCTAGCGTTGCATCGCAAGTAATGTGTATGGTTCCGAATAAGTATGAAGGGTTTTCTAATCCATTACCTTCAATTTTCCATAGAGTTGAATCTTCTAATTCTTGAGCCGTTACCGAGAAAACAGATAGTGAAATAAATAGAAGGGATACTATAGTTCTTTTCATTGTTTTGTGTTTAAAATATTGTCTGTTTGTAGCAACAAGAAGCGATTTGTTACAAAAAAGGAAAGCAACACCTCATACTACCGATAGCGATTCGGCTTGTAATCCGTGTTGCTTTAACCAACCAATCATTATAAAGACTATTTACAGACCATAATGTTACACTTCGGCTACGCTCAGTGCTGGCACTTGTTTATAACTCTTCTACCACTAAATCACCTTGGTTTCTAAAGACCAACTGACCATCAAATTCATCCAAAAGAATTATGCTGTCTGTAGTGACTTTACCAGCTAAAATTTCCTTACTTAACTGATTCAATACTTCTTTTTGAATGACTCGTTTTACAGGTCTGGCACCATATTCTGGATTATAGCCTTTATCTGCTAAATATGCTTTTGCCTCTGGTGTGGCATCAAAGGTTATACCTTGTTTAGCAATCATTTTTGTGACTCCTTTCAGTTGAAGGTCAACAATGTCTATAATGTTCTCTTTGGTTAGAGGTGTAAACATTATGGTATCATCAATACGATTTAAGAACTCAGGTCTTACACTTTGTTTCAGTAAACCTAGCACATCAACTTTTGCAGCTTCCATGGCAGATTCAATATCCTTGGTAGCCTCAAAACGCTCTTGTATGATATGGCTTCCCATGTTAGAGGTCATGATGATGATGGTATTTTTGAAATCAGCAATACGTCCTTTATTGTCCGTTAGGCGTCCTTCATCCAACACTTGTAACAGTATGTTGAAGGTATCTGGGTGTGCTTTTTCAATCTCATCTAGCAATACTACAGAATATGGTTTGCGTCTTACGGCCTCTGTTAATTGCCCACCTTCATCATAGCCAACGTATCCTGGAGGTGCACCAACCAATCTGCTCACCGCATGACGTTCTTGGTATTCACTCATATCGATACGTGTCATCGCATTTTCATCATCAAACAAGTATTCTGCCAAGGCTTTTGCCAGCTCTGTTTTACCAACACCAGTTGTACCTAAGAATAAGAAGGTTCCTATAGGTTTTTGTGGGTTTTGTAAACCAGCTCTAGATCTGCGTACAGCATCACTTACTGCTTCTATAGCTTCTTCTTGGCCTACCACACGCTTGTGTAATTCGTCTTCAAGTTTTAGAAGCTTTTCACGCTCACTTTGTATCATTTTTGTTACTGGAATACCTGTCCATTTGGCTACAACATCTGCAACATCTTCATAAGTGACTTCCTCTTTAATCAGCGCATTGTCTTGCTGTTCTGCCAATTGTTTTTGATACTTTTCAAGTTGTTCCGTAGCTTCTTTTATCTTTCCGTAGCGGATTTCTGCAACCTTACCGTAATCCCCTTCACGCTCGGCACGCTCAGCTTCAAGCTTATAGTTTTCTATTTCTTGCTTTATGTTTTGAACGTTTTCAACCGTTTCTTTTTCAGACTTCCATTTGGCATTAAGCTCGTTACGTTCTTCTTTAAGATTTGCCAATTCAGCCTTCAATGACTTTAATTTGGTTTCATCCTTCTCACGTTTAATAGCCTCGTGCTCAATTTCAAGCTGCATTATTTTACGATCAAGAACATCCAGTTCCTCTGGTTTAGAGTTGATTTCCATACGTAATTTAGAAGCGGCTTCGTCCATTAGGTCAATCGCCTTATCTGGTAAGAAACGATTGGTTATGTAACGGTTTGATAATTCCACAGCGCCAATAATGGCTTCATCCTTAATGCGCACTTTATGGTGTGCTTCGTACTTCTCTTTAATACCACGAAGTATGGAAATGGCACTCTCTGTATCTGGCTCATTAACGGTTACCTTTTGGAAACGGCGCTCTAATGCCTTGTCTTGCTCAAAGTATTTTTGGTACTCATCTAGCGTAGTGGCACCAATGGCTCTCAGTTCACCACGCGCTAAAGCAGGCTTAAGGATGTTTGCTGCATCCATAGCGCCCTGGCCACCACCTGCGCCAACAAGCGTGTGGATTTCATCTATGAATAGGACGATATCACCTTCACTAGTGGTGACTTCCTTGATGACCGCTTTAAGACGCTCTTCGAACTCACCTTTATATTTTGCACCAGCAATTAGGGCTCCCATATCCAAAGCAAAGATTTGTTTGTCTTTTAGGTTCTCTGGAACGTCACCATCTATGATACGGTGTGCTAAACCTTCTGCAATGGCGGTTTTACCAGTACCTGGCTCACCAACCAATATTGGGTTGTTTTTGGTACGACGTGATAGGATTTGAAGTATTCTACGAATCTCTTCATCGCGACCAATAACAGGGTCTAACTTGCCATCTTGTGCCAATTGGTTGAGGTTTTTAGCGTATTTGTTTAAGGAATTATAGGTTTCCTCTTGGCTTTGAGAGGTTACTCTATCGCCTTTACGCAGTTCCTCAATGGCTGAGTTGAGTCCTTTTTCTGTAACGCCTTGGTCTTTTAAAATTTGGGCGATTTTGCTCTTGGACTTAAAAATAGCCAAGATTAAATGCTCTATAGATACGTAGTCATCGTTCATCTTTTTGGCGATGATAGACGCTTCGTTTAGGGCTTTGCTGGCTTCTCTGGAAATCATTAGTTCTGCACCAGAGACTTTAGCAAAGCTCTGTAGTTCTTTGTCTAGTATTTGTTGTAATAATGAGACATTAACATTCAGCTTTTTAAGGATGAATGGTAGTACGTTTTCATCAACTTCGAATAGGGCTTTGAATATGTGCTCGTTTTCTATTTGTTGATGCCCAAAGCCTTGTGC
>JASBSA010000029.1 GCA_030149175.1 Winogradskyella sp. | reverse complement strand
TATTTAATTACATTTGCAATCTCTTAAAAAGAGAGAAGAAGTTTAATTAAAAAAGATTCCTGCCTTCGCAGGAAATATTATGAAAGCTGGAATAGTAGGATTACCAAACGTAGGAAAATCAACCTTATTTAACTGTTTATCTAATGCCAAAGCGCAAAGTGCCAACTTTCCGTTTTGTACCATAGAGCCAAACATTGGTGTGGTTAACGTACCAGACCCAAGATTAGCAAAACTAGAGTCATTGGTTAATCCAGAGCGTGTAATGCCTGCAACGGTAGAGATTGTAGATATCGCAGGTTTGGTAAAAGGTGCCAGTAAAGGTGAGGGTTTAGGAAACCAGTTCTTAGCCAACATTAGAGAAACCGATGCTATTTTGCACGTATTGCGTTGTTTTGATAACGATAATATTGTTCACGTTGATGGTTCTGTAGATCCTATTAGAGACAAGGAAACCATTGATATGGAGCTTCAGCTTAAAGATTTAGAAACGACTGAAAAGAAGTTAGATAAAGTAAAGCGTGCTGCTAAAACTGGTAATAAAGAAGCGCAAGCAGAAGAAGCAGTGCTTTTAAAGATAAAAAACGGTTTAGAGTCTGGTGTGTCTGTGAGAGCTTTAGAGTTTTCGGATGAAGATTATGCAGACTACGTAAAGCCATTACAGTTTATTACAGATAAGCCTGTTATGTATGTGTGTAATGTAGATGAAGGCGCTGCAAACACTGGTAATGCTTATGTAGAGCAGGTGAGAGAAGCGGTAAAAGATGAGCATGCAGAAGTATTGGTGTTAGCTGTTGGTACAGAAGCTGATATTAATGAGTTAGAAGATTACGAAGAACGCCAAATGTTCTTAGAAGATATAGGTTTAGATGAGCCAGGTTCGGCAAAATTAATTAGAGCGGCTTACAAGCTTTTAAATCAGCAAACCTACTTTACAGCTGGTGTAAAAGAAGTAAGAGCGTGGACGGTTAATGTTGGTGCTACTGCGCCACAAGCTGCTGGAGTTATTCATACCGATTTTGAAAAGGGCTTTATTAGAGCAGAAGTTATTGGTTATGATGATTACGTTAACTACGGAAGCGAAGCCAAAGTAAAAGAAGCTGGTAAAATGCGTGTAGAAGGAAAAAACTACATTGTTAAGGATGGAGATGTGATGCATTTCTTGTTTAATGTGTAGTAGCTCTTTTTTAGTTTCCAATTTCGTCAGTTCGAGTCTTTTCTGTGGAAAGCATATCGAGATTTGTTTTTTGAAAAAAAATAAAATTTTGTCATGAGTATATGTGACCTTTCAAAAGTGCAAGTGTCTTACTACTAAACTAACTTTATGCCCCAAATTGTAGCAGAAACTGAAATAAATGCCGATATAGAGATATGCTTTGATTTAGCTAGAGATATTGGTTTTTACGCACAATCCTTAAAAAATAAAAGTGAAATACCTGTGGATGGTAAAACATCTGGCCTTGTTGAAAAAGGAGATTCTATCACTTGGGAAGTTAACTATCTTGGTCTTTTACAGCACCTCACATTAGAAGTCTCTGAGTTAAAGAAGCCTAAACTTTTTGTAGATGAACGGACTGATGGTAGCTTTAAATCTTACAGGCACGACCATATTTTTAAAGAACATGATGGCACGACCATAATGGTTGATATCCTCCATTTTACTTCTAAATACGGAATTGTAGGCAAAATTTTAGATAGTCTAATTCTAAAAAGACATATTAAGCGTATTCTAATTACCAGAAATGAAATTTTAAAGCAAAAAGCTGAGGAATTGTCAAAACAATAAAAAATGTTAAGGTTCTCAACAATAACGGCACTTTATTGTTAATTACTTTACCAAAAGCGTGTTTCATTTTTTAAGCTATAGTCTTATATTAGCGTTCTATCATTAATCTCGTCCTAATGTCTATGGCAGAACAAACTAACTATACTGAAGACAATATTCGCTCACTCGACTGGAAGGAACACATCAGGATGCGTCCTGGTATGTACATCGGAAAATTAGGTGACGGATCCTCTCCAGATGATGGTATTTATATTCTTGTTAAAGAAGTGCTCGATAACTCTATCGATGAGTTTGTAATGGGTGCTGGTAAAACCATTGAGATTTCCATACAAGGCGATCGTGTTATTGTGCGCGATTATGGTCGTGGTATTCCATTAGGTAAAGTGGTAGATGTAGTGTCTAAGATGAATACTGGTGGAAAGTACGATTCTAAAGCCTTTAAAAAGTCCGTAGGTCTTAATGGTGTTGGTACAAAAGCTGTTAATGCGCTATCAACCTATTTTAGAGTGGAGTCTACCAGAGACGGAAAATCGGCTTCTGCAGAATTTGAATTAGGCGAATTAAAAGATCAGGAATTTTTAGATGATACATCAAGGCGAAAAGGAACCAAGGTGACCTTTGTGCCAGATGACAGCATTTTTAAGAACTATAAATTCAGAAATGAATATGTGGTGAAAATGTTGAAAAACTATGTGTATCTAAATCCTGGGTTAACTATAGTTTTTAATGGCGAAAAATACTACAGTGAAAACGGATTAAAAGATTTGCTTTCAGAAAACATCAATGAAAGTGATATGCTTTATCCAATCATTCACTTACGAGGCGATGATATTGAAGTTGCTATAACACATAGTAAAACGCAGTATAGTGAGGAATATCACTCGTTTGTTAATGGGCAAAACACAACTCAAGGTGGAACGCATTTAGCAGCTTTTAGAGAAGCTATTGTAAAGACTATCCGTGAGTTTTACGGCAAAAACTACGATGCCTCAGATGTAAGAAAGTCTATTGTATCTGCTATTGCCATTAAGGTAATGGAACCTGTTTTTGAGAGTCAGACCAAAACCAAGTTGGGCTCAACGGATATGGGAGGTGATTTGCCAACGGTTAGAACGTACATCAATGATTTTGTAAAAACCTATTTAGATAACTACCTTCATAAAAATCCTGATACTGCTGAAAAAATTCAGCGAAAAATTCTTCAGGCTGAGCGTGAGCGTAAGGAGTTGTCTGGTATTAGAAAGCTAGCCAAAGAACGCGCTAAAAAGGCAAGCTTGCATAATAAAAAACTTCGCGATTGCCGTATTCATTTTGGAGATACAAAAAAAGATAAATATTTAGACACCACGTTGTTTATTACAGAGGGTGATTCGGCTTCTGGTAGCATAACGAAATCACGAGATGTTAATACACAGGCTGTTTTCAGCTTAAAAGGGAAACCTCTAAATTCATACGGATTGAGTAAAAAGATTGTATATGAAAATGAAGAGTTCAATCTTTTGCAAGCTGCTTTAAATATAGAAGAGTCTATTGAGGATTTAAGATACAACAATATTGTCATTGCTACTGATGCTGATGTCGATGGTATGCACATTAGACTGTTATTGATTACGTTCTTCTTGCAGTTTTTTCCTGAAGTGATAAAAGAAGGGCATTTGTACATTCTTCAAACACCATTATTTAGAGTAAGAAATAAAAAGAAAACAATTTATTGTTATTCGGATGAAGAGCGTAAAAATGCCATTGAAGAATTAAAGCCAAAACCAGAGATTACAAGATTTAAAGGATTAGGTGAAATTTCACCAGACGAGTTTAAGCATTTTATTGGTGAAGATATGCGACTAGATCCTGTAATGCTAGACAAGGATATGTCTATTGAAGAATTGTTATCTTTCTACATGGGAAAAAACACACCATCACGTCAAGAGTTTATCATTGAGAATCTTAAGGTAGAACTTGATATTGTTGAAGAAAACGTATGAGAACCGACAATAGAAAAGTTAAGAATACCGTAGTTTCCATTTACTTTATACTTATTGTATTTGGCATACTGTTGGCAACCGTATTTAAGTCTTTAGAATTTTTTGTGGATAGCACATTTTTTGTTTTTCTGGGCTTGTTTGTTGTCTTGGTATTATTCCATTCAGTCGCAGGTTATTTTGAGTATGATAGTGACGGAGCAAAAATCATAATTCTAAATAAAGGATTAATATTAACGGAATACATCAATTACCGAGAGAATAAAGTTGAATTTGCCAGGCATCAACTTATGGGTTATAAGATAAAAGACTACTTCCTTTACAAGTCTTTAGTTGTATTGATTAAGGCTTATGATGGAAAACAAATAAAAGAACGCTTTAACGTTACCCTTCTAAAAAGAAGAAAAATGCGTTACGTAAAGCAATCGCTAAAGAAAACACTTAAAGAAAACAAAAAGCGAAAAGAAGCATAGATGGCAGAAGATCAAAATGATGAGATGTTAAACGAAGAGAATGGCAATCAGGAAACGATTACCAAGGTAACGGGAATGTACAAAGACTGGTTCTTGGATTACGCGTCTTATGTAATCTTAGAGCGTGCTGTACCAGCAATTGAAGATGGTTTTAAGCCAGTGCAACGACGTATTATGCACTCAATGAAAGATTTGGATGATGGCCGTTACAACAAGGTAGCAAATATTGTTGGTCATACCATGCAATATCATCCGCATGGAGATGCAAGTATTGCTGATGCTATGGTACAAATCGGACAGAAAGATTTACTGATTGATACCCAAGGTAACTGGGGAAATATTTTAACTGGCGATAGTGCAGCAGCATCTCGTTACATTGAGGCAAGGCTATCTAAATTCGCCTTAGATGTTGTTTATAACCCAAAAATTACAGAATGGCAGGCGTCTTACGATGGCAGACGTAAAGAGCCCATAAATTTGCCTGTAATGTTTCCATTGCTTTTAGCCCAAGGAGGTGAAGGTATTGCGGTTGGGCTTTCAACTAAAATTCTACCTCACAATTTTATAGAACTAATAGAGGCTTCGGTTAAACATTTAAAAGGCAAACGATTTACGTTATATCCAGATTTTCCGACAGCGGGTATTGCCGATATAAGTAATTATAACGATGGATTACGTGGAGGTAAAGTTAGGGTTCGTGCCAAAATTTCTCAAGTAGATAAAAATACCTTAGCCATCACAGAGATTCCGTTTGGTACGACAACATCGTCTCTAATAGATTCAGTTTTAAAAGCCAATGATAAAGGTAAAATTAAAATTAAAAAAATAGAGGATAACACTGCTGCTGAAGTTGAAATACTTATTCACTTACCATCAGGGTTGTCACCAGATAAAACCATTGATGCGCTTTACGCATTCACGGCTTGCGAAACATCCATTTCGCCTTTAGGTTGTGTTATAGAAGATAATAAACCCTTATTCATAGGTGTCACGGAAATGCTTCGTCGTTCTACAGATAATACCGTGCAACTTCTAAAACAAGAGTTAGGGATAAAGCTTGGTGAGTTTGAAGAACAGTGGCATTTTGCTTCATTAGAGCGTATTTTTATTGAAAATAGAATTTATCGTGATATTGAAGAGGAAGAAACTTGGGAAGGTGTAATTAAAGCCATAGATAAAGGGCTTCAGCCTCATATTAAGCATTTAAAGCGTGCTGTTACAGAAGAAGATATCGTTCGCTTAACAGAAATTAGAATTAAACGTATATCTAAATTCGATATTGATAAGGCACAACAAAAGATAGAGGCTTTAGAAGATCAAATTGCAGAAGTTAAAAATCACTTGTCAAACCTTATCGACTATGCTATTGCATACTTTGAAAGACTCAAGAAAGATTATGGTGAAGGTAAGGAACGTAAAACTGAACTACGTGTTTTTGATGATGTAGATGCAACAAAAGTTGTAATAAGAAATACCAAGCTCTACGTCAACAGGGACGAAGGTTTTATAGGTACCTCTTTAAAGCGTGATGAGTATGTTTGTGATTGTAGTGATATAGACGATATTATTGTGTTTACTCAAGAAGGCAAAATGATGGTAACTAAAGTCGATTCAAAAACCTTTGTGGGTAAAAATATCATTCATGTTGCTGTATTTAAGAAAAAAGATAAGCGTACTATTTACAATATGATTTACAGAGATGGTAAAAAGGGACCATCTTACGTTAAGCGCTTTGCGGTAACGAGCATTACCAGGGACAGAGAATACGATATGACTAACGGAAACAGTGGTTCTGTGGTATGGTATTTTTCTGCAAACCCTAATGGTGAAGCTGAAGTTGTAACTGTATTACTGCGTCAGGTAGGTAGTATCAAGAAATTAAAATGGGATTTAGACTTTGCAGATATTTTGATAAAAGGGCGTTCGTCTAAAGGTAATTTGGTTACTAAATATTCTATAAAGCGAATTGAGCTAAAGGAGAAAGGCGTTTCAACCTTAAAACCTCGAAAAATTTGGTTTGATGATACGGTACAGCGACTAAATGTAGATGATCGTGGTGAACTGATAGGAGAGTTTAGGGGAGAAGATAGGTTGCTGATTATTACACAATCTGGTATTGTTAAAACAATTATCCCTGAATTAACAACCCATTTTGATAGTGATATGATTGTTTTAGAGAAGTGGATTCCTAAAAAGCCAATATCTGCTATCTACTATGATGGTGAAAAAGAGCGTTACTACGTAAAACGTTTTTTAATAGAGCAGGAAGGAAAAGAAGAAACCTTTATTTCTGGTCATCCTGATTCCCAGTTAGAAATTGTATCTACAGATTGGAGGCCAATGGCTGAGGTAGAATTTACCAAAGAACGTGGTAAAGATCGTAAGCCAAACATGCAAGTTAATCTTGAAGAATTTATTGCGGTAAAAGGGATTAATGCACTTGGAAATCAATTAACTAAAGAAAAAATAAACCAAATAAATCTATTAGATCCATTACCTTTTGAAGCGCCGGAAGAAGTACATGCGGATGAACTAGAAGTTGTTGATGAAGAAACTGTTTCCATAGATTTAGAAGACAAAAAAAGTGAGGAGAAATTAGAACAACCTAAGAATGATTCTTCAGACAAGAAAGAAGACGATGATGGCTTAGATACAGGTGGTTCTGGTCAGGTTACCCTTTTTTAATCTAAACATTATTCTTTTATTTTTTCTTGGTTTTAAAATTCAAAAATTCTACAAACAAAGAAAAAGCAATAGCAAAATATAAATAGCCTTTTGGTATAGCACCCACGGTTTTACCAAAGAATTCGGTGTGGGACAGATGTGCAGCTTCAGTTATAAGCATAAAGCCAATAAGAATTAAAAATGCCAAGCCCAAAATCTGCATACTTGGATTTCGGTCTATAAATTTTCGAATTGGGTTTGCAAACCCTATCATTACTGCTATAGAAATCACTACTGCTATAACCATTAGAATAAGAGTGTAATTGCTGTTTGGGTGCAAACCATTAGTCATACCAACAGCTGTTAGGATAGAGTCGACTGAAAAAATAAAATCAATGATTAAGATTTGTGTAATAGCTTGAGATAAGGATTTAATGACTTTGGACTTAACACCTTTTTCATCGTGACCTGGATCTTCTACTTTTTCCCTGATTTCAGATGTACTTTTATATATAAGAAAAAGACCACCAGCGAACAATATAATGGCTTGCCAACTTATTGCGATTTTGAGCCATTCAGAGTTGTATTCAAAGAAAGGCTCGCTTAAGCCAATCAAAAATGTCACAAAGAACAGTAGTAGAATACGCTGCACCATGGCTAAAACCAAACCGATATTTGTGGCCTTGCTTCTTTGGTTTTCGGGTAGTTTATTAGCGGCTATAGAAATAAAGACAATATTGTCTATTCCCAGAATAATTTCTAGAAAGGTTAAAGTTAAAAGCGCCATTATAGCGTCGGATGTGAATAAAAATTCTAACATGTATTCTAATCAATTCTATGAGCCACTCCTTTTTCACTTCTAAGAGGCTTGTTTGGTTTTTTGGCTGCAAGTTTGTATTCAAAAGTGTAAGAGGACGTGCCTTCTGTAGTGAGGATTTTCATGTGTATAGCATCTCTCTCAGCATTTGTTTTAGGATTCAATTTTTTAAGAATGAACTCGCAATCATTAATCCAACGCACAGAAGATGAGTCTACTTTCCCTTCATAGTAATCTATATTCAAGGTGTCAGTTCTAACGAATCTGCCGATCTTATTTTCGCCATTTATAGTGTAGTTAAACTCAAATTCACCTGTTTTAAAGTCAGTACAATTGCGTTCAACTTCAAAGCAGCCTGTTAGCAACAGCGATAGTGCGAAAAGCAAAAAAATGTTCTTCATTTTTGTAGTTTGTGCAAAGATAACTTAGTAAAATTAAATTTAAGGATTATAGCTTTTAAAAGTACCGTCTTTATAGAAGATAACTATTTTTTCAATTTCAGAGTTTGATTCTTGAAGATTACTTGGGTTTTCTACCTTTAAGTTAAGCTGAGGATTTGGGATTTCAGAAATTTGAGTTTCTGCAGTTGGAAAATTTCCTTTTCCATTTAGTAGCCAATACAATTCTACTTCAGGATAGGAGTGAAGCACTTTCATTACAAAGTCTAAACTTGGTTTGTTTCTACCAGAAAGAATGTGGGAAATGCTTGAGCGCTGTACGCCAATTTTTTCCGCAAAACCAGACGCGGTTTCATCATAAAAATCTATGATTTTTTGTAAGCGCATCGCAAAATCTGAAGAGTTTATCATTGTAAACAATCGTTTCTATCTTTAAACGGTACAAATGTAAACAATAGTACTTTTTTAATCAAAAAAATACTGTTAATCTCTTTAATACAATTAAACCAAAACTTTATTTAAAATTAATAAATAACTGAATTTAAGATATATAATTTTGTAAAAATAGTTCAATTGAATTATTTTTAATAGTGATGTAATCTAGAAGCTAAAACAAATTAAATCATGTATACATCTGTAACAAATATTAAATTTCACGGTGTTTACAATTGTAAAAAATCAAATAGTTACATTTGTAACACATAAAATTCCTAATGAAATTAGAACATCTAAAAAGTTTATATGCTTTACTAAAATCACCAGACCTTTTTGGTAGGTATATTACCAATTCTGATATAGAAAAATGTTTAAAAAAAATACCAAGTTCTATAAGTTCGGTTATTGGTTATTCTGTTGAAAATAGACCTATTTATTGCTTAAGAATTGGTTCTGGGCCAAAAAGGGTATTGATGTGGTCCCAAATGCATGGTAATGAGTCTACAACAACTAAGGCTCTTTTTGATTGTTTAAACCTATTTCTTACTAATAATGAATTCCCGAATACCATCTTAGAATCTTGTACATTATTAATTATACCTATTCTCAATCCTGATGGTGCAGAACGCTATACGCGTTTTAATGCAAACGAGGTTGATTTAAATAGAGATGCACAAGATTTATCGCAACCAGAAAGTAAAGTTTTAAAAGACGCATTTAATGATTTTAATCCTGATTATTGTTTTAACCTACATGGGCAACGAACCATTTATAATGTGGGAGCAACTCCCAAATCATCAATACTATCGTTTTTATCGCCTTCGCAAAATGAAGAGTGCACACTAACATCAAATAGAAAAAAGGCAATGGCCTTAATTGTGGAAATTAATGACACGTTACAGCAGATAATACCTGGTGGTGTGGCGAGATATGATGATGGTTTTAACTTAAATTGTGTTGGAGATACATTTCAAAGCCTTAAAGTTCCAACAGTATTGTTTGAAGCCGGTCATTACCCTAAAGACTACGATAGGGAAGAGGTTCGTTATTTGATGTTTTTAGCTATTTTAAAGGCATTAGAAGTAATTTCGGGTAATGGTAATAATGGTTTTGCTGCTTACCAAGATTACTTTAAAATTCCGGAGAACTCTAAGCAGTTTTATGATATTATTATTCGAAATGCAACATTGCAAGATATTTCTGCTCAGGTAACAGATATTGGTATTCAATACGAGGAACGTTTAGTTGAAAGGAAAATTGAGTTTATTCCTAAAATTGAAGTTATTTCAAAGCTAAACGATTTTTATGGACATAAGGAGATTGATGCCGAGAGTAAGGTGGTAAAAAGTCCATATAATACTACTGTAAAAGTTACTAACGAAAACGATTTCGTATTAATAAATAATGAAAAAATCACACTAAAACCTTAAAAAAACTTGATTTTAATGCGTAATTGATAATAAAAATCCTTTATTTTTGCATAAAGTTTAAAGATTATACAATTATGCCAAAGTTTAAATTAGACGAAGTTGACCACCAAATATTGGATATGCTCATAGATAATACACGCATTCCTTTTACAGATATTGCAAAAAAATTACTGATTTCTGCAGGTACAGTTCATGTGCGTGTTAAGAAAATGGAAGAAGCTGGAATCATTAAAGGTTCTTCACTTACTTTAGATTATAAAAAATTAGGATATTCATTTATTGCTTATGTAGGTATTTTTCTCCAAAACACTTCTCAAACCAAATTTGTTTTAGAGAGAATAGAGAGTATTCCTAACGTAACCGTTGCACACATAACTACAGGAAAGTTCAATATTTTCTGTAAAATTAGAGCAAAAAACACTATGCATGCTAAGGACATTATTTTTAATATAGATGATATTGAAGGTGTTTACAGAACGGAGACTATGATATCTTTGGAAGAAAGCATTAACGACAAGAAGCGTTTGATGCATACTATTTTTAATGAACTGTAATTTAACAAAACACTTACAATTAAAATAAAACCCTTAGCTTCTGGCTAAGGGTTTTATTTTTTATCAAGAATTGTAATATTCAAAGGCTTCGAGCAATATATTATTTTCAACCTCGCAATTGATTCTTGGTTTGCCAATAGCTTCAAGCAGTACAAACTTTACTTTACCATGACTGTTTTTTTTGTCGTATTGTAACAGATTGATAATATTTTTTTGATCATTTTCGGTTATTTCAACCTTTGAGAAGGTTTTTAGTATGCCTTTTTCAATGTCTTTAAACTCTTCTTCTGATAGTCCTACAGTTTTTGTAGAGATATACGCCTCTAGTAGCATGCCTAAAGCAATGGCTTCGCCATGCAACAATGGAATTTTGTCTCCATTACCTAAAAAGTAACTTTCAATGGCATGGCCTAAGGTATGCCCAAAGTTTAAAACTTTCCTGAGTCCTTTTTCAGTTGGGTCTTCAGAAACTATTTTATTTTTAATGACAACAGAATCGTAAATCATCTTATCTAATGCCGAAAAGTCTAAATTTGCGAAATTTAAAAGAGTATGCCAGTATGACTTATCGTGAATCAAACCATGTTTTAGCATTTCGGCATAACCAGAAATCATGTGGTTTTTAGGTAATGTTTCTAAAAATGATGTATCGATTAACACCATACTGCCTTCGCTTATTACGCCTATTTGGTTTTTTAAATTACCGAGATCAATACCTGTTTTACCGCCAACAGAGGCATCTACCATTGCTAATAGAGATGTTGGAACATTGATGTAATCTATACCTCGCATATAAGTACTGGCAACAAAACCACCAAGATCTGTTACAACTCCACCACCTAAATTTATCATTAGGCTTTTTCGGTCAGCATAATATTCGGACATGGCTTCCCAAACACCAGTACAGATGTCTATAGTCTTGTGATCTTCTCCATCTGGCATTTCCATGACCTCAACAACAATATCACCTGATTCTACCTGGGACAAAAACTTTGGAAGACAAGCATCATGCGTATTTGTATCTACAAGCACAAATATTTTTGAAGGGTTTGAGGATTTTATGTATGCATTGAGTTCTGTGTATATACTGTCATTAAAATGAACAATTGCATTTTTAGTCGTTATAGATTTCATTTTTATTAATTCCTCAGTTTATCCCGTGAAAATACTCCCTTTTTTTAGAAAAAAGTAAGCAAAGGATTAAATATATTTGCAATACATATTTTAAAATTCTATGATTAATCGTTCTCTCTTTGAAAATACAGCCACTGCTTTTGCACTAAAATCTGATTCTGAATTAGAGCGTGCTTATTTTTTATTTAAAATGATTTCCTCACAGCCTTTAGTTCGTATTGGCACAGCGGCAACCAATTTTGCTCTCAAGGCAAATTTGCCTGTAGAGGGATTAATAAGATCAACCGTTTTTGATCATTTCTGCGGTGGTGTTAATGAAGAGGATTGCTTATCTGTAATAGATAAATTATACACAAAAGGTGTAAGTTCTGTTTTAGACTATTCTGTAGAAGGTAAAGAAGTAGAAGAGGAGTTTGATAATGCACTAGATAAAATTTTAAAGATCATTCACTTCTGTGATGAAAGAGACGCTATGCCTATAGTGGTCTTTAAACCGACAGGTTTTGGAAGGTTTTCCTTGTATCAAAAGAAGACGGAGGGAAAAGAACTTACTATTTCTGAAAAAGAAGAATGGAGCCGAGTTGTAGGGAGATTTGATGCAGTTTGCAGATTGGCAAAAGAAAAAGATGTTGAAGTTTTAATTGATGCTGAAGAAAGTTGGATGCAAGATGCAGCTGATGATCTGGTGGAAGAAATGATGCGAAAATACAATAAGGGTAAAACTATAGTTTATAATACATTACAGTGTTATCGTTGGGATAGATTTGATTATGTAAAAGAGTTACACAAACGAGGAAAGGATGAGGGCTTTAATATTGGTTTAAAAATAGTTAGAGGTGCTTATATGGAAAAAGAGCGCAATAGAGCTGAAGAAAAAGGGTATGAATCACCTATCTGCGAGAATAAAAAAGCAACAGACGATACTTTTAATAACACACTATCGTACAGTTTAGATAACATAAGAGATATTTCCATTTTTATTGGTACACACAATGAAGAAAGCTGTTATTTAGCAATGGAACTAATGGAAAAGTACAATATTGGTAAAGACGATAACAACGTTTGGTTTGGTCAGTTGTACGGAATGAGTGATCATATTAGTTATAACTTAGCAGCTGAGGGCTATAATGTTGCTAAATATATTCCATTTGGTCCAGTTAAGGATGTTATGCCTTATCTCATTAGAAGGGCAGAGGAGAATACCTCGGTAGCAGGCCAGACCAATAGAGAGTTAACCCTATTAAAAACTGAAAGAAAAAGACGAAAATTATAACACTTCTATTAAAACAGTTTGTCAAAAATAACTAGACTTAATTTACGTAAGCGATATTTATACTTACTTACAAAACTTCCGTTATGATATTTAAATAAGGTTACCAAGAATTGAGGATTCTTGATATAATGATTTCGTTTTGAGGTTTGAATAAACGAAGTCATAGCATTTCTTTTAATAATCTTTAAGTTATCTAAATCCAAATCCAAAGTTTTTTTTGCGTTAGCAGTCATAGCTTTGTAATTTGCTTCTTTAGCAACATCAACACTAGATTGATTAAAACCACCTCCAGGCCAACAGATGAAATCTACAGGCTTTTTGAGTTTTTCTTCTATGATTCTTTTACTTTCTGATAGCTCATAGATATAGCGATTTCTCATGTCTCCATCAGATTCAAAACTACCAGGAAACTCGTCAAGCTTTAGATTCAATTTTTCAATAAAATCTTTTTTATCTAACGTATTACCTAATTTTGAGTATTCATTAACAGAATATTCAATAAATTTTTCATCAGGTATATATCTGCGAACTCTTAAAGCTCTATCATATTCAAAAATAGGAAAACCATGGTCAACAAATTTTGATTGGTCTTCATTGATGTAATATGGCTTTCTTTTTGGGTTTGATAACCATGGTAACCAATTGTGTTTTGGTTGTCCTGAGTAAATATCAATTATTTTATTTGAATAAAAATAAAAGTTATGGCTCATACTGTGAGATTGAATATCAATTACACCTGAGTCTTGCATTACATTAAGTTCTGACCAATTTAAGAAGCCAAGTTTAGTAAGCTCTGATTGATTTACTTTTTTCTGCCAAACATCTTCAAGATTATATCTAATATCCGTCTCATTTTGAATAAACTCTGGATTTACAAAAATTGTACCTTTCAGACCATACTTTTTTAATATTGGATATGCGTATACCCAATTGTCTAAGTAACCATCGTCAAAGGTAAGTACAACTTTATTTTTTGCGTTAGGATTCTCTAACCAGGAATCTAGAAAAACAGTTTCGAAATTGTTGTCGACTAGATATTTGCAAAAATTTTCAAAATGGTCTAGAGATATAGAAAGCCAATTTCGGTACCAATTGTCTTTTTCGCAACCAACACTGTGAAGCATTAGGGTTTTCATAAATATTAAATTGTTTTTTGAAATCTATTTTTAAGAAAAACTATACCATTTTTTCTTTTTATTAGGATTGTTACCATAACCGTATCCATAACCATAGCCTTTTTTGCCAGGTTTAACACCATTTAGTAACATTGTCATATTAGGAAGTCGTTTGTCTTCATATAATGGTTCTGCTATGCTAACAAGTCTTCTTTTGTCTACATTATCTGCACTTACCACGTAAACGAATAGGTTTGCAAGGTCGGATATAAGCAGGGTGTCACTTACTAGACCAACAGCAGAAGTATCAGCTACGATATAATCATATTTCTTTTCAAAATGCTTAAAAAGTTCTGCTACTCTAGGACTCATTAATAATTCAGAAGGATTAGGTGGAATTGTACCAGATGGGATTATATCTAAAAATTTGTTTTCAGGATGTTTTACAACTATGTCTTGAGGTTTTACAGAACTGTCAGCTAGGTAATCAGATAAACCTTTTTTAGGTTTTTCTTTAATCTCAAGATAATCTAAAATTTTAGGAACACGTATATCCATTTCAATCAGTAAAACTGATTTCTCTGAAAATGATATCGAACTGGCTAAATTAGTACTTGTGTGCGATTTTCCTTCTTGAGCTTTAGTAGATGTGATAAACAGCCTTTTTTGTTGATTTTTTAAATCTTTTAAAATAAAATCTATATTAGATCTTACGATTCTAAATGCTTCAGCTTTAGGAGAGTAATCAACGCGTTTTATTAGCTTTTGTTTCTTAGATGTTTTAGGGATATCACCTAAATAAGGCACATCTAATATGTTAATTAAATCATTCTTGTTGTAAACCTTTGAGTCTAAAAGATTAATCAAATAGATTATCCCAATAGGAATCATGAGGCCTAATATGACAGATGCTATATAGATAATTGCGGGCTTAGGAGCAATTGGCATGTAAGAAGAATAAGCATTCTCAATAATTTTAGCATTTGGTGTATACATACCGAGCCTAATCGCAGATTCTTCACGTTTTTCTAAAAGATATAAGTATAAAGATTCTTTAATATCTTGTTGTCTTTTAATATCTCTAAATTGTCTTGCTTTAGTGGGTGCTGCATAAAGCTGGCCACGAATTCTTGAGTTTTCCTTGTTTAGGTTATTCAAGGTTAATTCAGAAGTTTGCTTCATGTTACTTAATGATCGTTCTAAATTAGATTTTAAAGCATTAATCTGATCATTGAGATTTACAACAACAGGATTTTTTGGTGTCGAGTTCTTTAATATCCTGTCTCTTTCTGCAACTAGCTCATTATGGCTTGCTATCATTTGAGCAGTTGAAGCATCACCAATTCCAACATCTGCAGGTAGCATATCGCTACTTTTGTTTTCAGTTTGAATTTCTTCTTGTAAGTATGAAATTAATTGAATGTTTGTAGCGGTACTAGCTATTTGCTGTTCTAATTGTTTATTAGCTTGAAGGTTGAGATCTGCCTGGGCACCTAAAGCGGTAAGATTATTTCTTTTTTGAAGTTCTTCGGCCGTGTAATCTACTTCTTCTAATTCTTTAGAAACTCTTTGTAGTCTATTGGTAATGAAATCAGAAGTTGCTTTAACAACTTCCTCTTTGTCTTTGAGTACATCATTATTGTACTCTTTAATAAGCTGGTCTAAATAATCTACTGCTCTTTTGGCAACAGTTTCCTTGAGTTCTAATCCTACAACACTTGACCCTTTTTCTGTAGTAATGGTTACATTTTTAGAGTAGGCATTAATTAACTTCCTCACTGGGATTATAGCAATTTTTATACTGGTTCCTACTTTGGGAGCATGCTTACCATCATTTGGAACAATATAAAAACCTCCATACGGAGTATCAACTTTCTCACCGAAATCATATAGTTTTCCTTCAGAATCTTCTCTGTCATCAAAAAGTGATTGCTCTTTTTCATCGAAAAGTAAATACTGCGTTGGCGATTTAATTTTAATGAATAAGGCTCGACCTATTCTGTCTATTATAGAATCACTTCCATAAAAATGTATTTTAATAGGTGCATCTTTGTAATACTCTTTTTCTTTTATTTTACCATCAGCATAATACCTAATATTAAGGTCTAACTTCTTAATTATATTTTCAGCAATCTCGCGAGATCTTATAACTCTAATTTCATCTTTAATTTTATCCGCACCACCTGAAAATAAACCATTTGCCTTAACATCGTCTAGACTAGGCAATTTTTGAGATTGCTCTTCGTCTCTAATCTTTATTGTGGCATTTGCTTTATATTCATAATCAGCATAACGAAGATGTGTAAAACCAAGCATTATAGCTATGATAACACAAAGAAGAATCCATTTCCAGTAAGAAAGGAATAGTTCTAATGTTTGCTTTAAATCTAGAGTGGGTGTTTTGGATTTCATAAATTGTAATTACCTTCTTAATTTCTTACTAAGAATACTGCGATGATAGTTGTTAAAGTTCCTATAGCAGAAATTAATACACTATTATTTTGATTGTAAGTCGATGATCTAATTCTGGCATTATTAGGCTCAATATAGATTACATCATTTTGCTGGAGATAGTACACGGGTGAATTTACTGCATTAACTGAAGTTAAATCTATTTTAGCGAACTTCTTTTTGCCATCTACTTCTCTAATAAGTAAAACATTCTTGCGTTTTCCAAATATAGTAAGATCATCTGCAAGTCCCAATGCTTCTAAAACCGTAATTCTTTCGTCTTGTATTGTAAAAGTTCCAGGATTTCTAACTTCTCCTAATATAGTAATTGTAAAATTAGATAATCTTACATTGACTATTGGATTATTAGCATATTCACTAATTTTTTCAACCAACATTGATGTCAATTCAGTACGATTCAATCCAGCAACTTTCAACTTGCCAAGTACTGGAAAATCTATATTTCCATCATAATCTATTAAGTAAGATTGGAATTGCTGTTGCCCACCAGCGTTTAATAAATTTGAATCGTTATTAGAAACTACTTGAAGGTTAAAAGGCTTCACCGTATCAGGATCTAAAGCCGATACATTAATTGTTAAGATATCATCTGGCTTGTAAATAATAGGTTTTGGTTCTGAAACCAAAACACCGTCTTCTATAGGCTCGTCTTGAAAATAAACAATATTTTTACGAGATCCACAAGAAGTTAAAATTAATATAGCTATTAATTGAATTACAAGGTTGCGTGTTTTCATGTTTTTGGTATTGTAAGTTTATTTTTTTGAGTCTAAAACTTCATAGGTGGAGTTATTAGATATATACTCTGGTATTAATGCTTTAATATAAGATACAATTTCTAATGGTTGTGTTAAGGAATTGATACTTGTTAATTTATTGATCTGTTTTTCTACCGTTTCAATGTCAACATGCCTAGATTTTGCTATCATAATTTTTTCATGATAGGTTTTCTTGGTGTTCTCACCATCTGCCAACAATTCCTCATAAATTTTCTCTCCTGGTCTTAATCCAGTTATTTTTATGTCGATGTCTTCTGGATATCTTAGTCCAGAGAGGATAATCATGTTTTTAGCAAGGTTAAAAATCTTTATTGGTTCACCCATGTCAAACACAAAAATCTCACCACCATTACCCATTGCTGCGGCTTCTAGTACAAGCTGACATGCTTCAGGAATTGTCATAAAATAACGAGTTATATCTTTGTGAGTAACTGTTAAGGGACCACCTTTTTCAATTTGCCTTTTAAATAGTGGTATAACGGAACCGTTAGAACCTAACACATTTCCAAAACGAGTGGTTATAAATTTTGTATGCCCTTTACCTTTTAAACAAGATACATATAATTCCGCAATACGCTTTGTAGCACCCATTACATTGGTTGGGTTTACGGCTTTATCTGTGGAAATTAACACAAATTTATCAATACTATGCTTAACAGCTATGTCAACCACATTTTTTGTGCCTCCAATATTTACACTAACGGCTTCAAATGGATTATTTTCCATTAAAGGCACATGTTTATATGCGGCAGCATGAAAAACAATTTTTGGTTTAAAAATATTGAATATTTGATCTATTCTTGTTTTGTTTCTAACGTCTGCAACAATAGCATCTATATTTTCTAGACCTTGTTGTCTAAATTCCTGTTGAATATCGTATAGTGCCGATTCTGCATTATCAACAAGAATAAGTTTCTTATAGTTATAAAGACTAACTTTTCTGCAAATTTCGCTTCCGATAGATCCAGCAGCACCAGTTATTAATATGACTTTGTTGTCGTATTGATCAATTAAGTCTGGATTTTTGATGTGTATGGGCTCTCTTCCTAGTAAATCCTCAATTTTTACTTCTTTTATCTGTCCAATACTTAAATCTCCATCAATCCAACTTTGAACAGGTGGTACTATTTTCACCTTTAGGCCAAGGTTGAACAGGCTACCTGTTATCTGAAGTAATCTCGAAGGGTCAATATTTTGTATTGAGATAATTACATCTTCAACTTCATTCTTTTTTATAAAGTCTTCATCAATATCAGAAAGACCATAAACTGTTACTAAGTTTATTTTCTTACCTATTTTTCTTTCATCATCATCTATAAAACCTACAACTTCAAATCCATTTTTAGTATCGTTCTGAATGGCATCATAGGTCAGCATCCCAGAATTACCAGCGCCAAAAATTAGAACATTGGCTGTTTTGTTTACATCTTGGGTAATTTGGTTATAAAGAGATTTGATGAATAATTTCGCACCAATTAAGAAAAGTATATTCAATAATAAATGAATGTAAATAATCGATCCGGAGATATTAAAAATACTATTGTCGTCTAATAGTTTTCTGCTTAAAAATGTACAGCAAATAAGGATTGTGGCTAAAATATTGGCGCCAATAATTACGTTGATAATATCTTTAAACCCTGTAAATCTTACAACACCTTTATAAGTGCCTACTGCAATTAAGCTTATTGCAGCTACCATCATAACATAAGGCACCTGCTTAACAAGCGAAGTAATATTAAAATCTAAAGTAAAGTTAAAGCGAATTAAATAAGCCAAGAAAAAAGTTGCAGCTACAACCATTATATCAAATAGCAGTACTAGCCATTTTGAGGCATATCTTTTAGAAATTTTATTTAAAAATTTTTCTAACATACTGCAAAATACGTTTTTATCGCTGAAATAACCCTATCTAGTTCTTCTTTGCTCAAGTTTGATCCACTAGGTAAGCATAGGCCTCTGTTAAACAACTCTTCCGAGACACCATTTAGGTAGCTAGGAGCATCTTTAAATATAGGTTGTAGGTGCATCGGTTTCCATAATGGTCTAGACTCTATATTTTCTTTTTCTAAAGCTAACCTTAAGCCTTCTCTGGTTTCATAAGAATCAAGTTGAATACATGATAACCAACGATTAGAAAAATGACCTTCAGGTTCTAGTAGAAAGGTTATTTTATTATTGTCTTTAAATGTATTATAATATATATCATGATTAGAACGACGTTTTTCAACGTGACTATCTAAAATAGTCATTTGACCCCTTCCAATACCTGCAACAATATTAGACATTCTGTAGTTGTAACCGATATGAGTATGCTGGTAATGAGGTGCATTATCCCTGGCCTGAGTTGCTAAAAATACGGCCTTCTTTTTTTGAGATTCAGTTCTAGTTACTAAAGCGCCACCACCTGATGTGGTTATAATTTTGTTTCCATTAAAGGATAAAATAGATAAATCTCCAAACGTACCACAATTTTGACCTTTGAAATGACTCCCAAGAGATTCTGCACTGTCTTCAACAACAGGAATCTTATATTTATTTGCGATGCTGTGAATTTCATCTACTTTATATGGCATGCCATAAAGATGTACAGCAATTATAGCTTTTGGTTTTTTGCCTTTAGAAATTCTGTCTTTAATTGCGATTTCTAATTGAATAGGGCAGATGTTCCATGTATCTGTTTCACTATCTACAAAAACAGGAGTAGCTCCTTGATAAACAATAGGATTTGCTGAAGCTGAGAATGTTTTACTCTGGCAGATAACTTCATCTCCAGTAGTAACTCCCAGCAAAATTAAACTTAAGTGAAGGGCAGAAGTTCCAGATGCTAATGCAGCAACATGTCTCCCTTCTTTTAGATAAGATTCTAAGTCTTTTTCAAATCCAGTTACGTTAGGGCCTAACGGCGCAACCCAATTGGTATCAAAAGCTTCTTTTATGTAAGTCTGTTCAGCTCCGCTCATGTGGGGCGAAGACAACCATATTTTCGGTTTCATAAGTAAAAATTGTTTAAGTAATTAATAATTACTATCTCAATTTCATGTCTTAGAGGGATTTGGGACACGATCTAAAATCGGTTTAAAGATGCGTTAATATTATTGCTTATCCCAAATAAAGACGATAAAAGGTAAATATTTACGTTGTTAAATTTTAGACTCAATAGTTTAAATACTAAATATTTAAGGTCTGTTCAATTAATAGAAATGCTCTCTATTGTTAAGCTTTACTTTCAGTGCCCATAAACTCAGGCATTGGTTGGTTGGTAGAAGAATTTATATCCTTTTTGCCAATGACATTCTGTATAGTCTTAAAGAAGATTTTACAATCTAATATAAACGATTGATGATCTACATAATAGGTGTCTAGTTTAAACTTTTCTTCCCAGCTTATGGCGTTTCTACCGTTAACTTGTGCCCATCCTGTTATTCCTGGAGTAACATTATGGCGTCTAAACTGTTCTTCAGTGTAACGAGGCAAATACTTTGGAAGTAAAGGACGAGGCCCAATTAAGCTCATATCCCCTTTTAGCATATTAAATAGCTGTGGAATTTCGTCTAAGGAGTAGCGTCTACAAATATCACCAACTTTGGTAATTCTAACATGGTCTGGTAAAAGATTGCCATCCGCATCTTTTTTGTCGTTCATGGTTTTTAGCTTCACTATGGTAAAAATTTTTCCACCCTTTCCTGTTCTTTTTTGATAGAAAAACGGTTTACCATTGTTAGCTATAGCCAATAAAATTATTATGTTTATTATGATTGGTGACAAGATTATCAATCCAATCAAAGCAATCATAAAATCGATTAGTCTTTTGAAAAATAACTTATACATAATATGTTGATTATTATTTGGTTATTTGTATTATATTGATCTATAAATTTAAAATAAATTAACAGCATTTATTTTAGTGATTGATTAATAAGCTCAATTAAATCATTATTAATAATATTTACATCAAAACGTTCTTCGGCATATTTACGACTGTTAATTCCCATTTCCTTTATCTTATCTGGATTTGTAATGAAAAACTCCATCGCATCAATTAAGGCTTCTAAATTTTGAGGCTCTATTAATTTTCCATTTACACCATCTTTAACCGATTCTCTACAACCTACAGAATCTGTAGTGATTATTGGATTACCGCAAGCAAGTGCTTCTAAAGTTGTTCTTGGTATGCCTTCTCTATAATAGCTTGGTAATACAAAAACATCTCTTTGGTGAAGATGTTTGTCTACATCCATTTGTCTGCCATGAAAAACAATAATATTTTTTTCATGTAATTCATGCAATTCATCTTCACTGATTGCGCTCGGTGAGGTTTCTAATGCTCCAATCACATGAAACTCTGCGTTGGGATACTTTGGTTTTAAAGCTCTCGCAGCATCCATGTATAGTGCAATCCCTTTTTCTTTGATTAATCTAGCGATTAGTAAAAAACTGACTTTATCTGTTGGATTTTTTTCTTTGAAAGTGAATTCATTCAGGTTAACACCAGAACCACTTACAAAAGCAACGGGATGCTTTTTAGAAATTACTTTACGATCTAAAAACAACTGATAATCATCTTTATTCTGAAAAACAATAAACTTATTCTTTCTTATGGATAGTTTATAGAGGGTTTCATTAAAACGCTGTAAAACTCTAGCCTTAGTGGTAAGTCCGGTAAATGCAAAACCCAATCCTGTAATTAAAGAAATTACCGGAACTTTAATCATATTTGCTGCTAGAGAGCCATAGATTACAGGTTTTACAGTGTATGGGAAAACCAAATCAATTTTGTTTTCCTTCATGATGGATTTCAATTCTAAAATAGATTTAAAATCTTTAAAAGGGTTTAAACCTGTGCGTTGCAGGTTAAACTCAATTGGATGCGCACCTCGTTCTTTTATTAATTGTAAATCCTCATCGGTATAACTTGGTGAGGCTGTAAAAACCTCAAAACCGTTAGCGACTAAGCTTTTGATAAAATCTCCTCTAAATCGAATTAAAGAACCAGCAAAGGATGCTATAATAAGTACTCTCTTCTTTTGCATTGTATTAGTTTTCATTTAGAAAATTAAATTTGTACCACTTTTGGAAACAGTAGTAAGACCACACTCTAAACGTACTATCTTTCTTGCTGTCGAGATGATCTTGAACCAATTTGGTTATAACGTCTACTTTAAAAATGCCTTGTTTTTTAAGCATTTCCGGTTCTATATAACTTTCTAATTCTTTTCGCAGACTTTGTCTTAGCCAATCTCCTGTAGGTGAGCCAAATCCGCTTTTTCCTTTTTCTAAAAAGTCTTGCGGAAATTGATCTCTAAACGCTTCCTTTAAAATGTATTTTTTATTCCAGCCTTTCATTAAATAGCTTTCTGGCAGTGTGTTAGTAAACTCCCAGATGGTTTTATTTAAAAATGGTGCTCTACATTCTAAGGATGTTAACATACTGGTTCTGTCAACCTTTGCTAACATACCGCCTTCAAGACTCAAGATCTTGTCTACAAGCCTAAAATCTGTAAGACTTTCAATCTTTTGTTTGCCTAAAACTTCTTTATACTCTTGGAATAAATCACTATCGTAATAGTCGTCTTGCATTATTTCTGATAGAAGTTTGCTGGTATTGGCTAATGAAATGATGTCCCAGTAAAAACCGCCTTCATAATTAATAGCATTTAGTAGTTTATTAATTTGAAATCTTTTACCACGCGTATCATCTTTATTGATTAAGTATTTGTTACTTAATTTGGCAATAGTTTTATGAAGTGCTTTTGGTACTACACTTGTGTACCTTTTGTTCATCTTGCCAATGTAATACTTGTTGTAACCTCCAAAAACTTCGTCACCACCATCACCAGTTAAAGCAACAGTAACGTGCTCTCTGGTTTTTTCTGAAAGTAGGTGAGTAGGTAAGGCTGCAGTATCTGAGAAAGGCTCATCAAAATTAACGAGAATCTCATGGATATTGTGCTTTAAATCATCTTCATCTATAATAAATTCATGATGATTACTGTCTAACATTTTAGCAACCACACGGGATTTGTCGGTTTCGTCATAGGAAGCCTTTTTAAAACCTATTGAAAAGGTATCAATTCTTTTGTCGGTAGCTTGTGATAAACAAAGTGACACAATAGACGAATCTACACCGCCAGACAAAAATGTACCCAAACCAACATCTGCGATTGACCTGCTATCTACACTGTTATAAACCAATTCTTTTGTTTTTGCTTTAGCGTCTTCAAAAGAAATATCTGCTGTTTTTGGTGCTGGTTCGTGGTTAATTTTATGAATACTATATTGAAATGATTCAAAATCATATTCTAAATAATGATTAGCTTCTAACTTGTAAATACCTTCATAAATTGTATGTGGAGCAGGAATATAGGTGAGTCTAAAATAAAGATTCAATCCTTTTTTTGAGATATTTGGCTTATGGTCAATAGTTTTTACGATAGATTTTAATTCTGACGCCCATAAAAACTGATTGTCATTTTGAGTGTAGTATAATGGTTTTTCACCAAAGAAATCTCTGGCAATAAAAAGCTTGTTTATCTTTTTATCATATATACTGAAACCGTACATACCATCTAACCATTGAAATGACTCAACACCATATTTTTCATAAGCTTTTAAAATAACTTCAGTATCACTAGTTGTATGAAAAGTGACACCTTCAGACACTAATCTAGATTTTATAGATTTGTAGTTATAGATTTCACCGTTAAAGACAATAACAATCTGCTTATGATCAGAAAAAATAGGTTGCTTTCCTGATGATAAATCAATGATGGATAAACGACGCATTGCCATACCTACAGTACAATTATCATTCTGCTCTGCAAAAACACCATCTTCATCAGGTCCTCTATGAATGATAAGGTCGTTCATAGCGTTAAGCATAGAAGACATTTTGTCTTCACTCATCTGGGTTTTATCTATAAGTCCGTTAATTCCGCACATATATTCTAGCTTTTAATAAATTGGTTGAATTGGCTGTAAATATGTTTTAGTTCGTAAGCTTTTGCACGTTCTAAACTTAAACGACTAAAACGTTCTCTTTCAGCCGGATTTTGGTGGTAATAGTCTAAAGCTTTACTTAACCCAATATGGTCGTCATTGTTAACAAGTAAACCATACTTACCAATATGGAATTCACCATTTTTAATGTCAATAGGTTCGTTTTCATTTAGCAGCTCTAATGGCCCAGATAGGCAATTAGTTGACACACTTGGTAAGCCAATAGCCATGGCTTCAATTAATGCATTTGGGAAACCTTCTGTAAAAGATGATAACACGAAGCATTGATTATCTATAAGGTAGTCATTTACTTTTTTTACTCTCCCTTTAAGTGTGATTTGGTCTTCTAATTTGAGTTTCGCAATTTCTTCAGTTAAATAAGGTCTTAAATCACCATCACCAAGAATAGAAAAATCATAATCTAAATTAGATTCTTTGATTGCTCTAACAACCATGATTTGATTTTTTCTTTTGTTGATGGTACCTGCAGTAATTAGCTTTAATTTGTCTGTATGCGTATTTAGAGTTTTTGGCTCTATTGTTTTGATTGGCAATTCTATTGGGTTGTAAATAACTTCCATAGGAATTTTGACACCAAAATTATCTTCTAAATCATCATTAATGTAAACCGAATTTGAAAACAACTTATCACATTTATTATATAAAATAGGGTAGAAGATCTTAGAAATGTAAAAGGAGAGTTTACTAGTTACATTGTCTGAAGGGAAACCTCTTTCGCTAATAATGGTTTTTATATTTTTATTAAAAGTCGCTACAATGCCATTTATTAAATTAGGAAATGCTAAAAATGAAATAGAGATTTCTATGTTGTTCTTTTTGATGAAACGGTAATACCTAAAAATAAAGCGAATAGAGTCAAAGAATTTTTTATAGAACGGTCTATCCGCATGTTTATCGCTCATGGCGAAAATTTCTACACCTTCTGGCACAGGAAAGTGTAAAATCTTATGAAATAAAACTAATGTAACGTTGTAATCGTGTCTTAGTTCTTTTAAGAGTAAACTAATGACTTTTTCTGCACCACCACTTGCTAGTGATATGCTTAGGATGGCAATATTTTTTTTCTGATTTGGGGTCATAAAACAGATATCTTATTGATATAATGCATATTAGTGCCAAACATAACAACAATTAATTGACTAAACTTATTTTATCGATAATTGTAGGTTTTCTGTGTTTAAAAGGAAATTGAATTATTTTTTTATAACTTCCATAAAAAGATTTTCGTACTCTTTTAAAATCTTTTTACTATTAAATTTTTTGTATACGGTGTCTTTCACAATTTGAGGATCCCAGATTCGGTCTTCTTTTAACTTGCTAATATAATCCTCTTCATTTTCTACTATATAACCATTAATTCCATTATCAATGATTTCTTTTGTACCACCAGGAGCGTTGAAGGCTATTACGGGAACACCTACCGAACAACTCTCTAATAAAGCATTTGGGAAACCTTCAGAATAAGAACCCTGTAAAAACATATCGTGTTTTATAAGTTCTTCAAGCACCTTATCTGTATATTTAATATGATTAACTTTATCCTCCAAATTATGCTCTTTTATTTTGTCATAAAGTTTTTGCTCGTAACTTCCAGAACCTATAATCGTAAATTGAAAAGGGTATTCTAATTTAGATAAAATATCTAGTAATCTTAGTTGTCCTTTTATTTTACTTAAGCGGCCAACAGTGATAAGTTTTTTGATAGAATTTTTATTTTTGATAGTTTTTATTTTATCTGTATCTGTTAGAGGATTGTTAATTACTCTAATTTTTTTTTCGTCATAGTTATATGATTCTAAAAAATCAGTCTTCATATCTATAGATTGACATATTATACAATCTAGTTTTGTTGTACCGTAATCAAAGATTTTTGATTGAATGATGGAAGATATTTTATTCTTTTGAGCCTTGTGTTTTCTTGCAACTTTGTTTATGGTAGCTTGTCTGCCAATAAATTTTGTATCCTTAAAAAACATCGACATGTATCCCATAAAAGAATTTAAATGAGAAATTGAGCTCAAAACGATATCTGGACTTTCCTTCTTTAAGACTTTATATAAAGGAATGATAGATTCAGATACTTTATTCTTATTTAGATAGATAGTTGTGATGTCATTTGTGTTAAACTTAGAATCTTTTTCAAAACCTATAACTATAAGTTTAACGGTAAATATTTCTTTTGAAATATTCTGAGAAATAAATGTTATGACTCTTTCAGCACCTCCAGCAAATAATGTTGGTAAAACAAAATAAACTTTAATCTTTTTTTTATTCATTTTCAATACCTAATTTAAGTAGTTGCCCGAATTTAAGGTCGCATCCAGGGGTTTTGAATTTTTGTGTGCCAGAGTGGTGGTGAAAGGTAATTTCACCAAAATAAATTTTCCCTTTTACAGTATAAAAATCAACTCTAGAATAGATAAAGTCCTTAGCTATAGTTTCAGCTAAACTTTTCATCTTTTCAAATAATTCGGGTTTTTCTTCCATTTCACCATTTTCATATTGCCAAACACAAGGTATAAAATCCCAATTAGAATCATATAAATTTCTTCTACGGTCACCAAAACGAGCAATATCAACATGTACAAAAGCTAATTTACCATTAAAACAATGGAATTTATAATCATTAGGAATCTCACCTTTTTCGGTTGACAAAAGCTTTTCAACTATTATTCTTGGCTCAATATTTTTATATTGCCATTCTCTAGTTGAATAATAAAAATTCTCTTTTAAGCTTCTCTTAAATTGTTTCTGTACCGTTGGCCAATCTATTGAAGCCTTGTCTTTAACAATTAAGTAACCACCACTGTCATGGTTATTTTTAATGATAAAATCACAATCTGGTAAATTTTCCGGCTTTAAATCTGAGGCATTTTTTGTATGAAAGAGCAAAGGAATTAAATATTCTTTACCAATTTTTTCAGCGACGTAAGATCGTACAGCGTATTTATCTGCAACTAAAGTATGTAGGTCTGATCTATCGTATAACTTTAACCAAGTTATTTTTTCATTTAAGGTTTTAGGGTTATCAATATCAAAAGAATAGCCCATATACCTTTTAAAATACCATTTTATAAACAGTTTGTCAGGTATAAGTTTGAGGCCAAATACATATATTTTATAAAAGGGTCTCAATAGGTTATAGCCGAAATCAGAATTTCGATAAAAATCAGAAACTCTACCTCTTAAGGTCTTTTTGTCTTTTTTACCCATGTCTTATTAATTTTTTAATATCTATAGTTCCTAATTCTTTAGCGGGTATTCCTGCTATGATTGTATTTTCTTTTTCGAAAGATTTATTTACAACAGAATTAGCTCCAATTGCAGTATTACTAGGTATTCTAATGTTACCAAATATTTTGGCTCCTGGTGCTATGTAAACATTATCTCCCAAAATAGGACCTTGGATTTCACCACCGGAAGCACCAATGTTAACACACGCATGCATTCTGCAGTTGGCGCCTACCTTAGTTGTGTAATTAATTATGATTGTGCCATAGTGTACTATAGATAGTCCAGGACCAAATATATTTATTGGAATGGAAAAATTAAGTTTCACAGAGATCAATCTGTAACGATATTTAAGGTATAGTATATAAAGCTTGTATAGCCCCTTATTTTTGCAATTGGTGTAATACTCTAGTTTTCTCATTAACTTTTGAAAACGCCAAACGGGATTTGGGAAAAATAGATTCTTTATCTTACTTGACATAGAGTTGGTATTAACCTCTAAAGCAATACGGTCTCGATTTAAATACTCTATATAATCAGATTTACTTTTTATCATTATAATAAATTTTGAAAATTATAAAGGGCCATGTGGTAGTTTTAAATTTTAATTATTAATCCTTTTCATTATTAAGCTTTTAACCCTGTAGGCAAAAACTCGAAAACTTTTTATAAAGCAAAATAGAAGTGTTCCGTAGATAGTAAGAACCAAGACGGTAATTTTTGTAGCATACAATACCCAATCAATTATACCAGAACTTGAATCCGTAATAAAAAACTTATTAACCAGAAAGTTTACAGAAAATCCTGATAATGCAAAAATCACTAAAATTGGGATCAACCCTTTCCAATAAGTTAAAACATTTTTATTAAATCCATGCTTAAACAAAAAATAGGGTTTCCATAATACCGCTATAATAAACATACTAGAAAGAGTACCCATTATTATTCCAGCAATCCCATAAATTTTACCTAAAATAAATGACACACCCAAATTGATAATTGCCTCAGAAACTGCAGCCCATATATCAGAATACAATCCATAAGCATTTTTGAAACGATCGATTGTAGAACTAATCTGCATTATGAAAAAATTTGAGATAAAAAGTATAAGTATGAGTTGAGAAAGCACATATTTTTCACCCAGCCATAAAATGATAAGCGCGTCCATTGTATGGTAAATGGTAAGGCTAAAAAAACCTGCGATAAAGAATTGTATAGTCACTAATTCCCAAAACACTTTTTTTATATTTTCTTTATCGTCTTCAGCAATAAGGTTACCAACAGCGGAACCAGTTCCTGCAAAGGCCATCATAATAAGACTATTTAATTTTGAAAACACTAAAAAGTAATTACCAAACATTGCAACACTCTGAAGGTTTATTAATCCGTATATTAATAGATTGTCGGTTCCATTTTTCACAAATTGACTCATCTTGTGAAAGAATACTTGCTTAATTTTTTTTATAACTTGTGGATACTCTCTAATTACTGAGGATTTCTCACTATAATTAATAATTAACCATGGGTAAATTTGCTTTATCTTTTTTCTAAGGACGATGCTATAAACTACACTAAATAAGAGTTCCAAAATTATATAAAGGAAGAAATTTTTATAATAAATTACGACAATGACCTGAAGCAATACACGGATTATATTGAAGCTTTGAAAGTATTTCTGTATAATATATCCCTTTTGGTCTGCACCAAATAAACTAGCATGGTAGTTTACAAAATAAGCCAATAGGGTTGATGCCATTAACGTGTAGAATACAAAGTATATCAGCAATAACGAGAAATTAGTATCTGAAAAAATCAAAGGGAAAAACAAAGAAATAATTGATCCGACAGCCAAAATGGCCAAACCAATTTTTTTATAAAGAACACCTAGCAGTGCTATAATTTTATTTATTTCTTTTTGGTTGTTGTCATAAAGTGGTTTGTACAAAGTAAAACCAATTGCTGTCCCAATACCTAATTCTGCTAAATTAAGAAAACCCAAAATACTTCTCAATGTAGACTCTAAACCAATAAAATCGTCTCCAAGTTCATCAAGGAAAATTTTTCTTGAAAAAAATTGAAGAAAAATTGATACGGTGAAAAAAAACACACCGACTTTAGCATTTTTTAAAGATTTGGAGACTCTAGACATCTATGCTTGATAATAAGACACAATAATAAAAAATGAATATAACTATTATTAATTTTTATGATAATTTACCTTAAAATACGTCTAAAGTACAAATTGGCGCATATCTATCATTTTAAAATAATTTTTTTCTAATTAATAATATGGACTTCAAGATTATTTTCTACATATAATTTATTGTTAATAAACTTGTTATAACTTTCTTGTTTTCTCATCCTTTTGATTCATATAAGCAATTTAAATTTTTTTAATTTCGAATTTTATCGATATACGTATAATTGATGTAAGAAAAAACCACTCAATGTTAAATATTTTTTTACGTGATCCAAAGTTGTGTCTTTTAACGTATTTATTAGGATTTTGTGGAAAAAAACAACTTAATTGCTGTATTTTCTTACAATAAAATGATTTTAATCGAATATTAATGTATTTAGGCCTTTTAATAGATTTTAAATAATTAATATTGTTTTCCCCGAATAATTGATTAATAGAAGAATGAAAATGAAAATTTTGAAAAACCTACTTAGTTATAAAACAAATTATGTATTAATTCTACTTTTATTATCCTTTTCTTTAACTGGCATATATAGTCAACAATTAGCATTTCCTACTGCTATGGGAGCAGGAGCTTACTCTACTGGTGGTAGAGGTGGAGAGGTTGTGCATGTTACCAACCTCAATGATAGTGGTGAGGGCTCTTTACGTTGGGCTTTAACTGATGTCTCAAATAGAGGCAATAGCAGAACTATTGTTTTTGATGTTAGTGGTGTGATTCAATTGACAAGCGACATATATATGAGTAATAATGGCAATCCTGGTAACTATGCTCATGGGATTACAATCGCAGGACAAACAGCTCCAGAAGGTAATATCACTATAACAGGAGGTAAAATATTTTTAGTAGGTATTGATGATGTTGTAATTAGGTATGTCAAATTCAGATCTACTGCTAATGTGAGTGGATGTTTGCAATCACAAGGAGGTGACAATATAATATTTGACCATTTAACTGGTAGTCATGTAGAAGCTGCTGAAGTTACATTTAGTATGGTTTCTAATAATGCTGATGAAGAAGGACTCACAACTGGAAAAACAATACAAAATTGTCTTATACACGATTCTGGTTTAGGACTCATTTTGGGTGATACTTCACCACCGAATGACACACATAATGAAGAGCACACTATAATAAATAATGTTTTTGTAAATGTAGGTCATAGAGTTCCAGGTAAAATTGGTGGTGCTGTTAGAATGGATATTATCAATAATGTTGCTCATAATTGGTTCGCTCGTTTAATTAGACTTGATGATTGGTCTTACACTCTAAATCATGTTGGAAACTACTATAGTAAAGGAGGTAGAAATAATGAAAGGTCTAATTTGGCTTATTATGGTACAAGAAATGGTAAAATATATGATAGTGATAATTATATAGACCCTACAGCAAATTATCCAGATTGGACAGACTTTGATCAACCAAGAATTGATCAGTTACCAGCTTCAAGTTTTGTAGACACACCTTTTTCTTTTAATAATGAAAGTACATTAAACATAAGACCCTCGGTAAATTTAAAAACCGAAGTAGTACCATTCGTTGGTGCATATAAGTATATTGATAACAATGGTACAGTTGTGGAGGATAGAGATGTTTTGGATACCTCAGCAATAAATAAGGCTATTACTGAGTTTGATGGTGACACTTCTCAAGATATAACTTATAGCATTACATTAGCAGAAATTCCAACATCTAACAATACAAGACCAACTGATTTTTATCAAAGTAATCCTCATATACCAGAAGCTTATTTAATTTCTAGGGGTATTACGGGTAATCCTACAATTCACAATCAATTACAGCCTAGTGGTTATACTTTATTAGAAGAATATATAAACCAAGTTGATAATACAGCTCCAGTTCCTGTTGTCGATGTCACTGGTGTTGATGTAACTCCAGAAACTGCTGAAATACTCATCCCAAACACTATTGCGTTAACAGCTAATATAATACCTTCTAACGCAACAGACCAATCTGGTATATGGGAAAGTAGTGATGAAACTATCGCAACGGTTGATGCTAATGGTGTTGTTACACCAGTATCTGTTGGTGAGGTTACAATTACTTTCACATCTAACGATAACCCAGATTTATTTGACTCGTCCGTCATAACGGTTTTTCCGGAAGCGTTCGAAGCGAACGCAGGACCGGATCAAACTATCTGCCAAGGGGAGTCCGTTGTGCTCTCAGCATCTGGTGGAACAACATATTTATGGAGTAATGGAGACACTACAGCAACCATTGAAGTTAACCCAACTGTTACAACCACATATACAGTTACTGTTAGTGATGATTTAGGTAATACTGACACAGACAGTGTTACAGTAACCGTTAATGAATTACCAATTGCTGATGCAGGTAATGACCAGACAGTATGTGAAGGCGATACTATTACGCTAACGGCAAGTGGAGGTACTGAGTATATTTGGAGTACAGGTGAAACCACAGCTTCAATTCAGGTTGCGCCAAGTTCAGATACATTATACACCGTTGAAGTAATTTCAAATGGCTGTACTAGTACTGATGACGTCACTGTATTTGTAAACCCTTCACCTAATCTTACGGTAAGCAATAATATAACAATAGTAGAGGGTGATAGTGTTCAACTTTCAGTAACAGGTGCATCAAATTATGAATGGAGTACAGGCGAAACCACTAATATAATTACAGTCTCTCCTGTAGAAACAACCACCTATACTGTTACGGGTACAACTGGGATATGTTCGTCTCAAGCACAAGTAACAGTAACAGTTGAGGAATTATTAGTGGTTTCTGCAGGTCAAGACGAGAATGTATGTGAAAATGATACTTATGAAGTCGTTTTAACAGCTAGTCCAGGTGACAGCTATTTGTGGAGTACAGGCGAGACAACACAGAGTATTGTTGTAAGTCCTCTGTCAACAACGACATATTCAGTAACAGTTGCATCTGGTATACAAGAAGATACAGATGATGTTACTGTATTTGTAAATCCAAATCCTGATGTCGTAATATTAAATGGTGAAAGCGTTGATATAATGAGTGGCGACTTTGTTACCTTATCTGCATCCGGAGCAAACACATACGAATGGAATAATGGTGCAACACAGCCCAATATTGCTGTTAGTCCTTCTCAAACCACCACTTATGAAGTAAGAGGCTACATAGGTAATTGTTATGATGAAAAACAAGTAACTGTTAATGTTATTCCAGAAGTGGAGGCTGATGCTGGTGATGATCAGGATATTTGTTTAGGTGATGTGGTCACATTAACTGCAACAGGTGGTGACGAATACGTTTGGAGTACAGGTGAAACAACACAATCTATTCAAGTATCGCCAACGGAGACTACAGAATATACTGTAACAGTTTTTAATGCTTTAGATTTTGATGAAGATACCGTAACCGTATTTGTAGATAACAATTGTAATGATGGAGTAGTAGTTGACAACCCAGTAGATGGACCTGCTCTAGATTTTGATTTTTCAGTTTATCCTAATCCAGCAACAGAATATGTAGATATTAAATTATCAGGAAGTGATCAATTAACAGGTTTTTATCTATATGATCTTACAGGTAAACTAATTTTTCAGAAAAGGGTTGAAAATGAAAATTTAAGTGTTTCATCAACTACAAGAATAGATGTTAGTAGCTTAAGACCTGGTATTTATTTAGTTAAACTAGCTGATGTACAAAGAGAACTGTATAAAAGATTAATTGTAAGATAATTAAACTGTAAGAAATGTATTAAAAAAGGGCGAGTTCTTACTCGCCTTTTTTTATGACGTAATTAAAGTGTTTTCTTCTTCAATTTCATCAACTTCATCATCATTTTTTGCTGCTTCAATTTGATATTGAATCCACATCGCAGCAAATGAAACATAATAAAATGTGAAGAAGTTATGGTTAGCCATTAAAAAAAGGGATAATGCTATAATCTGCATTATCAAATTGGGCTTTTTATTGAAGTAGACTATGCTCATAACAATGAGGTATCCTATGTATACTACAAACAAAATAAATGGTAATATACCGGCTTCGCCTATTACTGTGAGAAATGAATTATGGACTCCTTTGCCATGACCTTCTTTTCCGGAAAAAGAACCATAACCATTACCAATAAAAGGTGAATCTAATATTTTGTCATAAAATTTAGCCCATGTATCTTCCCTAGAATCCTCACTCAATTCTTCGGTTGAAACATTTTCATTATTAACTATACTTTTTAGTTGATCGAATCTAGGGTTATTTAGCCCTACAACTTCATCAATAAAGAAAAGAGTTCCTATAATTAAAAAACCTAGACCGAAAACTCTAATATTTTTTATACTTATTTTCAGTGAAATAACATTAATAAGTAGCCAAATGACGATAAAAGTTCTAGAGAATGTTAGTAAACCAGCTAATGTGAAAATAAACTGACCGAGTAATTTTCCACTTATATTTTTAAGTCCATAAGTCGTAGCGTAACCCGTAATGCATATAAAACCTGCTTCATTAGGTTTTATGTAAAAACCACTATATCTCCCATAGTCACTTGTAAACATAATTGCCTCTAATATTATGGTGGCTGAGCCAATTAATAGAAAAATATTATATTCCGTAACACTTATATTCTTTACCATTTCATAAGCACAGATGAGATATATAAAATACTTAATGGTATCAAAAATAAACCCAGATGTTAATCCAATAAATTGAAGACCACCAATCATAAAGAATAAGATGGAAATGATAATAAGCCACCAATTAGGGCGTGTTTTTTTTCCAAAGAAATAATATAGTGTAAGAGATAAAATCGTTAAGTAGCTCATCAAACTACCAATACCTCCTCCAAAAGCAGATAGAGCTATAGACGGTATGTTTAGTAATACTAAGGCAAAACATATGTACTTTAGAATTCTCATTTGCTTAATGGTGGTAAATTTAGTTCGTTAAAAATATAGAATTCCAATTTAAAACTGGAAATAAATAAATTCTTGTTGTTCACCTGTGAAAATAAACATTAGAATAATCAATAACATATAAAAGCTCCATCTTAGCGGCCTATTTATAAAATCAACTTTCTGTATAGCGTATTCACCAGACCTTCCGAGCCACTCAATAACCAAAAAAAGGCTAAGTAATCCTAATACTGTGGTCGGGAAAATTTCAGGTTTGTTTAATAGAGAACTAGAAAAGATGTCCCTTATATAAATAAAGGCATTGGTCACGTTATCGGCCCTGAAAAACACCCATGCAACAAGTGTTATGAAAAAGGTTGACAGCATTTGAAAAAACTCCTTTGCGCTTGGGAATATTTTTCCTTCGGCTACCAAGTTGGTATTAACCCTGTTCTTTTTTAGAAGAAGCAAGGGAAGAAAGTATATAGCGTTAAGAGCACCCCAAACAACGAACGTCCAGTTTGCACCATGCCAAAATCCGCTGACAATGAAAATTATAAAGGTATTTCGGACCTTCATCCTTGTGCCGCCTCTGCTACCACCTAAAGGTATATATAAGTAGTCTCTAAACCAAGTAGATAACGATATGTGCCATCGTCTCCAAAATTCGGCAATGTCTCTTGAGAAATATGGGAAAGCAAAATTTCGTTTTAGGTTAAACCCGAATAAACGCGAGATACCAATGGCAATATCAGAATACCCTGAAAAATCACCATAAATCTGAAAGGCAAAGAAAAAGGCTCCAAGCAAAAGTGTACTTCCGGAATATTCTTGCTGGTTATTAAAGATCATATTGGCATAAGTAGCACAATTATCAGCTATGACTACCTTTTTAAACAATCCCCAAAGTACTTGTCGAAGGCCATCAACAGCATTCTTATAGACAAACTCTCTTTTTATGTGAAACTGAGGTAATAGGTTAGTGGCCCTCTCAATGGGTCCGGCAACTAACTGTGGGAAAAAGCTAACAAATGCCATAAAAGCCAAAAAATCCTTGGTAGGCTCTAACTTTCTGTTGTAGACGTCTATTGTATAGCTCAAGGTTTGAAAAGTATAGAAGCTAATACCTACAGGAAGGATGATGTTAAGTGTATTGATGCTGAGTTGTCCACCAAAAAAGGTAAACGAGTCCACTAGACTATCTACAAAGAAATTGTAATATTTAAAAAATCCAAGAAAACCAAGGTTTACACAGATACTTGTCCAAAGAAGTACCTTGCGCTTAGGTGGTTTGTCTTCAGAATTAAGCTTCTGGCCAATCGTGTAATCAACCAATGAGCTAAACAGTATCAAAAACAAAAAACGCCAATCCCACCAACCATAGAAAACATAGCTAGACACGGCAATCAACAGATTTTGCTGTTTAATGCGCTTATTGCCAATAAGCCAATACATAGCAAAAACTATTGGTAAAAAGATGAAAAATTCTAGGGAATTAAAAAGCATATTTGTTTTTAATTAAGTTGCTGAGTTCTTATAATGTCAACAAGTTGTTTACTAATTTTTTCTGCACCCTTACCATTTGCATGATGAAAATCAGAAAAATCCTCATCTTTAAAATTGAATACATCTGGTTTATAGCTATTAAGGTCATAATAACCAACATCTTTATAGTTGCTGAAAAATTTTTGATAATAACTGTTTTCATCGGTATTAGAATCCAACAATAGTCTTGAAGGTGGATAAGGTGTTCTTAATACAATTAACTGAATTCCATGGGCTTTTGTGAGTTCGTAGATTTTATCAAAATAACTTTTGAACCGATCTTTATTAAAGTTTTTATTTTTAAAGCTGGGAATAGGTTTAAAACTATTGATGTCTCTTTTGCTAACCACTGTTGTATCGTAATGAAATCCTTTATACCAGTTTTTTTTTGGTGCCTTAGTATTGCTTTTTGAAAAAATAGATATAACGTCTTGCTTCATGTAGTTATTAAACTTCATTAATGGAATTAGATAATTTACTATTCCCTTACTGCCATAGCCGTTAACAACTAATTCATATTTGTGTTCAGAGGATTTAAAAAAAGAGGCATTAGAGTAAACTTGATAGTAGTTAACAAAATCATCACAAGAACCAAGAAAGGTTTCTAAAACTATATATTTTGGGTTTTGATGATTTAGAACTTCCTTAAGTGTGTAGAACGATTCTGTAATATCTTGCGAGGAAGTTCCCATATTAAAAGATTTAATGTTTAAACCTGAATCAATAACCTTAGGGTTTAAGGATGTGTATGCTCTACTGGAACCTAGAATAATCAAATCATATTTATTAGTGTTATTATGAATGCTATTCCATTTTAAATAGTTTTTGTGAGTTTTATTTTTAATAGCTTCATAAGCTGGCAATTCGTACTTTAAAACTATTAGCAAGTTAATAAGTACAAATATCAGGAGACCATAAGATATATGTTTTAGAAATTTTATCATTTAAGACAAGTGTTGTGATATTAAATCTCTCCAACTTGATGTAACATATGTATCTAAAAACTTTTCGGTGGTTTTTTGTGATTTCTTAGAAAACGCTAATCGCAAATCTTCATTTTTGACTAATTTTTGTAAATATTCTACAAACATAGCTTGATCATCTACAGGAGACAGGAAACCATTTTCACCATTTATGATTAACTCAGAAGGACCATAATTACAATCGGTAGATAATGAAGGTAGACCAAAGTGCATGGCCTCTAATAATACATTAGGGAATCCTTCGGCTTTTGACGCAAACGCAAAAATAGATGCTTTGTTATAATAGTCTTGGACATTTCTAACCTTAGGTATCATTTCAACTTTATCTGTAAGCTTCAATTCCTTAATAAGTGTTTTTAATTTAGATTCATTAGGACCTTCACCTAGCAGTATTAATTTCCAATCTCTCAACTGAAGTTGTTGAAAAGCAGAGATGATTCTTTCCTGCCTTTTATCATTATTAAAGGTGCCAACAGATAAAATAATGTTTTCTCTATCGCTACTGTATTCTTTTCGTAGTTTTGAAAGTTCTGAAGAAATAGGATTAGGTAAAACCACCATCTCTTTTGCCTTAATCATACGTTCATATACTTGCTTTACTTTTTCGGTCTGTACAATTAAACAATTAGCTCTAGGATAAACATATTTTCGAAGTATTGTCCAAAATTTTGGTATATCGTTCTTCAAAGGATCGTTACGCTCACTTATCAAACACGGTATTCTATTTAGCTTTGCTGCTAATACTGCTTTTATATTTGCCTGTGTGATAAATCCAATAAGTAAATCAATTTTCTCTTGTTTAGTAATTTTGCTTACTTTCTTAAGGATTGCATAATTCAGCTTTAATGAGCCTAAAAAAGACTTAGGATTCTTTAATTCTGTAAAACATGAGACTACATTGACAGATTCATTTAAAGTATAAAAGGGGTCAGACTCAATGAAAGTAATTATTGTAACCTTATAATCTTTTACTAAACTATTACTTAAATTGGTTATAACACGTTCAGCACCACCAGGACTTAGAGCACCAATAACAAAGGCTATATGTTTTTTCTTGGTATTCAAAATTAAATAATTTCCAAGTTTAATGGTAAGTTAGCATTAACTTTTAGCTAACTCCAAGCTTTACTTTCCTATGGAAGAGTATTCGAAACCAATTTCAGTCATCTTATCTTTATTAAGTATGTTTCTACCATCAAAGATAAAAGCAGGTTTCTTCATCAATTCAAAGATTTTTTTCCAATCGTAAGTTTTGAACTCATCCCACTCGGTCATTATGGCAATGGCATGTGCATCTTTTACAGCATCATAAGGATTGTCAAAAGTTTCAACTAAATCTTTATTTTCTTCTTGTGATCGTGTTTGTAAGTAATCTAAATCACTGTATACTTTCTTACTTGGCACTTTAGGGTCATAAACTGCAATATTGGCCTGTTCGTTTAGTAAGTGGTCTGCTACGTATATAGCAGCAGATTCTCTTGTATCGTTGGTATCCTTTTTAAATGCCCAACCTAACATAGCAATTTTTTTGCCAGATACAGTATTATATAACGTACTAATTAAATTATCAGAAAATCTTCTTTTTTGATGATCATTTAGTATTATGACTTGCTCCCAGTAGTCAGCAACTTCATTCAACCCATAGCTTCTTGCGATATACACTAAGTTTAAAATGTCTTTTTGAAAACAAGATCCGCCAAAACCAATAGATGCATTTAAGAATTTAGAACCAATCCTAGAATCCATACCTATTGCTCTTGCAACTTCACTCACATCTGCTTCGGTTCTTTCGCATAGTTCTGAAATTGCATTAATAGAAGAAATGCGTTGTGCTAAAAATGCGTTAGCAGTTAGTTTTGATAACTCAGATGACCAGACATTAGTTCTTAAGATTTGATCTTGAGGCACCCAACTGCCATAAATATTTGCTAAAGCCTCAATTGCTTCTTCAGATTCACCACCAATTAAAACACGATCAGGATTTAATAAGTCTTGAATTGCAGTACCTTCAGCTAAAAATTCAGGATTGGATAAAATATCAAATTTAACATCACTTCCTGTATTATGTAGTATACTTTTTATTGCTTGAGCAGTTCTTACCGGTAATGTAGATTTTTCAACCACAATTTTATCGGATTTTGCTACATCTGCAATATTTCTAGCACATAGCTCTACGTATTTTAAATCGGCAGCCATTCCCTTTCCTTTACCGTATGTCTTGGTAGGAGTGTTAACTGAAATAAAAATCATTTCAGACTCATCGATGGCTTTATCTATTTCTGTTGAAAAATGTAGATTCTTTCCTCTGGTTTCAGCAACTATTTCTGCTAAACCGGGCTCATATATAGGTAGCTTTGATACGTCTTCATCATTCCAAGCATCAATACGCTCTTGGTTTATATCTACAATAGTAACTTGAATATTAGGATTCATTTTAGCAATCACAGCCATTGTAGGTCCACCTACATATCCAGCTCCAATACAGCAAATTTTAGAAATTTTCATTTTAAATTTATGTGTTTGACTCGGGTTAATTTTTTTAAAGTAACAAAAGTGTGGGAATTATTTAATTATCTGCAAATTAATATATCAACGACTGGTTTTTACGATAAACTTCATTTTATTAATAAAGAATGCTTTTTGTATCGTTATACGACATTATTCTATTTGCTGTAATATGACCTGTACCAATTTACAAATGACTTAACTCCTTCTTTTATAGAGGTGTTAGGTCTGTAATCGTAGTCTTTTATAAGCTGCTCTACATCTGCCCAAGTTTTTTCTACATCACCAGGTTGTATGGGCATCATATTTTTCTCAGCTTCCTTACCTAAATTAAATTCTATTTCTTTTATAAAATCTAATAGTTTTACAGAGTTGTTATTACCAATATTATAAACTTTATATAAAGCCTTAGTGTCGATGCGTTCTTGTGTTGGTTTTTCGCAAATGCGCACAACTCCTTCTACAATATCATCAATATAAGTGAAGTCACGCTCCATTTTACCATGATTAAAAACCTTAATAGGTCTATCATTCACAATAGCATCTGTAAATAAGAACATGGCCATATCTGGTCTTCCCCAAGGACCGTAAACGGTGAAAAATCGTAAGCCAGTAGTTGGAATATTGAATAAATGACTGTACGTGTGCGCCATTAATTCGTTACTCTTTTTTGTAGCAGCATATAAACTTATTGGGTGATCTACATTATCGTCTGTTGAAAATGGGATCTTTTCGTTGAGGCCATAAACACTAGAGCTACTTGCATAGACCAAGTGCTTAATGTTATAGTGTCTACAACATTCAAGAATATTTAAAAACCCAACTAGGTTAGAATCTATATAGGTCTCTGGGTTTTCAAGGCTATGCCTAACACCAGCTTGTGCAGCAAGATTACACACCACATCAAATTTTTCTTGTTCAAAAAGTTTTGGTAACGCTTCTCGGTCTTCAAGATTCATTCTAACAAATGAAAATTTATCATTTGTACTGTTGCATAGCTTATTGAAGGTTTCAGCTTCGTTTCTGTTAACCCCTAATTCTTGTAACCTTGAAAATTTAAGGTTAACATCGTAATAGTCATTAATATTGTCTAGGCCAATAACTTCATGTCCTTTTTCTAGTAATACTTTAGATGTGAAAAAGCCAATGAATCCCGCAGCTCCGGTTACAAGTATTTTCATTTTTTGGTAGATTTAAGTTTTGAGCTCAAATATTAAAATTAAATTTTGAGAATGAATATTTATACTATGAAACTGTTATTTTATTCGTTAAGGTAACTCATAACTAATATTTTAGCTATGGAATCACAATTTTCAACACTTAGTTCAATTTCTCTCTCTTTGTATATATTATCAATATGATAAATTTTACAGGAATCCGTATCAGTGTTGCTCTTAGAAAAATCAACGCTTCCGTATTTTATGAGATTAATTACAGTAGTGGAGTCTATAGAATGATTAGTTGTAAAACTTAAAACCTCGTTAGAATAGGTTATTTTTTTAGAACTTATATTTTTCACTGTTCTGGCATTTGGTCCATAGTCACATGAAGCATTTTTACCATTTAGAAAGAACATTAAAATAATAAAACCAATAGCAAAGCCGCTAAGATAATAGGCTAAGCGCTGTGTAAATTTCATGTGTAGGATAGTTTAGAAAATTAATAAGTTGGCATCATTATAGTCTAAACCAAACCATTCTGCAACGGATTTGTTAGTTAAGATACCGTGGTAAAAATACAACCCATTTTTTAATCCTCTGTCAAAACGTAGTGCATTTTCTAGTCCTCCATGCTCACCAATTTCAAGCAGATAAGGTGTGAAGATGTTACTAATAGAAACCGAAGCGGTTCTAGAGTATCTCGCAGGTATGTTAGGAACACAATAATGGATGACACCATTGTGCTCAAAGGTAGGATGATCGTGGGTGGTAACTTCACTAGTTTCAAAACAGCCACCCATATCTATACTTACATCTATAATAACAGAGCCTGGTTTCATGTGTTCTACCATAGTTTCTGTGACTACAACAGGAGAACGATTAGTGCCTCTTACAGCTCCTATAGCCACATCACAACGTTTTAACGCTTTTAATAAGTTTTTTGGTTGCATGGTAGACGTATAAACAGATCTACCTAGATTATTTTGGATACAACGCAATTTTGTAATAGAGCTGTCAAAGATTTTTATGTTGGCACCAAGACCCATTGCAGAACGCGCAGCAAATTCACCTACAGTACCAGCGCCTAGAATAAGTACTTCGGTTGGTGGGACACCATTAATGTTGCCCATCATTAGGCCATTACCGCCATTAACATTAGATAACAGCTCTGATGCAATGAGTATAGACGCAGTACCAGCAATTTCACTAAGGGAACGTACGGCTGGATAAGCTCCATCGTCATCTTTGATATATTCAAAGGCCAGAGCCGTAATTCGTTTTTTTGCTAAAGCCTCAAAGTATGATTTGCTTTGTGTTTTTATCTGTAGTGCAGAAATTAATATTGTTTGCGGATTAATGAGGGATATCTCATCTAATGATGGTGGCTCAACTTTTAAAACCATAGGGCAGGAGTAGACCTTTGCAGTATCTTTGGTAACTTCTGCACCAGCTTCACTGTAATCTTTGTCTTTAAAATTGGCTCCTTCTCCAGCACCAGACTCAAACAAAACGCGATGGCCATTTGCTGTTAATGCAGAAACTGCATCTGGTGTTAAACAAACACGACTTTCTTGAAAATGGGTTTCTTTGGGTATCCCAATAAAAAGTTCACCTTTTTTCTTAAAAACTTCTAAAGTTTCTTCTTGTGGTAGTAATTGGGCCTTTGTAAATGGTGATAAAGATTTACTCATTTAAGTTAGTAATTGACTTAGTTGCTGCAAGATAATAAAACACAATCTTGCATTACTAAATTATCTAACTTTTAAATTACAAATAAATTCTGAAAACTTGATAGCTATTCTTTCTTTACATTATCTATCTCCTTAAGAATTTCTTCCAAAAGTGCTTGTTTCTCGTCAGATAATTTTTCTTTTAAACGTTGGTTGATATACGCCTCAATTTCTTCTTTAGACCTTACTTTGGGCTCACTCGGCTTAGTAATAAACATATCACCTTTGCCAGTAATTAACCAAACAAGATTAACTTGTGGATACTCTTTTACAATACGCTCAATAACATCGCTTCCTACTGAAGCATTGTTTTTTTGCATACGTAACGTGTAGCCATTAGCTGTGCCAATAGATATATCAAACTGTCTAGCACTAATGTTTAGTGCTTCCAATAGTTTTATAATACGATTAATAGTCTTACTCATAAGGCTTTAAGGGAACACATATGAATATGTTAGATAGGGTTTGATATTGCAAATGTAATTTTTTTAATTTAAATATGTTTATTATATAGAATATTTTCTATATTAGCAATGTGCTAATCGAAATAAGTAATTACAAAGTCGCTTAGTTTGATAAGTACATTGGGTTAATCCAAAGCCAGATCTGGTTTTTTTAATTTAAAAAATGACTTTGTAGGACTTTGTAATTTATAGGCTTTGTTAATAATCACTTTTATTAATCGACCATAATTTATGGTCTTAAATTTAAAATTATGAAGAAAAAAATGTTTAGCCTTTTGGCTGTTGTTTTATTTGCTGGAAGCTTAATCAATGCCAAATCACAAGAAGAATTTGAAACTGATTGTTATGAGGCTTGGGGTACTTGTGATTACATCGCTAGAGGAGTTGCTTATAGTATGGATTGGTCATTTGAACAAGAGTACAATTACTTTGCTCGTTGCATGGACTATTATGGATGTGGAGGCTAACATAGCCTTATAAAATAAGTTGCTTAAAGAATTTAATGGCTTTAGTTTAATTTTTTTTGTTATACTATAAAGTCTTCTAGTATTAAGTTACAGGACATAATCAATAAATAGGGTGTGATTTTTTAAATTACTTGTAATTGAAGTTTAAAAAACACCTTTACAAACTAGAGCCAATTAAGTATTTGAATAAATACAGTAATTAGCCATTTCTTAGAGCTTTTAACGCATTTTAATTTAGAAAAATTATGAAAAATCAAATATGAAAAATCAAATTAAACAATTATTATTAATATTTCTTCTGTTCAATACTTTAATTATTCATTCACAAGATGTTTCTGGAGTGATAACCTACAAGGCTACGATAGATAAAGATGAAATGCTAAAAAAAATCAGACAGGATAAAGAAACACCCGAAAAGTTGAAGGCTACTATCATAGAAGCCATTTCAAGTTCTGACAGTATTACTTTTAAATTAATTTTCAAAGATAAGGAGTCTCTATTTTTTTCTGAAGAAAAAAAAATGGAAAATGAAGGAGAAAAAAAAATAAACTTAACCTCAGTGCAAGCCGATGAAAATAATATCTATTATACAAATTTAGAAACAAAAGAACAATTCAGGCAAAATTCGAATTTCAATGATATCTTAATTAATATCGATCCTTATGAATGGGATTTATTAGATGAAACAAAGAAAATTGGTCATTACACATGCAAAAAAGCCACTACGGTTATGGTTTCTGAAGGCAGAGCAGGGAAGATTTCAAAAAAAATAACAGCATGGTATACCACAGAAATTCCGCTTAATTTTGGAATTAAAGGTTTTAATGGTTTACCAGGTATTACACTAGAACTAAATATTGACAATAACTTAAAATTTCACTTTATTAACATGAAATTGAATCCTGAAGAAGAAATAGAAATTAAAGAACCTAAAGGAAAAAAAATGTCATTAACAGAATTCAACCAAAAGCTTAAAGACTATTTAAATAGAAAACATTAATCTTTTGTATTTAAAAAAGTTATAATTCTTACTAGTAGTAGCTTATCTAATTTCAATTAATGAGAATTAAAAATGACTTTGAAATACATTAGGCTCATATTTCTGCTCTTACTAGCAGGATTTTCTTCTTTAGGTTTTGCTCAACAGATAAAAGTGCAAGGCAAAGTAACAGATAGCCTACAAAACCCATTGCCCTATGCCAATATCTTAGCCATACCAAATGCAGAAGATTTAGAGGTAAGATTTGCCATTACAGAACAAGATGGCAGTTATAAACTTGGGCTTGTAAAGCAGCAAACCTATGAGCTAACGGTAAGTTATCTCGGCTATAAACCACAAAAACTAAACATAACCACCACAGACCAAGACCTTGTTAAAAACTTTGTGCTAGAAGAAAATCCAGACCAGCTCGACGAGGTACATATAAAATACACACCACCAATAGTGGTAAAAAAAGATACCATTACCTACGACGTTAACCGTTTTACTACAGGAGAAGAACGCAAACTACGCGATGCCCTAAAAAAATTACCAGGCGTTGAGGTTGATAGAGCTGGTAACGTAAAGGTACAGGGCAAAAAAGTAACCAAAGTATTGGTAGAGAACAAAACCTTTTTTACAGGCAACAGCAAACTGGCTGTAAACAACATACCAGCCGATGCTGTAGATAAGGTAGAAGTATTAGATAATTACAATGAGGTTGCCATGCTAAAAGGTCTGCAAGACTCTGAGGATATGGCGCTAAACATCTTGCTAAAAGAAGACAAAAAGAAATTTGTATTTGGTGATATAGAAGCTGGTGCTGGTATTGAGGATAGGTATCTATTGTATCCCAACTTGTTTTATTATAGCCCAAAGACCAATGTGAATTTTATAGGAGACCTTAATAACCAAGGTATTAAGAGCTTTAGTTTTAGCGATTACTTAGAGTTTGAAGGTGGTTTTGGTAAGCTTTTGGATGATGCTGGCAGTTATTTTAGCCTCTTTAATAGCGATTTTGCACAGTACCTCAACAACCAAGATTTTACGGATAACATTAATCAGTTTGGTGCGCTAAACGTTAGGCAATCGGTTAACAATAGTACAGATCTTAGTGGTTACGTGATAACTTCTAACTCTAAAACCCAAACGTTGAGCAATACACTTAATAGTTACCAAAACATCACAGAACCTTTTACGGAAGATAGAACAATAACCAACAACCTCAACAACTTTTTTACCATAGGTAAGTTTACGGTAGATTACGACCCAGATTATACAGAGGATTTTGCTTATAACGCTTTTGTAAAAGTGACCAATAACGATGCAAATGGACTGATAAATACCATCAACCCTAACCAAAATAACACAATAAACACGTTTACAGATATTACAGCACTAAATCTAAAGCAAAACATCAGCTATAGTCGTAAATTATCTAAAGCACATACAGCAACTTTAGAGGCTACTTATAATTTTCAGAACGACAAACCTATTACAGAATGGATTACTAACCAACAGATTCTACAAGGCTTAATTCCTTTAGAAGATGAAGAAACCTATAACATTTTACAAACTAAAAAGTCTAAATCCCATAATTTTAATGCTATTGTAAAAGATTATTGGGTGCTTAATAATTTTAATCATTTATACACTAGTATTGGTATTAACACCTCGTTTAATTCGTTTTATAACAGCGATGTTCAAGTCTTGGAAGACAGTAGTATTAACAATTTTAGTTCCGCTGGTTTTGGCAATGATTTTGGGTACAACTTTATAGATACGTTTTTAGGCTTAGAATATAAATTTATGATTGGTATTGCCACATTTAAACCTGCGCTATATTATCATGGGTATCTGTGGCGCACAGAGCAGTTTGGTGATGCTGAGACCTTTTCAAAAACCTTATTATTGCCACAGTTTACCTCTAAAATAGAATTTAACAATAGCGAAAAGTTAAATTTTAAATATAAGCTCAATGCTCGTTTCGCAAGTGTTAACCAATTGGCTAATAATTTTATATTGTCTAGTTTCAATAATGTCTTCAGAGGAAATAATCAGTTAGAAAATCAGTTGTACCATACTGCTACATTGAGCTATTACAAGTTTAGTCTTTTCCGTAACCTAAATTTTAACCTCAATACCAGTTTCAATAAACGAATAACTACGATTAAGAACGTTACTGAGCTAAATGGTATAGAATCGTTCAATACAGCAATCATGTTTGATCAGCCAGAACACAATTGGAATGTGAGTGGTCGTATTTCAAAAAAAATACGTAAAATCCGTTATAACCTTAGTACTAGTTTTAGTTACAGTGATTTTTATCAGATATTAAATGATGAAACCAATCTTAACGTTTCAAAATCTATATCATCTACCATTGGCTTGGAGACCTTTTTTAAAAACTTCCCAAACTTAGAGCTTAACTACACCAAAGATTTTAGTAATTACAAGGCTTTGAACACTATTTCAAAATTTGAAAATGACCGTTTTGAAGTTGTTTTAGAATATGACTTTTTAAAAGACTTTATCTTTAAAGCCGATTATACCTTTGATAACTACAACAATAAAAACCAAGGTATTACCAATACTTTTGATACTGCTAATGCCTCACTGTTTTACCAAAAAGAAGACAGTCCTTGGGGCTTTGAAGTATCTGCAAACAATATTTTTGATGTGCGTTTTAAACAACAGAATTCGTTTAATGCCTTTGTTGTAAGCGATAGCAGAACGTTTATCATACCGAGGATAGTGATGTTTAAGTTGAGTTATAAGTTGTAAATTGCTTAATAAAAAATTGACAATGAAATATAGATATTTAATGAAGCGTGATAGATATAGTATTCTTTTTATATTTCTTATTCCATTTATTTTATATGCATATAGATTGTTCCCTGAAGATGAACAAATTAAAATTTTTGGAATGACTATAACATCTGTTTATTTTCAAAATGTTCAAATTATGATTTGGGCTTATACACAAAAAATCATAATGATTATGTTGGCTCTAGGTTGGTATTATTCTTCTAAACATTGGTGGAAAAAAGCCATTATTGTTCCGCTTACTTTTTTTGTGTTTCAGTTTATAATGCTTTTAAATGAAGATTTATTTTTTTTCGATGAGTATGAAGTTTTTTATGGTGTTGTAGTTACTCTGCCTATTGTTTTAGGTTTTATTTTTATTGTAAATAAAATCAATCGCCAACTAAGTATGTTACAAGTAGAAGATGAAATAGAAGGGGAGATAAAGGTTATTATTTCAAATTTATCAAATAGCCGCTCAGTTAACCAAAAGATATATAGACAAAAATTTGATAACCTTAAGTCAAAAAGAAAAGAATTAACTAAAGAAAATTATCTCAAAGAGCTCTTGCTTTTAAAAGAATCAATTTTGGTTTAAAAATACTGCTTAATCTTACCCCAAAATGTTTTAGGTTTAATCATAAACTCTTCCTCTAATTCCTCCATGGTTTTGTCATGGTCATTAATTTTATTGAACATTCTTGCCCTTATTAAATAAATGGAAGGAAAAGTTATAGCCATTATTGGTAATAAGTATAAAATATGTAATTCATCCATATATTTTTCTGCCCTCAAAGCACTTATAACTTGGAATAAAAACATAGCAATAGGTACAATTAGTGCATGATACCACCAATGGCGACAGGTAAAGAACCAAACAATTGAGAGAAGAAGAGGAATAGTCTTCATCATTAAGACCCATATACCAGTGCTCGCATCTTCAAACCAATTACTTTCATATGTAAATAAGAAAGTTTCCCAAGTTTTACCAGATGGTACATATTCATAAATATAAAATAAAAAAGGAGTACCAGCTATAATAGTAGCAATGATACTCCCTGTAATAATCTTACGATTGTACTGTTTCTTATCCGTTAGGTAATTTTCTGATTTTAGTCTTGTCAACCTGTGTTTTTGTTTGTCCATCTAAATCGATAATGTTAGTTGCTTGAACAGTAAATAACACTCCGCCGAAGATAGCAATCGCTAGTACTAGTTTTTTAGTTTTCATAATTTAAGGGATTTAATTAATTAATTACTACAAATTTACAGTATGCATTAAGCCTCTGAAAATCGATTAATGTTAAAATCCAAGAAATTATAAGGTTTTGGTTACGGTTTTTCCGTAACTCCATAACTCTTGCGGTAGAATGTAAGTTGAAATTTGTTTAAAATTTCGGCTCTGTCATAGCGTTATTTTCGGTTAAAAGTTTCTTGTTTCTAGTTAATTTGAGGGATCTTGTGTTCTTGTCTATCTTAGTAATAGTAAGTGTTTGTGTATTTTCAGGTAGTAATTCTTCTATACGGTCTGGCCATTCTATAAACAACCAATTATTACTGTACAAATAGTCTTCTACCCCAAAATTATAAGCTTCATCAATAGATTCTATTCTGTAGAAATCAAAGTGAAAAACTTTATCGTTTGGCAATAAATACTCATTAACAATAGAAAATGTTGGACTAGTCGCAACATCTTCACTATGCATAGCCTTTAAAAGGGCATTGATTAATGTTGTTTTGCCAGCTCCCATCTTTCCATCAAACAAAATTACTTTAGACTTTAAATGTTTGAGTACATCTAATGCTACTGTATTAATTTCATTCAAATGATATGTTAACTCAATATTATGCACGCTAACCTATTACTAATTTACGATACAATGTTAGTAATAAATATTTTAAAAACCTAGAGAAAAATGCATTTCGTCGGATTTTTATGCTTTTAAAGGATTTATTTAGGGTCTAAGACCACAAAAGGAATAATCATTTCCTCTAAAGAAACACCACCATGTTGATAGGTGTTTCTGTAGTAACTTACATAATGGTTATAGTTGTTAGGATACGCTAAAAACAAATCTCCTTTAGCAAAAATAAATGAACTGCTCATTGTTAAAGCTGGTAAGTGTATTGATTTGGGATCCTTAACAGCTAGAACGTCTTTATCTTGATATGTAAGGCTACGACCTGTTTTATATCTTAAGTTCAGGCTGGTGTCTCGGTCTCCAATGACCTTAGAAGGTGCTTTTACATTAATAGTTCCGTGGTCTGTTGTAAGGATTAATTTAAAACCTAACTGTTGAGATAGTTGAATCATTTCTAATAACGGTGAATTTTTAAACCAACTTTGAGTAAGTGAACGATACGCCTTATCATTTGATGCCAATTCTTTAACAACTTCCATTTCGGTTTTTGAGTGTGATAGCATGTCAACAAAATTATAGACAATAACACTTAAATCATTGTTTTTTAAACTTCTAAAGTTTTCAACTAGTTTTTTACCCGATTTTAGATTGGTGATTTTATGGTATTCGTATTTGATATGGTTAAGCCCTAAACGTTTCAATTGTTCTCTTAAAAAATCGTCTTCATGCAAATTTTTACCACCTTCATCTGTATCGTTTCTCCAATACTTAGGAAATAACTTTTCCATATCTGCAGGCATTAAACCAGAAAAGATAGCATTTCTGGCATATTGGGTTGCAGTAGGCAGAATACTAAAAAATGATAACTCAGAAGCTTTCTTGTAGTAGTTATTTACAATAGGTTCAAAAGCTTTCCACTGGTCGTATCGTAAGTTGTCTATCACGACCATAATTGTAGGTTGCTTATCGCTTAACTCTGGTACAACCTTTTCCTTAAATAAGGTATGAGACATTATTGGTGCATCCGCATCGGGTTGAAACCAGTCTTCATAATTCTTTTCTATAAATTTCCCAAATTGCAGATTAGCTTCAGTCTTTTGAGATTCTAAAATATCGGTCATACCAACATCTTCAATATCCTCTAGTTGAAGTTCCCAGTAGATTAGTTTTTGGTATAGCTCTGCCCATTCTTCATAAGAATTTACCATAGATAAATCCATGGCGATTTTTCTAAACTCTTGCTGGTAGTTGGACGTTGTTTTTTCAGACACTAAGCGAGAGTGGTCTAAATTCTTTTTTAAACTCAGTAAAATTTGATTTGGATTAACAGGCTTTATAAGGTAATCGGCTATTTTACTGCCAATAGCTTCTTCCATAATATATTCTTCTTCACTTTTTGTAATCATCACAACAGGAAGATTAGGGCGACGTTCTTTTATTTCGTTTAGAGTTTCTAGACCCGTAAGTCCTGGCATATTCTCATCTAAAAAAACAATATCAAAATTAGTGGCATTAATAATCTCTAAAGCTTCTGTACCACTTTGACACGTTGTTACCTTATATTGTTTTTGTTCTAAAAAGAGTATGTGAGGCTTTAATAAGTCGATTTCGTCGTCTACCCAGAGAATATTTATGTTGTTCATGTATATTTGTTTCCTAATTAATGATTATTCAATTTGAAGTCTAATAATAAACTTAAAATATTTAACGATCCAATTTACGGATTTATTACAATTCCGAATTCTTTAATTTTCGACCTTATTCAGCATAAATACTTCCAGAGATTACGTCGAATTACGCAAATGGGATTGTCTTATTTGGTATATCCAGGTGCGCATCATACACGTTTTCACCACGCATTAGGAAGTATGCATTTGATGCAAAAAACCATCAATGTGCTTCGTTTTAAGGGGGTTGCAATCTCTAAGGAGGAAGAAAACGGACTATTAATCGCCATTTTATTGCACGATATTGGTCATGGCCCTTTTTCTCATGCCATGGAGCATAGTATTGTAAATGACATTTCTCATGAAGAAATTTCACTTCAATTTATGGAAAACCTCAATGAAGAGTTTAACGGAAGTTTAACGTTAGCCATCTCTATTTTTAAAGGCGAATATTCTCGAAAGTTTATGTGCCAGCTTATATCCAGTCAACTGGATATGGATAGGGCGGATTACCTAAAGCGAGATAGTTTTTACACAGGAGTAGCCGAAGGAAATATAAATAGTGAACGCTTAATTACTATGCTCAATGTGGTAAACGATGAATTAGTTGTAGAAGAAAAAGGAATTTATAGCGTAGAAAAGTTTTTGGTAGCGAGACGTTTTATGTATTGGCAAGTCTATTTACATAAAACCGGTATTGTTGCAGAGCAGTTACTCACAAGGATTTTAAAAAGAGCTAAAGAGTTAGTTCAGCAAGGTGAACAATTACATTGTAGTGAACCTTTAAATCACTTTTTAACTTCAGAGGTTAATTATAATAGTTTTGATAGTAATACGTTAGAGATATTTGCAAAACTTGATGATTACGATATTGTAGCAGCCATGAAATCTTGGAGAAATCATACGGATTTTGTACTGAGCAATCTGTGTGAGATGATTATAGATAGGGATTTATTGAAGATTAAAATAAAAAACAAACCTATTAAAACCATAGATTTAGAAATACATAATAAGGCGTTGGTAGATAAGTACAATATCTCAAAAGAACAAGCAGACTTTTTTGTGTTTAGTGGTGAGATAACTAATCTGGCTTATCAGAGTAAAAAGCAGCATATTAACATACAATTAAAGTCTGGAAAAATAAAGGATATCGTCAAAGCTTCAGACCAACTCAATCTAAAAGCACTGAGTAAACCTGTCACTAAATATTATATGTGTTACCCTAAAAAGAAAATGTAATACATTTTTTCTATTTTTGCGGAAACCAACAATCATTTTAAATTCAATTAATTGAAGTTTACAGCACAACAAATCGCAGGTATTTTAGAAGGTACAGTCGTTGGTGACCCAAATATTGAAGTTTCTAAACTAGCTAAAATAGAAGAGGGAACAAAAGGGTCGTTAACGTTTTTGGCCAACCCAAAGTATAAACCCTATATATATACAACAAAATCTTCGATTACAATTGTTAACTCTAACTTTGAGCCTGAAGAAGCACTAAACACTACTTTAATAAAAGTAGAGGATGCTTATGGTGCTTTCACTAAACTGTTAGAATATTACAACCAAATAAAGTTGAATAAATCAGGAATAGAGCAACCAAGTTTTATTTCAGATTCAGCTAAAATCGGTGATGATATTTATATAGGAGCCTTTACCTATGTAGGCGACAACGTAAAGTTAGGTAGTAATGTAAAGATTTTCCCAAATTCATATATAGGAGATAATGTAACTATTGGAGATAATACTATAGTGTTTTCTGGAGGAAAAATTTATTCAGATTGTCTCATAGGTACTAATTGTGTTATTAATTCTGGTGCTATAATTGGGGCGGACGGATTTGGTTTTGCGCCAAATGAAAAAGGTGAATACTCTAAAGTACCACAGATAGGAAACGTTATACTCGAAGATTATGTAGATATTGGCGCTGGCACTACCATAGATAGAGCTACGTTAGGATCAACAATAATAAGAAGAGGTGTAAAACTAGATAATCAGATTCAAATTGCCCACAATGTAGAAATTGGTAAAAATACTGTAATTGCAGCACAAACCGGTATTGCAGGTTCTACAAAGATTGGAGAAAATTGTCAGATAGGTGGACAAGTTGGTATTGTAGGCCATATTACTATAGGTAATAACGTAAAAATACAAGCACAATCTGGTATTGGTAGACATGTAAAGGATAATGAAGTTCTACAGGGTTCACCTGCATTAACTTATGGAGATTATAACAAATCCTATGTGTACTTTAAAAATTTACCAAAGATTGTAAAAAATATAAATGAAATTGAAAAAAAAGTAAATGGCAATAATTAAAACTGAAATAAAGCAAAAGACCATTGAAAAGGAAGTAAAACTTCAAGGTGTTGGACTTCATACAGGAGCAGATGTAACCTTGGTGTTTAAACCAGGAACCGAAAATTCTGGATTTATTTTTGAACGTATTGATCTCGAGGGGCACCCAAAGATTGAAGCAGACGCAAATTATGTAACCAATACCCAAAGAGGCACATGCTTAGAAAAAAATGGTGTTACCATCCAAACATGCGAGCATGTTCTAGCCGCGTTGGTTGGTTTAGATATAGATAATGCAGTAATAGAATTAAATGCATCCGAGCCACCAATAATGGATGGCTCCTCAAAGTTTTTTGTAGAAGCTTTAGAAAAAGCAGGTATAGTAGAGCAAAAGGCATACAGAGAAGAATATGAAGTAAAAGAAGTAGTTTCTTATGCAGATGAATCTACTGGAAGTGAAATCATTTTAATGCCTTCTGAAACCTACAAAGTAACCACTATGGTAGACTTCGGTACAAAAGTACTAGGAACCCAAAATGCAACTATGAATTCGGTTTCAGAATTTAAAGATGAAATTGCAGATGCCAGAACATTCAGTTTTTTGCATGAAATAGAAATGTTGTTAGAGCATGGTTTAATTAAAGGTGGAGACTTAAATAATGCTATAGTTTATGTAGATAAAGAATTATCTGAGGAAACTATGGATAAGCTTCGAAAAGCCTTTAACAAAGACAACATTGCTGTAAAGACGAATGGTATACTAGACAATTTAACATTGCACCACCCTAACGAAGCCGCACGTCACAAATTACTAGACGTTGTCGGTGACTTAGCTTTAATCGGTACACGAATTAAAGGTAAAGTTATTGCAAACAAACCAGGACATTTTGTAAACACTCAGTTTGCAAAAAAAATGTCTAAAATTATAAAAAACGAAAGACGCAACAACGTACCTCAAGTAGATTTGAATTCGCCACCATTAATGGATGTAAATCAAATTATGAGTATGTTACCACATAGGCAACCGTTCTTACTGCTAGATAAGGTATATGAGCTAACAGACAATTATGTCATTGGTATGAAAAATGTCACAATGAATGAAGAATTTTTCAAAGGGCATTTTCCAGGAGCACCGGTAATGCCAGGCGTACTCATTGTAGAGGCTATGGCACAAACAGGAGGTATACTCGTTCTTAGTACAGTACCAGATCCAGAAAACTACCTGACGTTCTTTATGAAAATGGACAATGTAAAGTTTAAACAAAAAGTAGTGCCTGGTGATACACTAATATTTAAATGTGAGCTTATAACGCCGATAAGACGTGGTATATGTCACATGCAAGGTTACGCCTATACAAATGGTAAACTTTGCGCAGAAGCTGAGTTAATGGCGCAAATTTCAAAAGTTAAGTAATGAACCGAACCGAACGAATATTAATTTTCAAATCGTTCATAATATGTTAATAGGCGAACACATTTTCACCTATTTATCAAAAATAAAATTCCGAAAATGAATCAACCTTTAGCATACGTACATCCTGGAGCAAAAATAGCAAAGAATGTAGTTATAGAACCTTTTACAACAATTCATAATAATGTAAAAATTGGTGAAGGTACTTGGATAGGAAGTAATGTCACTATTATGGAAGGGGCAAGGATAGGCAAGAATTGTAATATTTTTCCTGGAGCTGTAATATCAGCCGTTCCTCAAGACTTAAAATATAATGACGAAGATACCACAGTAGAAATCGGTGATAATGTGACCATTAGAGAATGCGTAACAATAAATCGTGGTACAACAGACAAAATGAAAACGGTTATTGGAAACAATTGTCTTATAATGGCATATTGCCATATCGCACACGATTGTATTGTTGGCGATAACTGTATTTTTTCAAACAATAGTACACTTGCTGGGCATATTACAGTAGGTGATTACGTAGTTTTAGCAGGTATGACAGCTGTTCATCAGTTTTGTTCTATTGGTAATCATGCTTTTGTCACAGGTGGATCTCTAGTTAGAAAAGATGTTCCGCCATACGTTAAAGCTGCACGTGAGCCATTGTCTTATGTAGGAATCAACTCTGTAGGTCTAAGACGAAGAGGTTTTACAACAGAAAAAATTAGAGAAATTCAAGATATATACAGAATTCTTTACCAAAAAAATTATAACAACACCCAAGCTTCTGAAATTATAGAAGCCGAAATGGAAGCCACACCAGAACGTGATGAAATTCTTCAGTTTATAAAGAATTCGCATCGCGGAATTATGAAAGGCTACTTTAAATCAAATTAATTAAGAAATAAAAAATATAATGGCAAGTACATCAGATATTCGTAATGGATTATGTATTAGATACAACAATGATATTTACAAAATAGTAGAGTTTTTACATGTAAAACCAGGTAAAGGTCCTGCTTTTGTGAGAACAAAATTAAAGAGCGTTACCACTGGAAAAGTGATTGACAATACCTTTTCTGCAGGACACAAAATTGAAGACGTACGTGTTGAAACACATAAATTTCAATATTTATATAATGATGGTGAATTCTATCATTTTATGAATGAAGCAGATTACACGCAGATTAGGTTGTTAGAATCTGCATTAGATAGAGCAGACTTAATGAAAGAAGGTGAAATTGTAACTATTCAAATTAATACTGAGGATAATATGCCATTGTCTGTAGATATGCCTGCTACTGTAATTTTAGAAGTTACGCACACTGAGCCAGGTGTAAAAGGAAATACAGCCACAAACGCCACAAAACCTGCAACTGTAGAGACTGGAGCCGAAGTCAATGTACCTTTGTTTATTAATGAAGGAGACAAGATTAAAATAGAGACCGAAAAAGGGACTTATAAAGAGCGTATCAAAGAATAATTGTCATTCCTCATACTCAAAATTATATAGTTTGAAATTTCCTAGACAATATTCATTAAAAGAAATAGCCAACCTAATTGGTACGGATTATGTTGGCCAAGATGACTTTCCTGTTTTAGGAATGAATGAAATACATGTTGTAGAACCAGGCGACATAGTTTTTGTAGATCACCCTAAATACTATGATAAAGCGCTTCAATCTCATGCTACCATTGTATTAATCAATAAAGAGGTGGAATGTCCTGAAGGAAAAGCACTGCTAATTTCAGATGATCCTTTTAGAGATTTCAATAAGTTAACACTTCATTTCAAGCCTTTCAAATCAGCCAATGTTACAGTAGCTGAAGATGCTAAAATAGGTGAAGGCACCATTATTCAACCAAATTGTTTTATTGGTCATAATGTAACAATAGGTAAGAATTGCATTATACATTCTAACGTTAGTATTTATGACGATGCAGTTATTGGTGACAATGTCATAATTCATGCGAACACAGTTTTAGGCGGAAGTGCATTTTATTACAAAAAGCGTCCTGAAGGGTTTGATCAGTTAATTTCTGGTGGTCGTGTTGTTATAGAAAATAATGTAGATATTGGTGCTGGCTGTACTATAGACAAAGGTGTTACTGGAGATACTACCATAAAAGAAGGCACTAAAATTGATAATCAGGTTCAAATAGGACATGATACTGTCGTAGGCAAAAAATGTTTAATCGCATCTCATGTAGGTATTGCTGGTTGTACTGTAATAGAAGATGAGGTCACTATTTGGGGACAAGTTGGTATTACCAGTGGCGTAACCATTGGAACCAAGGCAGTCATCTCTGCAAAAGCAGGAGTAAGCAAGTCATTAGAGGGTCATAAGAGCTATTTTGGTATTCCTGCAGATGATTTTAGATCTAAGTATAAAGAAATAGCATCTATTAAGAAAATCCCTGAAATTCTTCAAAAATTAAAAGATTTATAATTCCATATAGAAAAAGTAAAAAGGGCTCGTAAATACGTTTTAAAAGACTTATTTTTGTGCAGCTTAAAATTATAAAAACTTAAAAATAACAATATCAAATGAGCGTTTTAGTAAATAAAGATTCTAAAATCATTGTTCAAGGTTTTACAGGTAGTGAAGGTACATTTCATGCAGGTCAGATGATCGAATATGGAACAAATGTCGTAGGTGGTGTAACACCAGGAAAAGGTGGCCAAGAACATCTTGGAAAACCAGTTTTCAATACTGTTGCAGAAGCGGTTGAAAAAGCAGGAGCAGATACTACGATTATTTTTGTTCCACCAGCATTTGCTGCTGATGCAATTATGGAAGCTGCTGATGCTGGAATCAAAGTTATTATTACAATTACTGAAGGTATACCTGTAGCTGATATGGTAAAAGCTGCAGATTATATTAAAGATAAAGACTGTAGATTAGTTGGTCCTAACTGTCCTGGTGTTATTACTCCAGGTGAAGCTAAAGTTGGTATTATGCCAGGATTTGTTTTTAAATCTGGTAAAGTTGGTATTGTTTCAAAATCTGGTACATTAACCTATGAGGCTGCAGACCAAGTTGTAAAACAAGGATTGGGTATTACAACGGCCATCGGTATAGGTGGTGATCCAATTATAGGTACTACAACCAAACAAGCTGTAGAACTTTTAATTAATGATCCAGAAACTGAAGCAGTAGTCATGATTGGAGAAATTGGTGGTCAACTAGAAGCTGATGCTGCCAACTGGTACAAAGCTAGCGGAAGTAAAAAACCTATAGTTGGATTTATAGCTGGTGAAACTGCACCTGCTGGTCGTACAATGGGTCATGCTGGAGCTATCGTAGGTGGTAGTGATGATACTGCGCAAGCAAAAAAGAAAATTATGAGAGCATGTGGAATTCACGTTGTAGATTCTCCTGCTGAAATAGGAAAGAAAGTAGCTGAAGTTTTAGGCTAATAACTTTATCATAAACTGTTAAAAACCTTACAAAATCTTGTAAGGTTTTTTTATTTGGTGCAATTTGTAATTATTATATTTGAAAGACATCTAAGAAAACAAACATAACTAATCAACACTATTAAATATGAAATTATTAGAAGGCAAAACAGCCATAGTTACAGGTGCTAGTAGAGGTATCGGTAAAGGCATTGCTGAAATTTTTGCAGATCATGGCGCTAACGTGGCATTTACATACAGTTCTTCTGTTGAAGCAGCAAATGAACTAGAAAAAGAACTGAATAGTAAAGGAATCAAAGCTAAAGGCTACCAAAGTAATGCCGCAAGTTTTGAGGAAGCGCAAAAATTAGCAGATGACGTTGTAGCAGAGTTTGGCTCAATTGATATATTGGTAAATAATGCAGGTATCACAAAGGATAATTTATTAATGCGAATGGGAGAGGAGGACTTTGATAAAGTTATTGAAGTAAATTTAAAGTCCGTATTTAATATGACCAAGGCTGTTCAACGTACAATGCTTAAGCAACGAAAAGGCTCAATCATTAATATGAGTTCTGTAGTTGGTGTCAAGGGTAATGCAGGACAAACCAATTATGCAGCTTCTAAAGCTGGTATCATTGGTTTTTCTAAGTCTGTTGCTTTAGAGTTAGGTTCGAGAAATATTAGAAGTAATGTGATTGCACCAGGATTTATCGAAACTGAAATGACTGCAAAATTAGATGAAGATACAGTTAAAGGTTGGAGAGCTGCAATTCCATTAAAACGTGGAGGAACTCCAGAAGATATCGCAAATGCCTGTGTATTTTTAGCAAGTGACATGAGTGCTTACGTCACCGGGCAGACCCTAAATGTAGATGGAGGTATGTTAACATAATGCCTGCTTAGTACACTAAATTTTATAATTAAATATTTTAACCATGAAATTGTTTTTATCATCCATCTTTTTATTTATTTCTGTTTTTACAGTAACGGCTCAAGATTGGGAGAAATATAAATCCGAAGATCTTGCTTTTGTGGCAGAATTCCCTGGAACTCCAGAACGAACAGTTCAACAATTACAAACTGCTGTAGGTGAGTTAGATATGCATATGGTTGCTTATTCTTCTTCAACCACAGGAGATAACGTTTATTATGGTGTTATAAGAAGTGACTATCCTGAGGATCAGTTTTCAGATATATCAGATGAAAAAGTAAAATCTGTACTAGATGGTGCTGTAAATGGTGCAGTAACCAATGTTAATGGAACTTTAGAATCTGATGAAAATATTTCATTAAACGGTTATCCAGGTCGAAAAATAAAGATTACTACAACAGGAATGGAGTTATTTATGAATGCCTATTTAGTTGATAATGTTATGTATGTAACTCAAGTTATAGCCATGGAAGGAAGTCTTAATTCTGAAAATTTAAATAAGTTTTTAGATGCATTTGATATAATTAATGTAAAACAATAAGTCATTGACAGAAAGTAGCGTATTCTATATTATTCTAGCATTTATAACAGCGCTTTTATTAGCGCTGTTTCAATATGTTTATAAATCTAAGCTGAATACTAAGCTTAAGGCTACATTAACTATGTTACGGACTGTGTCTTTTTTTGCAGTACTTCTACTACTCATTAACCCTAAGTTTGAAACAAATACTTATTATGATGAAAAGCCAATTCTTGTTGTAGCTGTTGATAACTCTGAGTCTGTTTCTTATTTAGATCAAGACAAAAATGTAAACAACATTTTAAAATCAATAACAGACAACCCTGAGGTTAACAAACGATTTAATATTGAAACCTATAGTTTTGGAAAATCTTTTAAACCACTAGATTCTTTAAACTTTTTAGAGCACCAATCTAATATTTCAAATGCCCTAAAACAAATAGGAGAGGTATACTCAAACCAAGTTGCACCAATTGTATTGTTAAGTGATGGAAACCAAACCTATGGTACAGATTATAGCTTTGTTTCAAGTTCGGTAAAACAACCAATTTATCCAGTGATTTTAGGGGACTCTACAATATATACAGATTTAAGCATCAAACAACTCAACGTTAATCGCTATGTATTTTTAAAAAACAAGTTTCCTGTTGAAATAATAGCAAATTATAATGGGTCAGAACCTGTGGTAACAGAAATTAAAATATGGTCTGGTAATTCTATGGTTTTTAGAAAATCAATTCAATTTGATGCCACAAAAACGTCTGAAATTGTTACCACAACACTACCAGCAAACTCGGTAGGTGTAAAAACATACAGAGCAGAATTAGTACCATTATCTCAAGAAAAAAATACTGTAAATAATTCTAAAAATTTTGGTGTAGAAGTCATAGATCAAAAAACCAATATTGCTCTTGTTTCGGATATTATTCACCCAGATTTAGGTGCCATTAAAAAGTCGATAGAAAGCAACGAACAGCGCAATGTAGATATTCTTAAACCTCAAGACTATTCCACTAAAATAAATGATTATCAATTAGTTATTTTATATCAACCTACAAACAATTTCAATAACGTTTTAAAGGAAATTTCCAGTCAAAATTTAAATAGTTTTATAATTACAGGTAATACAACAAACTTTAGTTTATTAAACAATTTACAATCTGCTTTCAAACAGACTGTGACCAATCAATCAGAAGATTTTCAACCGCAATTAAATAGAAATTACAATACATTTATCATTGATAATTTAAGTTTTGAGGATTACCCACCGTTACAATCAGAATTTGGTACAATTGAATTTAGCGTGCCCAACGACGTTATTTTATCTAAAACGGTAAATGGTATAGACACTAATCAACCAATGTTATCTACTTTCGAAGTTAATAACACAAAGCATGCACTGTTATCTGGTGAAGGTATCTGGAGGTGGAGAGCACAATCTTTTTTAGAGTCTGAGAGCTTTAATGATTTCGATAATTTTATTGGGAAATTAGTACAATATCTTAGCTCTTCTAAAAAAAGAAGTCGACTTAATATTGATTACAAGTCGTTTTACAACGGTAATGATGATGTCATCATTTCAGCACAGTATTTCAATAAAAACTATGAATTTGATAATTCGGCTGCACTGACAATAATTCTTAAAAATAAAGACAACGGCAATATTAGAGAAGTCCCACTTTTATTAAATAATGGCAATTACAGTGTAGATTTAAGTGGCATAGAGGCTGGAGTTTACAACTTTACAATAAAGCATAATAAGGAATCCATTGCCGCTTCAGGCAATTTTGAAGTTTTAGAATACAATGTTGAACAACAGTTTTTAAATGCAGATGTAGAAAAGCTCAAGGCCTTAGCGGAAAATAGTGAGGGCAACGCTATCTTTTTTGATGAAACAGATAATTTAATTTCAGAATTGCTTTCAGACAACAGATATGCAACTATTCAAAAAAGCACTAAAAATGTTGTACCTTTGATAGACTGGAAATATCTACTTGTACTAATAGCTTTAAGCTTATTTGTTGAGTGGTTTATTAGAAAGTATAACGGATTAATATAAAAACTTTGAAAATGGAAAAATTACCAAAAATAGGATTACCAATTTTAGTCGGAATTGTTCTTTTAATTATCATTATTGCAAAATCGGCTGTTACTATCGGCTCAGGTGAAGCAGGAGTACTTTATAAAACCTTTGGTGGAGGTGTTGTTACTGATGAGCCACCTTTGGGAGAAGGATTTCATATTGTCGCACCGTGGAACAAAGTGTATGTTTACGAAGTGCGTAGACAAGAAATTTTCGAAAAAATGAAGGTGCTTTCTTCAAACGGATTGGATATTCAATTGGATGCTTCTGCTTGGTACAAACCTGATGAGAAGAATTTAGGGAAATTACATCAAGAAATAGGCGAGAATTACCTAAATAGAATTATTCTGCCCACCATAAGATCTGCTGCACGTAGTGTGGTTGGTCGTTATACGCCAGAACAATTATACTCTAGTAAGCGAGACGCCATTCAGAAAGAAATTTTTGAAGAAACTAAAAAAATCGTTGATGATCAATACATTGTTCTAGATGAAATTCTTGTGCGTGATGTTACTTTACCACCAACTATCAAAGATGCTATTGAGCGTAAACTTAAACAGGAACAAGAATCTTTAGAATATGAGTTTAGATTGGTTACTGCAGAAAAAGAGGCCGAACGACAAATCATTGAAGCAGAAGGTAAAGCACAGGCGAACAAAATTTTAAGTGCATCCTTAACCGACAAAATATTACAAGATAAAGGTATTGAAGCAACAAATAAATTAGCTGAATCGCCTAATAGTAAAGTAGTTATTATCGGTTCTGGAGATAGCGGAATGCCTATTATTTTAGGAAACCAATAGTTTAAATTTTTCATAAAAATTGAAATTGATTTGGATTTGTAAAATTTAATTTACAATCTTTGTAAATAAGAAAACAAGACATGACTTTTATTCAATTACATCATCATTATTTTCATACTTGCACTCAAGCGAGCTGAAAATGTATTGAATAAAACCAAGATATTTTTAAAACCGTTTGAGTAAATCAAGCGGTTTTTTTATTCCTGTGAAAACAGGAATCTTATCCAAAAAGATTTACTCAAACACTTTTAACTAAAAAAGAAAAATGAGTAAACTAAAAATTGCAATTCAAAAATCAGGACGATTAAACGAGGATTCGATGAAAATCCTCAAAGACGTTGGTATCGCTATCGATAACGGTAAAGACCAACTCAAAGCTTCAGCTAAAAACTTTCCTTTAGAAGTCTTTTATTTACGTAACGGAGATATTCCACAGTATTTAATAGATGGCGTTGTAGACGTAGCCATTATTGGTGAAAACGTTTTGGTAGAAAAAGGACAAGACATCACTATCGCAGAGAAATTAGGATTTTCTAGCTGTAAGGTGTCTGTAGCAATTCCAAAAGGAAAAAGCTATAAATCCATTAAAGATTTAGAAGGAAAACGCATCGCTACTTCGTATCCAAACACAGTAAATCAATTTTTAAAAGACAACAATGTTAACGCTAATTTGCACATCATTAACGGTTCTGTAGAAATTGCTCCAAACATTGGTTTAGCAGATGCAATTGTAGACATTGTGTCTAGCGGAAGCACCTTATTTAAAAATAACCTTAAAGAAGTTGATATCATTTTAAAATCGGAAGCTGTTCTAGCAGTTTCACCTCAAATTTCACCTGAAAATCAAGTCATTTTAAATAAACTTCAATTTAGATTACAATCGGTTTTAAAAGCAAGAAACTCACGTTACGTCTTACTTAACGCACCAAATAACAAAGTTGATGACATTATAAATATTTTACCAGGAATGAAAAGTCCAACCGTTTTACCATTAGCTGAAGAAGGTTGGAGTTCATTACATTCCGTAATCAATAAAAATGATTTTTGGGAAATTATTGACGAATTAAAAGCAAATGGAGCAGAAGGCATATTAGTTTGTCCGATTGAAAATATGGTGCTTTAAGTAATTGTCATGCTGAACTTGATTCAGCATCTCATTGAAATATAATTGTCAGACTGAGCTAGTCGAAGACCTTTTAGTCTATAAGCAAAAACTTAATAACACAACAACACTAAAAAAGATTCCCACTTTCGTGGGAAATGAATATGAAAACAATAAAATATCCAAATAAAAACACGTGGTCAGAACTTTTAAAACGACCAACACAAACCGTTAACGATATAGAAAGTACGGTAAATCAAATTTTTGAAGATGTACAACGTAATTGTGATGCTGCAATAAAAAAGTATACTAGCTTATTTGATGGTGCAGATTTACAATCTAATCTTGTAACTGCTCAAGAGATCGAAGAGGCATCTTCCAAATTATCATCAGAACTAAAAGCTGCAATTAACCAAGCAAAGTCAAATATTGAAAAGTTCCACAAAGCACAAAAAACAGAAAAGGTAAGTGTAGAAACATCTATCGGAATTACCTGTTGGCAAGAAAAACGTGCCATACAAAAAGTTGGAATTTATATTCCTGCTGGTACAGCGCCTTTATTTTCAACAGTTTTAATGCTAGCCATTCCAGCAAATATCGCTGGTTGTAAAGAAGTTGTGTTATGTTCGCCACCAAATAAAGACGGTAAAATTGCGAACGAAATTTTGTATGTAGCTCAACTTTGCGGTGTAACAAAAATCATAAAAGTTGGTGGTATTCAAGCGATTGCTGGATTAACATTTGGAACTGAAACTATTCCGCAAGTGTATAAAATCTTTGGTCCAGGAAATCAATTTGTAACTGTTGCAAAGCAATTGGCTACTAAATATGGTGTCGCAATCGATATGCCTGCAGGACCAAGCGAATTGTTGGTTGTTGCAGATGATAGCGCCAATTCAAGTTATGTGGCTTCAGATTTATTAAGTCAAGCAGAACACGGAACAGATAGCCAAGTGATTTTAGTATCAACATCTGAGAGTTTTATAAATGAAGTTGAAACTGAAATTAACTCACAAATCAAGGCGTTACCAAGACAAGACATTGCGCAACAAGCTATCAATAATTCAAAATCTATTTTAGTAAAAACTGATGAAGAGGCATTAGAATTAATCAATGATTATGGTCCAGAACACTTTATTGTAGCAACTAAAAGCGGCGACTTTTATGTCGATGGTATTCAAAATGCAGGTTCGGTATTTATAGGCAATTACACACCAGAAAGTGCTGGTGATTATGCGTCTGGTACCAATCATACATTACCAACCAATGGATTTAGTAAAGCCTATTCTGGCGTAAATTTAGATAGTTTTACAAAAGCGATTACGTTTCAAAACATCACAAAAGAAGGTTTAAAAAACATAGGAAACACCATAGAACTAATGGCTGAAGCCGAAGGATTACAAGCGCATAAAAACGCAGTTTCGATTAGATTAAAAGATATATAGCAAACGTCACATCGAGTGATTTCGAAGAATGAGAAATTTTATCGAGATGCAAAAGGTCTCGATACGATTTTCAAAAGAAAATCACTCGAACTGACGAAAATCAAATTACATGAAAACAAATTTCAACATAAATAACTTAGTCAGACCAAACATAGCAGACTTAAAACCGTATTCTTCTGCGAGAGATGAGTTTAAGGATGCAACTTCAAACCAAATGATTTTCTTAGATTCTAATGAAAATCCGTTTGAAAATGGTGTAAA
>JASBSA010000034.1 GCA_030149175.1 Winogradskyella sp. | reverse complement strand
GCAACTTCTTCGCTTAGAACATCTTTACTTTCCGGTTTAAATTGATACAATACTGTTCCGTTTTTATCCTCTATACGTGTTACCAAAACTGGTTTATTGTATACGCCTTTATTGGCAAAAGTAGAATAGGCTGCAACCATCTCGTATAAACTAATATCAGGAGTTCCTAATGCAATAGCAGGAACAGCATCTATATCTTGTTCTACACCTAATTTTTTGGCCATGTCTACAACTGGTTGCGGACCAACCTCATTCATAAGTCGCGCTGTAATAGTGTTGGTTGAACTAGCTAATGCAGCCTTTAAAGTTTGAAAGCCATCGTACTTACCATCAGAATTTTTAGTGGTCCAAGCTTTTGGGTTACCAAATTTATTCGCCTCGATAGTGATAGGTGTACGTGCCATAGTATCGCAAGGTGACAGTTGCAATTGGTCAATAGCAGTCGCATAAACAAATGGCTTAAAAGTAGACCCAACTTGTCTCTTGCCTTGCTTAACCATATCGTACTTAAAATGCTTGTAGTTCATGCCACCAACCCAAGCTTTCACATGGCCATTAGAAGGGTCCATAGACATCATACCAGAACGTAAAAATGATTTGTAATAACGCATAGAGTCTATTGGTTTCATAACCGTATCTACTTCACCAGGCTTACCATCTATCCATTTAAAAACTGTCATTTCAACAGGTTTATGAAATGATGCTTCTATTTCTTTTTCTGACTTGCCCTGTTCTCTTAGAATCCTCCAACGTTCACCTCTTCGCATCCCTGCTTTTAGTAAATCATTGACCTCAGATTTTGTTAATTCAAGAAAAGGTGCTGTAGGATTTCTGTCTGGTGTATTTTGATGATCAAACTCTGCTTGAAGTCTTGGCATATGCAACTCAATAGCATCTTCGGCATATTTTTGCATGCGCGAATCAATGGTTACAAACACTTTTAATCCATCACTATACAAGTCGTATTTAGAACCATCTGGCTTTCTATTACCTTCTTCATTTGCCCAATCTTTCATGAAAGCTCTTAGGTATTCTCTAAAATAAGTTGCAATTCCTTCTCGGTGAGATTCTGGTGTATAATTAAGGTCTAGTTCAGTAGATTGAAGAGAGTCTTTAACTTCTTCGGAAATGAAATCGTACTTATACATTTGGGCCAATACAACATCGCGTCTATTCTTAACACCTTCGGGATTTCTCCTAGGATTATACAAGGCTGAATTTTTAAACATTCCGACTAGCATTGCAGATTCTTTGAGTTCTAAATCTTTAGGTTCTTTACCGAAATAAATCCTAGATGCGGAACGAATTCCATCACCATTGTTCCCAAAATCGTAAATATTAAAGTACTGAGCAATAATTTCTTCTTTGGTGTACTGACGCTCTAAACGAGTTGCAATAATCCATTCCCTAACTTTTTGAAGTGCCCTTTCAATCTTATTTTTAGACACTTGATCCGTAAATAATTGCTTTGCCAACTGCTGAGATATGGTACTAGCTCCACCTCCGCTCCCTAGTTTAAATATAGCTCGTAACGTTCCTCTTCCATCGATACCTGAGTGGTCGTAAAAACGAATATCTTCAGTTGCTATAAGCGCATCGACTAAGTTTTTTGGTAGATCTTCATAACCAATGGGTGTTCTGTTATCATTAAAATAAAACTTACCTAGTGTAACACCGTCTGAAGAAATGATTTCTGTGGCTAAATTAGTTTCAGGATTTTCTAATTTGGTATGGTCTGGCATTTCACCCAAAAGACCCCAAGATGCAAAAAGGAACAGCAGTATAATTGCAAGAATTCCACCTGTAAATAACATCCAGAACCATCTTACATATTTAAAAAAATCTACGGTTTCTGTTTTAGATTTTGTTGTCTTCTTTTTTGCCATAACACCTAATTTTGAGCTGATTCCACCCTAAAACCTATATCTGTAATTCCTTCTAAATTATCAACACCGTTAACCTCTCCGTTTTTTCGCATAGCATGTTGAATATTTACGCTATAATCTCCGTTTTCTGTAAACTTAAAGGGAGATTTATAACCTCTATACCAAAGTTTGTTTTCTTTAATATCTGTAAACCCTGAACCTAAGAGCTCACCGTTTGGAGCAGCCATTTTATACTCTAAAGTGTCCGTTACTCCTTTTCCATTTGGATAATTTAACTCTACGATGAGAAATAAATTACTAAACGCATAATCATTATTGTTTCTTAGATTAACGTAAAGATTATAATTATTTATTGTGTCTGGTGCTTTAAAATTAAAGGTTGCTATTGAATCTTTATGCCACTTATCTGGAACAGATTTATACTCATCGTACTCTGCTTTAGAGTCGCAACTTGTAATCAAAAACAAACTTACAAGTGCTATTAACAACCCTTTAGTTCTTTTTTGCATTTTGTTTTTGATTGCGATTTTTGTTACGTTTTTTGTTTCTGTTCCTATTCTTGTTACGTTTCTTTTTAGGTTTTGGATTATCAAAGCGTGTTAAACTATCCTGACCTACAACGTTTTCAAATTCTGTTTTAGTGTCTTGTATGTGTTCTGCTGCATATTCTTCAATACTGGCCACTTTTTCCTTTTTCTTGTTTTTGGCAATAATTTCATTGGCTTGTTCGGCAGTGATAACATGCCAGTTCATCCATTCACCTTCGTAAGCATACCACATAAGGCCTTTAAAAATATCTGTCTTTTGGCACACTGCAGTTCCTTTTTCAGTATATAGCTTAGTGTCGCTTTTAGGAAACGCTTTTAAGGCATCTAAATAGGCATCTAACTCATAATTAAGGCAGCATTTAAGCTTTCCGCATTGTCCTGCTAACTTTAAAGGATTTAAGGATAATTGCTGATATCTGGCTGCAGAAGTACTCACCGATCTAAAATCAGTTAGCCAAGTAGAACAGCATAATTCTCTTCCACAAGAACCAATACCACCAAGTCTAGCTGCCTCTTGTCTAAAACCAACCTGGCGCATCTCAATCCTTGTTTTAAATTCTCTGGCAAAAACCTTGATTAGCTCTCTAAAATCTACACGTTCTTCTGCTGTATAGTAGAAGGTCGCCTTACTACCATCTCCTTGGTATTCGATATCAGATATTTTCATTTTAAGATTAAGGTCTATGGCAAACTGACGTGCTTTTACCTTCATCGGTTCTTCCTTGTCTCTGGAACTAGACCAAATATCTATATCTTTTTGTGATGCTTTGCGATAAATTTTTAAGACATTTTCCGGATCGTCAATATCTATTTTTTTACGCTTCATCTGTACACGCACCAATTCACCAGTTAAGGTTACCATACCAACATCGTGACCAGATTTTGCTTGAGTAGCAACGATATCACCAATGCTTAGGGTAAGGTTTTCGGTATTTTTATAATATTGTTTTCTTCCATTTTTAAAACGTACTTCAACACCCATAAAAGGTTCTTGTCCGTTTGGAAGTGACATATTGGCCAACCAGTCAAAAACAGTGAGTTTATTGCAGCTATCTGTACCGCAAGTCCCATTATTTTTACATCCTTTTGGTTGACCGTCTTTATCAGTTGTGCAACTGTTGCAAGCCATATTAAACTATATATTGAATTTAAGCTATGTAAGCCTAAATAAAGGATTCATAAAATTACTAAAGAGTAAAGATACTATTATTTCTTTAGTTAACTAAGGCAACCTTTTAGAAGTAAGAAACTCTTTTTAAAAGATTTTTGTTCTCCAATGCTCACATTTTTTAATCTTTTCGATGTAAGTAAAAATCAACACATTGAAATTATGAAAGCAAAAACTACTTTATTGACTCTGATTGTAGCTTTTAGACTAGGCTATTCACAAAATGCTCCATCTGAAGTTTATGGTGGAGAATTTATTAGAACTACTGATAACTCGGTATGCTTGACACATGAACAACGTGATGCCATTTTTGAAGAGTTAAATGAAAATATAGAAATACTAAAGCGCAACAACACCTTAGCTTTTAACAATGCTAAAAGAGGTACTCATCCACTCTTTATATGGCCTGTTCAAAAATCTTCGACCGTAAACTATAATTCTATTTGGGGAATATCTAACTACGTGGATCATAACCCAAACACACCTAATCAACTTACGGATTATAACTGTGGTACAAAAACTTATGATACTACAGGCGGCTACAACCATCAAGGAGTCGATATTTTTTCTTGGCCATTTACTTGGTATGCCATGGATAATGACCAAGTGGAAATAATTGCCGCTGCTGCTGGGCAGATAATTGCAAAAGGAGATGGCAACTTTGATCGTAGTTGTGACTTTAGCACCACTACTCCTTGGAATGCAGTGTATGTTCAACATAGCGATGGCAGTATTGCTTGGTACGGACATTTAAAAAGCGGGTCTTTAACCTCAAAAAATGTTGGCGACATGGTCGCAGAGGGTGAGTTTTTGGGTGTTATGGGAAGCTCAGGTGTTTCAACTGGTCCTCATTTACATTTTGAAGTACACACCGATAATACTTACAATCAATTAGTAGACCCTTATGCTGGTACTTGCAATACAATGAATGTAGACTCTTGGTGGCAATCTCAAAAACCATATTTAAACCCAGCTTTAAATGCAGCATTAACACATACCGCAGATCCTGTGTTTAATACCTGTCCAACAACTGAAATTCCTAATTTAAGCAATCAATTTAATCTTAATGATAATGTCTTTTTTACTGTTTTTCTTAGGGACCAAGAACCTGGAACCTCTTTGAATCTAAGAATTATAAAACCTGATAATACAGATTTGTTTAATTGGAGTTATAACTTAACGGACTACTACCAACTCTCGTGGTGGAGGTGGAATGCCTTTCCAAATATAGAGGGCGAATGGAAGTGGGAAGTTACTTATATGGGAGAAACAACAACACATACTTTTAATGTTGGAACTTTAAGTGTTGAGGAAGCAACTTTAGAGAACACCTCTATTTTTCCTAATCCGTTTAATGATGTTGTAAGTGTCAATTCAACCGTAAAAATTAAAAGGCTAGATGTTGTCGATGTCTCAGGGAAATCTGTTTTAAAATTAGAGGACAACTCTTCATCAGGTATAAAACAAATTAACTTGGCACAACTATCTAACGGATTATATTTTATAACTCTTTATGGAGAAAGAAACGATAAAAAAATCATTAAGCTCATAAAGCAATAAATAAACTATTATGAATTAAAAAAAGTGCTTCAGTAAAAAAACCGAAGCACTTTTTTTTAAACATCTTTCACGCTAATAATATTTACCGGACAGGCTTTTGAAGCATTTTGACTAGGTTCTAAAATCTCATAATCCTTTGACTTTAGCGTGAAAAACCCTTTCTTTTCTTCTGCATGCAACAACACAGACTTACCGTCTTTTTTAGACATCTGAAATTGTTGTGGCGCCAACTCCACACAATAATTACAACCAATACACTTGTTACGCTGTAAGGTGATAACAACCATTAGGCTTCAACTTTATTTTCTACAATTTTGTATAATTTGTCTGATGGTCTTATTCTAAAATCTAAAGGTATTGTTATAGCATCTCCTTTAGTGCCGTTTTCTTGTGGCTTGTCATTTACTAGCATTTCTTTTAGTTCAAACTCTTTAGCTCCTGTGGTTGGACCCGTGATTAAAATCGTATCACCAAGCGAAATATTATAAGCCTCAATCTTAAACTCTCCGACTTTAGCTTTTGGAAAATAATGAACCCCTTTGCCTATGTAAACTTTCTTTTGGGTAGCGTGACTGCCAGAACCCTTGCTCCACTCTCCTAACTTCTGTCCTAAGTAATAGCCACTCCAAAATCCTCTATTATATACTTTTTCTAAGTCTTGCATCCAAGAGATAACTTGTTCTTTGGAGTATGTTCCATTTTCTAGACTATCTATGGCTTCTCTGTAGCACTTAATTACTTTAGCCACATATTCTGGTGCTCTACCTCTTCCTTCAATTTTTAAAACTTTAATGCCTGCATCTGAAACTTGATCTAAAAAGTCTATGGTACATAAATCTTTTGGCGACATTATATACTCATTATCCAGCTCCATTTCCACTCCGGTTTCTTGATCTATAACTGTATATTTCTTTCTGCAATTCTGTTTACATGCTCCTCTATTAGCAGAGGAATTGTAAGTATGTAAACTCATATAGCATTTACCAGATACTGCCATACAGAGTGCTCCATGACCAAAAATTTCGATCTCTACTAATCTTCCAGAGGGTCCTTTAATTTGTTCCTTCTCTATTTGTTCTGTAATATGCTTTACTTGGCGTAAACTCAACTCTCTACTAAGTACCATGGTATCTGCAAACATGGCATAGAACTTTACAGTTTCTAAATTAGTAATATTTATTTGCGTTGAGATGTGTACTTCCATATCAAACTCTCTTGCTATTGCAATAACAGCTTGGTCCATAGCTATAACAGCCGTAATGTTTGCTTCTTTTGCTTTTTTAACTAAGGTTTTTACAATCGACAAATCATGATCGTAAATAATGGTATTTAGCGTTAAATATGTCCTAACATTTTTTGCTTTACAGCGCTTGGTAATTTCTTCTAAATCATCTAATGTGAAATTTATTGAAGCTCTGGCACGCATATTTAGTTGCTCTACTCCAAGGTACACCGAGTCTGCTCCATTATCTAATGCGGCTTGCAGGGATTCGAAATTTCCTGCAGGTGCCATAAGTTCTATCTTTTGCATCTTATTAGGCTCTCCTTTTAATTAAATTCTATGTCGTAGTTAAGTTTATTAGATAGTGATCTAAGTTCAGATTTTGTTTTAAAGGCATTGGATAGCAACAATTTGCTCCAACCTATTTTCTTGGAGAAGTCATTGAATGATTCTTCACGCCAATTAAATCCGTCTTTCCAAAATTTATTTGGTGAAACGTAACAGAAGGTATAATCGAAAACAAAACTAGAATCATTCTCTCCTTTTAGTACTGACAAGCTATTTGGTGCCATTAAGATGATGTGATGATCCGAACACTGTTGCCTGACGTCTTTTATAAGGCTTAAGTAATCATTTTCTAATGAAGTTACATCAAAATCATTATACTCGGTATTCCCAATCTTTTGTATTGGTCTTAGCTGAAGAATATCGAAACTTTCTCCGTTAAAATGCTTAAAGAAATCCTTGAGTTCGTAAAAGTTGTCTTTATTAAAGGTGTAGTTTATTCTTACTTTAAAATCGTAAGTCTTTTTAAGTTCTACAAACGCTTTCAAAGCATTTTGGAATTTTTCGTAACTCGCTTTTTTCATGAAGTTTTCATAGCTCTCTTTAGTAACACCATGAAGCGAGATAGTAAACTCATTAAGTCCAGCTTTTAAAAGCGGCTCAATGGTTTCCTTAGTAAGTAAGTTTGCGTTTGTAGTTGTGGACATATAGGGCACTTTGTGTTGCTTGCCCAATTCTACAATTCTAACCAAATTCTTATATAGTGTTGGCTCTGTACCGCAACCTATTTGTAATTTTAAGGCACGACTAAAAATCGTTTTTGCAACCTGTTCTAAATCGCCTTCTTTAAACTGTCCTTTTAGTGTTTTTACATAATCTGCATCGGTAAAATAACACATTTTACAACGCAGGTTACACGCCAAAACAGGATCTAAATTTACGGCCAGATAGCGCTTATTGAATTTATGCAACAGATAAAGACCTAGAAACTTAATTCTATAGTTTTTTATTTTTCTGTTGAGCTGTAATAGCTTGTAAATATTCATTTAATGCGCTCTTTTCGTTGGGTTTCAAAAATGTTTCGTAAATCCTTTTTGTAAGGTAAGTGATCAGCTCTCCCCTTTTTAAAGATATCATTACTGTTGCCTTGCCCTTTGCGCAGTTTCTTTTGCTCTTCGTAAGGCAGTTTTATGACCTCTTGGCAGTGTGAAGAACAGCAATTTTCCATCTTTTCCTTGCATTCATCACATTGAATAAACAATAAATGACATGCTTCATTAGCACAATTGGTATGTGTATCTGCTGGTTTTCCACATTGGTGGCAGCTTGCAATAACATCATCACTGATGCGCTCTGATCGTCTTTGATCAAAAACAAAGTTTTTACCTATAAATTTATTTTCTAGTCCTTCGGATTCAACTTGTCTAGTATAATTTATGATTCCGCCTTCTAGCTGAAATACATTTTTGAATCCTTTATGTTTATAATAAGCACTGGCTTTTTCACAACGAATACCACCAGTACAATACATTACTAGTTTTTTGTCTTCTTTGTGTTCTTTTAAGTCTTCTTCAATAAGGTCTAAAGATTCTCTAAAGGTATCTACATCTGGAGTAATGGCGTTTTTAAAATGTCCTATCTCGCTCTCATAATGATTTCGCATATCCACTAAAACCGTATCTGGATCTTCAATAAGCGCATTAAACTGTTCGGCATCAACATGAACACCTTTGTTGGTTACATCAAACGTGTTGTCATTAAGACCATCAGCTACAATTTTATGACGCACTTTTACTTTTAATTTCAAAAAGGCAAAATTATCGTGCTCTATGGCAATGTTTAATCTAACGTTTTCTAAAAATGTAATGGTGTCTAAGTGATTTTTGAAGGATTCAAAATTTTCTGCCGGAACGGATAATTGGGCATTAATACCTTCGTGAGCCACATAGATTCTACCCAAAACATCCAAAGCGTCCCACGCCAAAAACATATGGTTTCTAAATATCTGTGTATTGCCAATTTTGGCGTACTTGTAGAAAGAGATCGTTAAGCGCTCTTTTCCCGCTTTTTCGATAAGTTCTGCTCTTTCTTTAGCACTTAAGTTATTGTACAGTTGCATGCTATACTAATTTTAAGGTTAAAGAATTAATATACACCGTAACTAAAACTTAGTTAGATGTATATAGATGCAAAGGTATTATTTTTAAACAACTAGCATAAAAAAGCACCTTGAATTTGCCAAGGTGCTTCAAACTAACTACTAACTTTAAATACCTAAAAGTGTTTACTTTTTTTGATTTTTATTAGCTTACTTGACCGGTCTAATCAAGTCTTTTTCATAGCAATTTTTTCCTTTTTCATTTAGTAGACGTAAAAAGTGTAAAATGGTTGCGTCGTAAAATTGAAAAAATTAAAATAAGTGGTATTTTTGATTTCAATATAATTTAGAAAACAGAAGAAATGAGTAGTGAAAAAGATGCAAAGTTAAAAGCATTAAAATTAACTTTAGACAAGTTAGATAAGGCCTACGGAAAAGGAACCGTAATGAAAATGAGTGACCAAGCCATAGTGGATGTAGATGCCATATCATCTGGTTCATTAGGTTTAGATATTGCTTTAGGTGTAGGTGGTTACCCAAGAGGAAGAGTGATAGAAATATATGGACCAGAATCTTCAGGTAAAACAACATTAACGCTACATGCTATTGCAGAAGCACAAAAAGCTGGTGGTATTGCTGCTTTTATTGATGCCGAACATGCTTTTGACCGTTTTTATGCTGAAAAACTTGGTGTTGACCTAGAGAACTTAATTATCTCTCAGCCAGACAATGGTGAGCAAGCTTTAGAAATAGCGGACAACTTAGTACGTTCCGGAGCTATAGACATTGTTGTAGTAGATTCTGTAGCAGCCTTAACTCCAAAAAGTGAAATAGAGGGAGAAATGGGAGACTCTAAAATGGGGCTACATGCACGCTTGATGTCTCAGGCTTTAAGAAAACTTACGGCTTCAATTAGTAAAACCAATTGTACTATGATATTCATTAACCAATTGCGTGAAAAAATTGGTGTAATGTTCGGGAATCCTGAAACAACTACTGGTGGTAACGCTTTAAAATTTTATGCATCTGTTCGGTTAGATATAAGACGTTCTACTCAAATTAAAGATAGTAATGGAGATGTAATGGGTAACAAGACTAGAGTTAAAGTTGTAAAAAACAAGGTTGCCCCTCCCTTTAGAACTGCCGAATTTGATATAATGTATGGAGAAGGCGTTTCTAAAGTAGGAGAAATTTTAGATTTGGCTGTTGATCACGATATCGTAAAAAAGAGTGGCTCTTGGTTTAGCTACGAAGACACAAAACTAGGTCAGGGACGAGATGCTGTTAAAGCATTGATTAAAGATAACCCTGATTTAATGGACGAATTGGAAGAAAAAGTTCGAGCCTTAATAAATGATAATCAGTAAGTTAAAAAAAATCCTGCTAAAAACAGGATTTTTTTTATTTTTCGACGCAACCCTTTTGAACTTTCTGCATCTACAGGGTGGAATTAATTTTTAAAAACTAATGAGTATACGTGTTTTTTTACTTTTTGTAGGATTAAGTTTTCTAACTTCATGCGGTTTAGAAAATTCTGACCCTCGAGTGCGTACTGAATTTATGCCAGTTGAGAGTGTTGAAATACCTGAATATTTTATTCAAGGCGACACCTACGAAATTTTACTATCTTACGTTAAGCCAAGTTCGTGTTACGTCTTCAATAATATTCTGTTTGATATTGAAGGACATCAAAGAACAGTATCTATTTTAAATACAGTTTACGTAGATGATAATTGTGAGCCTCAAAATGAATTAACTACTGTAGGGTTTGATTTAACAGTCTCTGGGAATGATGTGTATCTGTTTAAATTTTATCAAGGAAAAGATGAATACGGAGTAGACCAATATCATTTAGTAGAAGTACCTGTTGTTAATAGCAGAGAAACTAACGCTATAGAAAATAGATAATTATTAATTAATTCCTGTAAAAATGTGAGTTTAGAACAACTCATAAAAAAATGTATAAATCAAGATGCTAAAGCTCAGAGCCAATTATACAAGCAATACGCAAGTAAACTATTTTCGCTTTGTCTTAAGTACTCCAAAAATTATGCAGAGGCAGAGGATAATTTGCATGATGCATTTATAACTGTATTTAGTAAAATAGATCAGTACAAGAATAGAGGTTCTTTTGAAGGTTGGTTAAAACGTATAGCAATAAATACATCATTGCAACGCTACAGAGAAAATGTTGGAGTGTTTGACATTGTTAACGAAGGTAATATTGAAGATGTTACGGTAGATATTAACGATGAAGATGTAAGTATAGATTTTTTGCTAAAAATCATACAAGAGCTACCAGACAGATATCGGCTAGTGTTTAACTTGTATGTTTTAGATGGTTATTCTCACGTAGAAATAAGTGAATTGATTAATATTTCTGAAGGAACCTCAAAATCTAATCTGGCTAGAGCCAGAATGATTTTAAAAGAAAAAATAGAAGATTACAAAGCGAGTTTAAATTCGCAATCGTTATAAAAATGAACGAAAAGAAAAATATAGACAGACTTTTTCAGGAGAAGTTTAAAGACTTTGAAGTAGCTCCTAATGATGCTGTTTGGGATCGCATAAGTGAGAGTCTTCCCAAGAAAGAGAAAAAACGTAGAGTTATTGCTTTGTGGTGGCAGATTGGTGGTGTCGCTGCAGTTATCGCTTTGCTTTTGACATTAGGCATATCTATGTTCAATTCTAATAAAGACAATACTATCGTTCCTACAATGGTAGATACTGAAAACAGCAAAAAAGATAGTGAATTAAATAATTCTAAAGGAGGTAATGATACTTCAGATTTTAATGTAGCAGATTCTAACAAAACTGAAACTCCTCATTCTAATGAGAATGAAAATTTTGAAGCAGAACAAAACAATATAAAAGAATTAACTTCTTCTAAGACAAATAAGTCTTATGTTGTTAGGAATTCAACTGAAAATAAAACCAAAGCAACTTCTAACTCGAACAAAAGTTTAACTGAATTAAATAACAAAGAAAATAACAGTACAGTGGCTTTAAGTAATGAAAATTCTAAAAGTCAATTAGACGATGAGATCATTAATGATGCTGAAATGAAATCTGTTATTAATAATACTGTTGACAATAAAAATTCTGCTGTAACTGATAACGCATCATCTAATGATATTAAAGAAGATTCAAGTATAGACAGTGAAAAAGAACGAGAAAAAGACATTCCGCTATTAAAAGAAGATGCCGAAAAGGAATCTATTTTAGATGCTATTGCTGATATTAACAATAAGGAAGAAGATATTGATGAAAAAGAAAAAGAAGATGAACAAAACAGGTGGAGCATTGAGCCTAATGTTGCACCTGTTTATTACAGTTCTCTTGGTCAAGGTTCATCAATAGACCAACAGTTTAACAATAACTCTAAGAGCGGTAATATTAATATGAGTTATGGTATTGCGGGTTCTTATGCCATATCCAACAAACTAAAAGTTAGAGCAGGTATTAACAGAGTTAATCTTAGTCAAAGCACCTCTAATGTTTTTGCTCTAAGCGGTAGCGAATTTGCTTCTAGAAATGCAAATGCAGAAGTATCCATAATGGGCAACATTAATCCTAGAGGTGGTTTTGAAAACATTTCATTGATGAGCGGCACCATGTTCGATAGAAACTCAGCTCCAGAAATATTCAACTCAAGGGCATCTGGAAATATTGACCAACGCTTCGGATTTATAGAAGTTCCTTTAGAATTAGAATACCGTTTATTAGATAGAAAATTTGGTATAAATGTTATTGGTGGATTCAGTACATTCTTCTTAAATCAAAATGAAGTGTATGCAGACATTGACGGTGCTTCAACACTAATTGGCGAAGCTAACAATATGAACTCAACAAGTTTTAGTGCCAATTTTGGTTTAGGACTTGATTACAGTTTGTCAAAAAAATGGAATTTTAATCTTGAACCTCAGTTCAAGTATCAAATAAACACATTTAATAACACGTCTGGTAACTATAGACCATTCTTTATTGGGCTATATACTGGATTGAGTTATAAGTTTTAGGTTTAAATTTAGGTTAGGTTATTGCAAATCTTCCTGTCGGTAGACAGGCAAACACAAAGCAATGATGAATGCAATGATGACAAAAGCTGCTCGTGGTTAGGGCGGCTTTTTATTTTTTTATTATACTTTTAAATTTTCTTTAAGCTCTGTTAAGATGACTGCCCTAGCTTTTTGATTTAAAGCTTTTGTGTCTTCAACCTTTAAGTTTTCTGTTTGTAAAAACTGATGAATCTTAGCTCGCATTATTCCAGGACTTCCACTAAAAAACGTATATGAAAATCGTTTTTTGTTATCGTAAAACGTTAAGGGTACTACTGGAATATTATGATTTATTGCTAATCTAAATGCACCATCTTTAAACTCATCTAGTACAATATGCTCTTCTGGAACTCCACCTTCAGGAAAGATACAAATACTCAATCCTTGCCTCAGTCTTCTTTGGGCTCTTAAAAAAACAGCCTGTCTGCTTTTAGCACTACTCCTATCAACCAAAATACAAGTCCGTTTATAGAAAAAGCCAAATAATGGGATGTTAGCCAATTCCTTTTTGCCCACAAAAACAAAAGGGTTATTTACCGAGACCAACATTAACATAATGTCTGTCATAGACGTATGGTTGGCAATAAACATATAGCTTTTTTTGGGGTTTGGATTTTGATCTTTTAACACTTTATAATGAAATCCCATTCCTAATAAAATAAACTTTGCCCAAAAGCGCGCCAACTTAAAAAAGAATGGGTACCATTTTTCTCTAGATATTGAAATTAAAAGAATAGGAAATAGCACAATAATTGGCAGTGCTACTAAAATGTAGAACCAAATGCGGTACAAAACCCAAAAAGGATACTTTATTATTGCCATGGTTTCAAAACTAAGTATTTAATTCAAATCGCTTCTCATAGTGCCACTAAAAAATTATCTTTGCTTTTTGATTAAAAATTAAGTTTAAAAACTGATTTTTACTTGTTGTCAGACTGAGCTTGTCGAAGTCTCACAGTAAAAGCAGTATTAAAAAGATACCTGCCTGTGCAGGTAATACTATGGCAAGAATACTAACAGGCATACAAAGTACAGGAACACCACATTTAGGGAATATTTTAGGTGCTATTATCCCAGCGATTGAACTATCTGAGCAAAGCGATAACGAATCGTATTTGTTTATAGCTAACCTACATACCTTAACTCAGATTAAAAATGCTGAAGAATTAAGATACAACACCTATTCCGTAGCAGCCACATGGTTAGCATTAGGCTTAGATGTAGAAAAATCTGTGTTTTACAGACAGAGCGATATTCCGCAAGTAACTGAATTAGCTTGGTATCTCAATTGCTTTTTTCCTTATAAACGTATGAAACTAGCGCATGGCTTTAAGGATAAGGCAGATCGTTTAGACGATGTTAACTCTGGTCTGTTTATGTATCCTATGCTTATGGCTGCAGATATTTTGTTGTATGATGCTGAGATTATTCCAGTAGGAAAAGATCAAGTACAACATATTGAATTTACACGCGATGTCGCTTCTCGTTTTCATGCCAAAATGGGTGAGGTCTTTATACTTCCTGAAGAACGTTTGCAAGAAAACACCATGCTTATTCCTGGTACTGATGGTGAAAAAATGAGTAAAAGTAGAGACAACTTTATCAATATCTTTTTACCAGAAAAACAACTACGTAAAAAGATTATGACTATTGAAACTGATAGTACTCCACTTGAAGAACCAAAAGATTGGAACACTTGTAATTGCTTCGCTATTTATAGCTTACTAGCTTCTGATGAACAAATAACTGAGATGAAAACCAATTATGAAGGTGGTAATTACGGTTATGGTCATGCCAAACAAGCACTTTACGAACTTATTTTAGAGCGTTTTGCTGAGCCAAGAGAGCGTTATAATTATTACATGAATAACCTTTCCGAACTTGATGCGATTTTAGCTAAAGGTGCTGCAAAGGCAAAAATTGTTGCTGATGACGTATTACAACGTGTAAGGGAAAAGGTTGGGTATTAATATGAAAAAAGAACTTCTAAGTCCTTTGTTTACAATAATTGCCATGATTCTTATCGTTATATCGCGTCTATTGGATGAACAAAAGTTAGATTGGATAGCTTATGCCGCAGTTGCAGTGATTATTGCATCTGGATACCATATGTATTCAATACTAAAAAAAAAACTAAATAAGTTCAAACAACTTCCCAGGCAGAGGTCTCACTACACCTTTTAATTCCATATTAAGCAAAATACCTGCTAATTTATAAGTTGGTATCTTGCATTCAAAGGCTATAACATCTAAAAGTTCTTTGTCATTGTCTTTTAAAAAGTTATAGATGATTTTTTCATCTTCATTTAACTCTATAAAAAGTTGTTTTTGAACGGCAGGCTTTTTCTCGTCTTCTAATTGCCAATTCAATAGATAAGGTACATCTAAGGGATCAGACAACAAATGTGCTTTTTGAAACTTAATTAGGTTGTTACAACCAACACTTTGGCTATCTGTTGTTCTGCCAGGCACAGCAAAAACCTCTCTGTCGTAAGAATTGGCTATGTCTGCTGTAACCAAGCTTCCTCCTTTTTCGGCAGATTCAATAACGATAGTTGCTTCACTAAGGCCTGCAATGATACGGTTTCGTTTTAGAAAGTTGTTTCTATCAAAAACATCTGTACTCCAAAAATCGGTGTAAAATCCACCATGGTTTTCTACCTCAGCTACGTACTTCTTATGAACTTTAGGATAGATCTGATTTAAGCCATGCGCTAAGCAACCAATGGTTTGCAAGTTGTGTTTTATAGCTGCTTTTTGAGCTGTAATATCAGTTCCGTAAGCAAAACCAGAGACAATTATAGGGTTATAAGGAGCTAGAGTTTCTACCAGTTTTTCACAGAAAGCGATGCCATTTGTTGTTATTTTTCGAGCTCCAACAATGCTGATTATTGGCCTGTTATTTAAATTAATATTTCCAGATTGAAACAATACTATTGGTCCATCAATACAATGTTTTAGTCTTTCAGGGTAAGTGTCTTCGGTAAAATAATGTGCCTTTATATTATTCTCTTTAATAAAGCGTAACTCATTTTCAGCTTCTTCAAAATGAATAGCGTCAAAAAGTCCTTCAATAGTTATTGTACCAATACCATCAATCCGCAGAAGATTTGATTTTTTCTCTTTTAAAACAGCTTCTGCAGAACCACAATGATTAATTAATTTTTTAGCTGTTGTTGCTCCAATTTTTGGCACATGCTGAAGCGCTAAAGCATAAATTAGATCTTGTTCTGTCATTTAAAATATTGATTTTCAAACCTACAAGAAACTAAATTTTTCTGATGTTAATAACTAAACCAGCTTAAACTTTTTTCACTTTTAAAAATTTTTAACTTTGTTTCCGTATGCAGTTAGAAACTTACATTAGCGACCTTCTATACCGATACGATTGTATTACCGTACCACAATTAGGTGCTTTTTTAACCAATCGTGTTTCGGCAAGAGTGCACGACTCAACTCACTCGTTTTATCCGCCAAAAAAAGTATTGTCTTTTAATGAGCAATTACAAAATAATGATGGGTTATTAGCTAACTATATTGCTGAAGTAGAAAAAGTGCCATACGCTACTGCTAATGATAAGATTGCTAAGCAGGTAAAAGCCATAAAGTCTTACCTTATTGAAGGTGAAACCATTCAGTTTGAAAACATTGGTGAGCTTGTTTTAAATACGGAAGGTAAAATTGTTTTCAACCCATCAAGTCATATCAATTACTTAACAGACTCCTTTGGTTTATCGCACTTTACGTCAGCAGACATAAAACGTGAGGTTTACAAAAAAGAAGTTGAAACCATTGAAGAGACTGCTCCTATTGCCTTTACTCCAGAAAAACGTTCTAATAACAATTGGTTAAAATATGCTGCGGCTGCTGTAATCGTTTTAGGATTAAGTGGTTTTGGTGCATTTAAGTACTACAATAATACCATTGAAAACCACAACCAATTAGCACAAGAAGAAGCTAATGCACAACTTGATGCAAAAGTGCAAGAGGCCACTTTTATAATCAGTAATCCGCTACCTGCCGCTACTTTATCTATTGAAAAGCAAACTGGTAATTACCATATTGTAGCTGGTGCTTTTAGAATTGAAGCTAACTCTGATAAAAAAGTAAATCAGCTCAGAGAAAAAGGCTATAAGGCCAGAAAGATTGGTAAAAACCGTTATGGATTACACGAGGTAGTTTATGCAAGTTTTGAGACCAGACTCGAAGCTCAAAGAGCGCTTTATAAAATTAGAAATGAGCATAACAAAGATGCTTGGCTACTTATAAAGAAATTAGATTAACCTTTTTTACTTCGAATGTGCTCATTGAGGCATTTTTCATAAAGTACATTTTAAATTCTAAATCGTACACCTACAATCTAAAATCCCTTTATCTTTGCACAAATTTTAAAAATTTATGCAACCAAGAACCGCGTTCCAGTCTAAAACAGTTGTTACAGATCTTGTCTTACCAAGCGAAACCAACCCTATAAATAATCTGTTTGGTGGTGAATTACTAGCACGAATGGATAGAGCAGCTAGTATTGCCGCAAGACGCCATTCTAGACGTATTGTTGTAACTGCATCTGTAAACCATGTTGCGTTTAACAGATCTGTACCTCTTGGTAGTGTCGTGACCATAGAAGCAAAAGTATCTCGTGCATTTACCTCATCAATGGAGGTTTATATGGATGTTTGGATTGAAGATCGTGAATCTGGAGAAAGTATAAAAGCTAATGAAGCCATTTATACCTTTGTTGCAGTTGATGAAACAGGAAGACCTGTAAAAATCCCAGAACTCATCCCAGAAACAGATTTAGAAAAAGAACGTTATGATGCTGCACTTAGAAGAAAGCAATTGAGTTTGGTTTTAGCTGGTAAAATGAAACCTTCTGATGCAACTGAATTGAAGGCCCTTTTTGAGTAATGGATTCTGAATCAAGTTCAGAATGACAAAGTTGATTTAAAAAAGTGAAAATTGTTATGCTGAATTTATTTCAGCATCTTTATTTTAATAATATTAAACCTTTTCTAAAACTATAAGTCTTATATCAAGCCAAATGTATTAATGATGAGATTTTTAGTTTATACCTTTGTTTTTGTTTTTACTCTTAGTTTAAGCTCTTGTGCAAGACGTGTAGTTGTAACACAACCAGCATCTATAACTATAGTTAAGAAACTACCCAGACAATATAAAGTTGTAAGGGTAAAAGGAAAACGTTATTACTTCTTTAACGGTAAACATTATAGAAAAACAAGAAACGGATATGTTGTTGTGAAAGTTTAATTCTTAGCCAACCAATACTCTGGATTCAATTTTTGGTCGTTCTTAAACAGCCTAAAATCTAAAAGGCTTTCTCCACTAATTTTACTGGTAAACACCTTGCCAATGACTTGTCCTGTAGAAATTTTATCTCCTGGTTTTACAAATACTTTGGATAGGTTATAGTAAATAGTAACATAATTTCCATGTCGTATCATAATACCTGGGTTGGCATTCTTTACGACAATAATTCTTGAGACTTCACCATTAAATACCGCTTTTACATCTGCATCATTTGTTGTTTCTATTTTAATCCCAGAATTATTAACCTCTACTGTATTGTCGGTAAGCGACCTTGTTTTTCCAAACTTACCTTTAACTATACCTCTTTCAACTGGCCAACCTAATCTTCCTTTATTGGCTTCAAAGCTTTCACCAACAATCTTATCGGCTGGAGTTAATACAAATTTTCCAGTAGATGTTTTTTTTCCAGCTTTTTTGTTTGATGCAGCTATAGCTTCGCGAATCAGTCGATTTATTTCTTTATCTAATCGATCTGCCTCTTGCTGTTTTTGTTTTATTTGAGAGGCAAACTTTGTCATGTCTGCCTTTATAATTGCCATTAACTTTTCACGCTCTTCTAATTCTTTTTCAAGTTCACGTTTCGCAATTCTATTTTCTTGAATTAGCTTGTCTTTATCCGCTTTTTGTTTCGACAATTGAAGATTTAGCTCTTGTAGTTCTTTGGTCTTTTGTTTTATATTTTCACCTTGTTCTTTTTGATAATCAGCATATTGCCTAATGTATTGCAAACGTTTATAAGCTTGTTTAAAATTATTTGAAGACAATAAAAACATCACCTTGCTTTGCTCAGACTTACTCTTGTAAGACTTTACAATCATGGCGGCATAGTCGTCTTTTAATTCTTGTAATTGTGCCCTAAGACTTGTTATTTCCTGTTGATTGGTATTAATCTCTCTAGTAAGAAGATTGGCTTGCTCGTTAGTAATCCTTATAAGGTTTTGTCTTCGTCTTACCTTATAGTTTAAGTCTTCAATAAGTGTTATTTCAGATTTTTCTTCCTTCTTTTTGCCCAAAAGAAAAGCTTGAAACTGTTTTATTTCCTTGAGTATCTGCTGGCGCTGTGCTTCAAGCTTTTTCTGCTTGTCACTTTGTGCCACTAAAGTCATTGATGAAAGCAAACATCCTAAAAAGAAAACAAAATAAAATCGCTTATTCATTTAATTTATTTTATAACTATTTCTTTATATCCTGCCGGAATATTAAACGGAAACCTAACATCTTCATTTAAAGCTAAAGACTTAAATTCCATAGTAATGATAACTTCTTCAGAATCTTCAACTGCTATAATCCTAATGTCTTTTGGCAAAATTTGTTTGTTGACTTCTTGATACGATTTATAATCGACTTGAAGAAAACGTTTTTTTAACTGTTGAAACAATTGCAGACTATCCATTTTAAAATGCGCTGGATTGATTAAATAAAACAACTCAAAAAGTGCTCTTTGGTCTTTGGGTTGAAGCGCATAAGAGTTTTCATTTACCGAAACCGTATGTGGTTCTTCTTTCAGGTCGAATATCGCTTGTCCCAATAAAATATTCTGTACTTTATTGAAATCTAAGTCTACACCTACAAAATCACTAAGAAGTTCGTAGTCGCCATCAAAGTATTCGTTACCTAGCTTATTATAAAAGCGTACTTTGTCTGGTGTAATCATCATACGAGCCAAACCCAATTTGGCACTTAACCATATGACTTTGTCTTTTTCAATTCGGATATTAAACGTATGTCCTTGTTCCTTTCCTCCTTGAATAATATCAATACTTACTTTGCCTTGAAGTGTTTTAAAGCTAGCGTCATTTTTTTGATGTTGTTTTATGACTTGCTTTGCTGAAAGTTTATCACTTGCCTCACCAGAAGCAACAATGCTTTTGGTCGATTTGCAATTTGTAACAAACAGTAACATTGCTAAGGCAAATGCGATTTTAAATGTTTTTAGGTTTATGTAATGTAGTTTATTCATTCTCTATTGAGATTCCTGCCTCACCTCGACTTCGCTCAGTGACCAGCTCAGGAATGTTATTGTTGTGCTTTTAAGTCTCTAGCTTTTTTAGCAAACGCTTCAGACTTATTTATATTATTTAGACCTTTATAAGCTATGCTTAACTCTAAATAAAAATCGGATTCCATTTTTGGATTTTCAATTAAATAATCCAACCCTATTTCTAAATTATCAATCGCGTCCTCAAAATTGTCTTGTTTATTGTTGGCGACTCCATTAACCAAATACAAGATAGGTTGCGCAGGATACAATTCCAATGCGGCTTCACTATCGTTGATTACAGCTTTATAATCTTGAAGGTCTAATTGCAGCAACAATACATCCTTTATTAACTTAAAGTCGTTTGGATCTTGTTTTAAAGCTTCCTTAAAATTTGATAGTGCTTTTGCTTTGTCTCCTGCTTTTAAGTAATATTGCCCTAAATCGCTATGTGTTTGCGCATCTTTGTTGTCATCAACCAGAGCTGTGATATCAACTAAATCCCCTTCATATTCTGGGTTTTTAGACACAAATCCCACAAAATCTTTAAGCACCTTTGCTTTAGCATCCGCATTGATTTCTGGACTGGTTAAAGCGACTTTTACAGAGTTGATGGCGTCTTCTACTTTACCATCTTGCAAATAGAATTTATACAATGCTAGATGCACAAACTTTGAGTCTGGTTTAACCTTCAACAGATTTTGTGCTGCTTTATATGCCTTTTTTCTGTCTCCTGTTTGACTATATCTGTAAATGAGTTTAAGATGGTTTTCTTCGTTATTTGGGTTATTGGCTACGCGTTGTTCCAAATTTTCAATTCGGTCGTCTGCGTTACCTGTTATGCTGTAAATCTCGTTACGCATTGCGTCTCTGGCTTCGCTAACTCCTAGCTCTTCATCCAATTCATCTAAAAGATTAAGCGCTTGTTTATAGCGTTTTTCCCTAATGTATAACGCTGCCAAATCTTCTTTGTAATCTGGATGGTACTTGACCAACTGTTTTATGGTCTTGATGGCATTGTCTATATCGTCTTGCTGAAAATACACATCGTACAACTCGTCTAAAAACCACTCGTTGTCTGGTTGCAGACTAATAGCTTTTTTAAGGTTGTCCTCAGCAGCACCAAAGTTTTTGAGTTTGTTGTAGTTTTTGCCAAGCTCGAAATAAATGACTGGTTTTTTTGAATCTAGGTTAAGACATCTATGAAGCGCTTCAACAGCTCTTTCGTAGTTTTCGATGCCTTTTTGTTTTAAGGCCTCAAAAAAATGCTCTTGAAATTCGTCTTCAACATTTCCTAAGTCGTCATCTGGTCGTTTGTTGAAATCGACTTGAGCCATAGCAAAGCTTGGTACTAAGAATAGTACTAGTAGAAGTTTTGTTATATGTTGTTTTAATTTCATACTTAGATTCTTCGCTAACGCTCTGAATGACAAATTGGTTTCAAAAGTTATTCCAAACTCAAATTGATGAGATTCCTGCCTGTGCAGGAATGTTATTCCATCACAGTGTAATCTCCAATACTAATTTTAGTAAACTCGCCATTATATTTAACGTAATTACCAATCATAGCTTCGTCTAAATTAGCGTTTTTAATAGTCGTCTGATTCTGTATTAAGCTATTTTTAACGGTTGAGTTTTCAATAACACAATCTTTGCCTATAGAAACGTTAGGGCCAACCGTAGCGTTCTTTAAAACCGTTCCTTTTGCTATGAAACAAGGCTCGATTATCTTTGAATTCTCTAAAACGACAGAATCGTGAACTAATTGCTCTTCGCCATCTGCTTTTAAGAAACCTAGCATCTTGGTATTGGTTTCTAGCGTTACGTTTTTATTTCCGCAATCCATCCACTCATCAACCGTACCTGTTTTGAAGATTTTACCATCTGCCATCATTCGCTTTATACCATCGTTAATTTGGTATTCACCACCATTCATAACGTTTTCATCTAAAACCTCTTGAAGCTTCGCTTTTAAAACTGCGACATCTTTAAAGTAATAAATTCCAATTACGGCTTGGTCGCTTACAAAGGTTTCCGGTTTTTCAACAAGCTCAATAATTTCTTGTTTGTCATTGAGTTTTACCACACCATAAGCTTCTGGATTGTCGACTTGCTTTGTCCAGATCACACTGTCTGCGCTTGGGTCTAAATCGAACTCTGCTCTAATCAAGGTATCTGCATAAGCGATCACTGCAGGACCTGAAAGAGATGGTTTTGCACTCATAATAGCGTGGCCAGTTCCCAAAGGTTGGTCTTGTCTGTAAATAGATGCTTTAGCGCCTAAATCTTCAGCCAATTGCGTTAAACTCTCAACAACATCATCTCCAAAAAAGGCTGGGTCTCCAAGCACAAAAGCTACTTCTTCAATAGGTTGTTTCAATACTTTTGCTATGTCTTTTACCAAACGATGTACGATAGGTTGACCTGCTACCGGAATTAATGGTTTTGGAACTGTTAAACTATGCGGTCTAAGACGTGAGCCTCGACCTGCCATTGGTACTATTATTTTCATTTTATGAGTTTATTCTATTTTAATCAATATTTAATTCTATTCCTCTGTCCTCACAGATTTGTTTGAAACTATCTACTTTATCTTGTTCTTTGAA
>JASBSA010000018.1 GCA_030149175.1 Winogradskyella sp. | reverse complement strand
TCTTTTTATTTGGAACTACTTTGGCACGTTCCATTAAAATATTATACTCTGAATCATCCATTTCTTCTGAAGTGGTAAAGTTTCCTCTAGATTCAAAATAGACACTATCATTTAATTTTTGAGTTCCAGCCGCAGTTCCAGCAAGAGCTCTTTTAGTTGTAGTTCCATAGCCGACGACTACGACTTCGTCAAGGGAAGAGTAATCAGGAACCAAATTGATATTATATATATTGTCATCGCCTATTTTGATGTCAAGAGTTTTCATACCAATATAACTTATGGTAATTATGTCTCCTTTTTTGGCTTCTAACTTAAAGTTACCATCAAAATCAGTTTGCGCACCTCTACTAGTTCCTTTTATAATTATACTTACACCAGGAAGCGGTAAGCCATCTTCTTTGTCTATAATATTACCTTCAATAAAGCCTTTCTTTATACCAGATTGATTTCTAGAGTTATAATATGAAGGAGTGTTTTCATATTGTCTTCTTAAGAATTGTCGTCTAGCATAATTATGTGAACCGTCAAAACTAAATCCATACCAATTTAACTGGTCATAAATTCTGTAATCATAATTTTGAGGATATGCAAAACGATTAAATAATCTAAAACTAGTAGTGCCAAAACTGCGTCCACCATTCTTGTTTATTCTACTGTAGTAAGATGGTCTGTTAATAGGGCTAAAGCTCCAGTTGTGTGCTCTAAATTCATCTAAAGACGCATCGTACATGCTTGCTAAAAGTTCAGCAGAGACTTTATCTCCTTTTGGGCCTTTAATTTTAAAACTCCAGGTTTCATCTTGTCCTGGTTGTAACTTGTCTCTAAAGGTTGTGGTTTCAATCTCTAAATCTGTTTTAGGATAAGGGACATTAATGCTAAAACTTTGAGAAACATAACTGTTGTAAGCGGCAAAACTGGTGTGGACTTCAAAACCACCTAAATCGTTTTCTAAAACAGGAATACTGATGGTTTGTTTAGATTTGTTCAATTTTACCAATTGCGTTACAATGATGTTGTTGTCTTTTTCAACTTCCACAGTCACTGTGATGTCTTTTGCTGCTGAGCCAATGGTGAGTTTTGCAACGTCACCAGCTTTGTAATTGTCTTTATCTAGAGAGGCTTCAAAAAGTTGATTGTCTGCAACGGTTTTATCGTTATCACTAAATAGATTTGTGTACGCTTCAGCTTTTACGTCTTCGCCAAATTTATCTTTGCTTTCTGCAATAATAATGTACTGACCAGAGTTCCATTTTTTTAGTTTATTTAATGTGATGGTTTTCTCTTTTTCAGTATCGAAATCTGTTGAGAACACTTCTTCGCCTTTATCCCAATTGGTGGATAAATGCTCGTCGTTGTATGGATCGTGAGGAAATAGACGTTTAAATTCTTCTTTAGAAATTACCTGAAAATCTGGTGCATCCCAAGGTCTAGCTCTCAGAATAGCTTCAGGTGACTTTAGTTTAAAGACCTTTAAGGTCCCTTGGGCAGGAACAAACACATCATTAAGATTTTGGGAATTTAAAGTTAGTTCTACTTTCTTTTTAGTTTTATCAATCTGGTTTGGAGTAGAAATCTCTAAAGTCATAGCATGATAGCCAACATTTACAACTGTTGATGTAGAACGTGTTTCTCCATTAATATCTGTAATGTCAGCAGTGACTTCATAATTAAAAATCGGAAGGTTGTCTTTTGAAACGCTTTCATCTGGCAAAGCTTTAAACGTAATTTCAAACTCACCTTTGTCGTTTGTTGTGCCTTCTCCAAAAGTGATTTCCTGCGCTTCAGAACTGTAATAGCCTGGTCGTCTCCAATACCACCAACTCGGATATTGCACTTGGCGTTTTACACGATACACTACTTTGGCATCTGTAATATTGCTACCAGCAAAAGCAACGGCTTTTCCTTTTACAGTAATACTGTCGTTTACTTTAAAGGTTTCAGTAATAGACTGAAATTCTGGTTTAAACTTTGGACGCTTATATTCTTCAACAGAGAAGTAGGTGTAGCCTTTTCTGCCACAAACCATTTCGATTGTAAAGTTTCCTGTCAGTCCATCGTTAGGTAAAATAAATTCGCCACCAACAGAACCAAATTCGTTAGTTTTAAGTTCTAGTTCGCTTACTATTTCTCCATTAACATTTTTTAATTTTACAGTCGCTTTTTCGTTGGCATACACTTCGGTATTGTCATCTTTGGTAGCTGTAACAATGCCTTTAAAATAAGCCGTTTGTCCAGGTCTGTAAATACTACGATCTGTAAATAAAAAGACCTTATATTCTGTATCATTACTCGTACGTGGTACATAGGCTCTAGAAATATAATAGTCGCCAAAAAAAGTTATATCGTCTTTGTAATCTGCTTTAACTTCTACATTTCTGTAGTAATTGCCGTCCTTTTTGAAAGTGAATTTTCCAAAACGATCTGTTTTTAAATTTTTGGTAAAAAATTTATCTCTATTATTTCTGTAAGAGATTTTTATTGAAGCATCAGAAATCGGCTCACCATTGTTTCTGTTGATGAGTTGATAGTATATGATCTCATTTTGTATGCTCTCTAAAAGGGCAAAATCCGTTACTTGAATATGAGTTGCAGCAAATACATTGTCTTTGTTAGTATCTGCTTTTAGTATATAAAGTCCATTCTGTAATTCTGGAACAATAATTTCTGTGCGATGTGCTTGGTAATCGCCTTCTGATTTTAAGGTGCTAGGAAATGATTTTACTGGATTTAGATTTTTGAAAAAGCGTTCTTTTTCCTCAGCATTATATAAGCTTTGGTAATTTTTTAACTGCTTTTTGTTGACCTTATAAATACTGAAATTAAGCTCAGTAAGGTTTTTATAATTCACTAATAGTCTTGAAGGTGTATTTACAGAAATAAATTCTTCAGCTTGAAGTCCTAAAGAAGGTTGAAGAATTTGCTGTTTAAGAATTTCACATTTTTTGGCACCATCACTTTCTGGTAATGCAGCTATCACTTCGTTGCATAGGTCAATAGCTTCTTTGTTTTTCCATCTATTTTTTTCGTTCGCTTCAGTGTTTAAAATCTCTGAATCATATTCAAAACCTTGTTGTTGATAAAGGCTTGCTATTTCGTAATTGTAGAGTGCAGATAATGGCGAGTTTTTTAAGGCTTCTGCATTAGTCGTTATAGTCTTAATTAATACATCTTCTTTATTATCAAAAGTGGCATGTTGTAAAACAAAACTTAGTCGCGCAATATCTACATTTACAAATGCTTTGCTTTGCTTGTCCTTACGATGAAATTTTATAAGATTTTGATAAACTTTAAGCGCATTTAGCTCTAAGCTTGTAGAATCTTTTGAGCTTAATTTTAAATTAATAAAAACTTCACTATCAGCTAAAAATGATGGGTCGTCAATCTTAAATTGATACGCAGGTTTGGTTATGCTGTTTTCGCTGGTTTTATAAAACTGAAGCGCATTATGGCTCAACAAATCAAACAAAGTAGGTCTGTATATTTTAGAATCTTTAGCTTCATATAAAAGTGCGCTATAATTTTCTAAAGACTCTTGTTGAAGCAGTAGGCCATTCTCTAAAGAACGTTGGTAATACACATGAATTTCGTGAAATAAAGTCTCTAAATCCCATGTTGTGAAATCGTCGCTAACCTTTACATCTGTTTTCGATCTATTATAAAATTGATATCTGTTTTGTTGAAAATATTGCCAGTACATTGTTGCCAACATATTCTCTAAAAGGTGCTTTGTAGGTATATCTTTTGAAGCTTCGATTTCAGATTTAAACAGATTGACGATATTAAGTTGTGCATCCTCTTCAAGAATTAGCATGTACTTGCTCTTGTATAATAATGCTTTTATCTCTTGTTGTTTGTTTTTTGAGGACTTTGCGTCTTTGTAAATCGTATCAACAAGTTCAGCGGCACTTTTAGTTAAACCTTCATTTTCAAGTTGTATGATCTTTTTCCATTGGTTGTCAAAGTTATTTTGGGCTTGAGAAAAAGTAGCAAAGCAGATAAGCATTAGTATAGATATATAATTTTTCATGTGTGTTCTTATTTACTACAAAATACCTTCAAAAGGTATTCCAAACAAAGTTATAAAACGTCAAATGCTTGTTTGGATGAGTTAAGGTAAACAATTTGTTAGTGAACGCGGACGTTATTAAATTGTATTTTTGTAAAAAAATTGTCTTAAACCATGAAAGGATTTCTTTGGATGTTTTTTATATCGGCCATTTGTTTTTCTCAATCTTCAAAGGATAAGGCAAAAACCTATATGGCAGACAAAGACTATAAAAAGGCAGAGCTAGAATTAACTGCTTATGTCTCGTCTAATCCCAATGATAAAGAAGCTATAGAACTGTTAGGAGATGCTTATGGCTATCAAAAAGAGTGGGATAGCGCCATAGAACAATACGAAAAATTAAAAGATAATTATCCTAATAATGCCAACTATCATTACAAATATGGAGGTGCTTTGGGTATGAAGGCCTTAAACATTAGTAAAATAAGAGCACTCGGTATTATCGGAGATGTAAAAGAGGCTTTTTTGAAGGCAGCTGAATTAGATCCAAAGCATATTGATACGCGTTGGGCTTTAGTAGAATTATACGTATCGCTACCTGGTATTATTGGAGGAAGTAATTCCAGAGCTCTAAAGTATGCTAATGAACTTCAAAATCTATCGAAGGTAGATGGCTACTTGGCTAAAGGCTATGTTTATGAATATGATGACGAACCAGAATTAGCTGAAAAATATTATAAATTGGCTATTGAAGAGGGTGGTTCTGTAACATGTTATGAAAAGTTGACCAATTTTTATGAGTCTAACCACCAACCAGATAAAGCTATAGATAACCTAGAGGAAGCCCAACGAAAACACCAACGTAATGCCATGCACTACCAAATAGGTAAAGTGTGTGCTGATTATAATATTCAATTAGAAAAAGGAGAAAAATGTCTAAAGGCTTACTTATCTAATCACTCTGCAAAAGATGGTGTGCCAAAGGCTTGGGCTTATTACCGTTTAGCTCAAATATACAAACATAAAAATGACAAAACGGAAGCTTTAAAGTGGATAGACAAAGCTATTGCTGGTTTGCCAGATATTCAAGTTTTTCAAGAAGAGAAAGCTACGATTTCCGAGCTTTAATACAGGTTACATAAACAATACTTATAAGAACTATTAAAAATATTAATAGCTTAAATATTTGTTAAATTCGCAAAAACGATAGTAATACTATTATATTTGCAACCAAATATTTTAAGTATGATAAATCTACTGTCAAATTTAAAGATTGCCGTTCCAGACAAGATTTTTATCAAAGACCCTGAGTCTTCTGATTTAGGTAAGCGCATCATAGAGCATAGTATTTTGCTTATAGATGAGATAGGCTTTGATAGTTTTACATTCAAAAAACTTGGTGTTAAAATAGGATCTAATGAAAGTTCTATTTACCGTTATTTTGAGAGTAAGCACAAATTACTTTTGTACTTAACCTCATGGTATTGGGCTTGGATAGAGTACCAAATGGTGTTCGCCACTCATAATGTTCCTGATGCTAAAGAGCGATTGTTTAAGGCCATTGAGGTGATTACGCAAACCATAAAAGAAGATGTTACTATTACCCATATCAATGAAGTAATTTTAAATAGAATCATCATTAATGAATATTCTAAGTCCTACTTAACGAAAGAGGTGGATAGTGAAAATAAGGAAGGGTATTTTGTTGCTTACAAAAGGGTGGTTAAGCGTTTGAGCGAAATTATTAATGCAGTAAACTCACAATATCAGTTCCCTTCCAGTTTGGCAAGCACTATAGTCGAAGGCGCTCTACACCAACATTTTTTGAAGGCACATTTTAGATCTATAACAGACTGCGGAAAAGATGTGACACCAACCGAATTTTTTCTCAATCTAACCCAAAACGTATTAAAGTCTACATCAAATGAATCAAAATAAACCACTTTTAACCCCTTGGCAACGCTTTGTTGGGATTTTAAGACTCGAAAAAAAAGATTTACTTCAAGTCATCTATTATGCTGTTTTTTCTGGTCTCATAAGCTTAACTTTACCTTTGGGAATTCAAGCTATAATTAATTTAATCCAAGGAGCTCAAGTTAGTACATCGTGGATTGTGCTTGTCATTTTGGTAACATTAGGAGTTGTTTTTGTGGGTGTTTTACAACTTATGCAAATGCGTATTATAGAAACCGTTCAGCAACGCTTATTTATGCGAGCGTCTTTTGAATTTACGTATCGCTTTCCTAAAATAAAAATGAATGAACTCCGTAATTATTATCCACCAGAACTAGCCAATCGCTTTTTTGATGTACTAACAGTTCAGAAAGGTTTGGCAAAGCTACTTTTAGACGTTCCAGCTGCAGTATTACAAATTGTATTTGCATTAATATTATTATCCTTTTATCATCCATTTTTTATTGCCTTTGGTATCCTTTTAATTATACTTATTTATATCGTATTTAAGTTTACCATTCAAAAAGGTATGGAAACCAGTTTAAAGGAATCCAAGAAAAAATACATGGTAGCACATTGGATACAGGAAGTTGCCAGAGCTATTACAAGTTTTAAAATTTCTGGCAGAACCTCATTGGCCTTAGAAAAGAATGATAAACTAGTAGATGGCTATTTAGAAGCTAGAGAAAGTCATTTTAAAATTTTAGTCATCCAGTTTATACAAATGATTGGCTTTAAGGTGATTGTTACAGCTGGTTTGTTGATTATAGGAGGACTATTGGTATTAAATCAAGAAATGAACATCGGTCAATTTGTTGCGGCTGAGATTATCATTCTATTGGTAATTGCCTCTGTTGAAAAGCTTATACTTGGCTTAGAGTCTTTCTATGATGTATTAACGTCGCTAGAAAAAATGGGCCAAGTGGTAGATAAAAAATTGGAATCACAAGAAGGAATTGAGGTGGATAAAGCCGAAAGCCTTAAAATTGAACTCGATAAAGTAACTTACGAAGTACCTAACAGAGCTGCTCCGATTTTAAATAATTTGTCAATGACCATAAACCCTTCAAGTAGAGTTTTGGTTCAAGGACCTAGTGGCTCAGGAAAATCAACGCTACTTCGTATGATTTCAGGAATTATTCAACCCACAAAAGGAAGAATTTTCATAAATGATGAGTCCATTCAGAATATACATCTAAATAATTACAGGTCTTGTCTTGGGCTGTCCTTAGCAGAAGAAACCCCTTTTGAAGGAAGTATTAGGGATAATTTAACCTTAACCAATACTGGTATCACTGATAAAGAAATAAACGATGCCATCGAGATTGTTGGCTTAAGAGCGTACCTTAAAGAAACAGAAAAAGGATTAGATACTATTATCTATCCTGAAGGTAAGCAAATGTCCTTTACTGTTGCCAAAAAACTGATTTTAGCAAGAGCCATTCTCAAGAAACCAAAAATTCTTGTTTTAGAAGAACCTCTTGAGCATTTTGAAGCAGTAGAAGCCAAAAGAATTATTAAAGCACTAACAGCACCAGAAAATCCTTGGGCTTTAATAGTAGCTAGTTTTAATAAAGATTGGGCTAGTGAGTGTACAGACATTATTACGTTAAACAATGGTGAAATTATCTAAAAACAAATCGCTCTATGTTGAATATATCTAAAAATCCATTAAATAAAACGGTCGATTTATCTACCTATAGCTCAAGTAAGCGTGTTTTTGATAAATCGTATTACAAGTATTTTAACCGATTCCTTGGTGCATTTGCCATAGTTGGTGTCATTATATTGTTTTTACCTTGGACGCAGAACATTACGGGAAGAGGTAATGTTACTACATTAACACCAGATCAAAGACCACAGACCATTCAGTCCCAAATACCAGGAAGAATTGAAAAATGGTACGTTCGTGAAGGTGACCATGTTAAAAAAGGAGATACCATAATGCAAATTTCAGAGGTAAAGAGTGAATATTTTGATCCTAATTTAGTAGAGCGTACTGCTCAACAGCGTGATGCTAAGGCTTTTTCTGTAAAATCCTATGAACAGAAGGTAAAAGCTACAGATGTGAGAATTGCAGCATTACAGAACGAAAGAATATTAAAGCTAGAACAAGCTAAAAATAAACTTTTGCAAGCTAGGTTAAAGGTTCAGGCAGACAGCATAGATTTAGAAGCAGCCGAAACTAACTTAAAAATTGCCCAGACCAAGTATAATCGTGCGGATACGTTGTATAAAGATGGCTTTACAGCTTTAAAAAATGTTGAAGATGCACGTGTTAAGTTACAGGAAACACAGGCAAAACGCATTTCGCAAGAAGCAAAATTATTGGCGAGTAGAAATGAAGTCATCAATTCTCAAGTAGAAATTTCTAGAATCAGAGCCGAGTATTCTGATAAAATCTCTAAAGCAGAAAGTGACAAATTTACGGCGCAATCTAGTCAGTTTGACTCTGAAGCTGAAGTACAAAAATTAGAGAACCAATATTCTAACTACAAGATTCGTAACAGCTTATTGTATGTCACAGCACCTTATGATGGTTTTATAAATAAAGCCTTACGTGGTGGTGTGGGAGTAACCTTTAAAGAAGGTGAAGAGCTTGTTGGTATTATTCCAGATAATGTAGATTTAGCCGTAGAAACCTTTGTAGAGCCTATAGATTTACCATTAATACACAAAGGTGAAAAAGTGCGTGTACAGTTTGATGGTTGGCCTGCTATAGTATTTAGTGGTTGGCCAAACGTATCCTACGGTACTTATGGTGCCGAAGTAGTTGCGGTAGAGCGATTTATCAGTGCCAATGGTAAGTTTAGGGTATTGCTAAAACCAGATCCAGAGGATCATCCTTGGCCACAAGATGTTAGAGCTGGTTCAGGTGCATTTACTATGGCGCTGCTAGACGATGTGCCAATTTGGTTTGAGCTATGGAGACAGCTTAATGGTTTTCCACCTAATTACTATCAACCGCAAGATGGTAGTTCAACAACAAAAGCTAAGAAGTAAATAATGAAGTATCTAAGCACACTACTTTTTATCTGCATAAGTTTATCAAGCTTTGCCCAAACAGATAGCATTAAAGAGGTTTTACGCTTTGATGAGTATTTGGGTTACGTCAAAAAGTTTCATCCGATCGTAAAGCAAGCAGAACTTGTTATAGACGAGAGTCAGGCAAAACTCTTAAAATCTAGAGGTGCTTTTGATCCTAAGTTTGAAGTAGATTATGACAGAAAAAAGTTTAGTGGTACGGAGTATTACGATAAGCTTAATGGTTTGTTTAAAATCCCCACATGGTATGGTATTGAGTTAAAAGCGACTTTTGAGGAAAATTCAGGAGAATACCTGAACCCTGAAGGTTTCGTGCCAGAAGATGGTTTATACTCTGCAGGTGTAAAAGTGCCAGTAGCGCAAGGCCTTTTGATTAATGATAGAATGGCATCTTTAAAACAGGCCAAGCTATTTAGGGAGCAAGCTAAGGCTGATAGGGATATTTTTGTCAACAATATTCTTTATGAAGCGTCCTTGTCCTATTTCAAGTGGTTGCAAGCTTATAATGAACTGAAGCTTTTTGAAAACTTTTTAACCAATGCCGAATTGCGATACAGAGGTATTGAACGTGGAGCAGAGGTTGGTGAGCGAGCGGATATTGATGTAGTTGAAGCAAGAATTGCCATAAATCAGCGTCGATTGAGTTTAGAGCAATCCAAAGTAAAGTTGATGAAAGCAGCGTTAGAATTGTCAACGTTCCTTTGGCTAGAAAATAACGTTCCTGTAGAACTACAACCTAATGTTATTCCCGATGTGGAGTCTGAACCAATTGTAGATACCACGTTTAATATCAATCAGTTGAGAGAGGATGAAGTCATTGTAGAAACCCATCCAAAAATGATTTCATTAGATTACAAGTTGCAGAGTTTAGAAGTAGATACAAAACTAAAAGCCAATAGACTTTTGCCAAAAGTAGATGTAGAGTATAATTTTATAACTGAAGTGCCAGAGGTAGCTCGCTCATTCAATACAGCAGAATATAAAGGTGGGCTAAACGTAAGTTTTCCTCTGTTTTTAAGAAAAGAACGAGGCGATTTAAGATTGGCAAAACTAAAGATGCAGGATACAGAATTTGAGATCAATGCAACTCGAGTTAATCTTCAGAATAAGATAAACGCCATTCGCCAAGAGTTGGATTCTTATGTCACTCAGAATGAATTGGTGTCACAGATGGTCACCGACTATTCCAAAATGTTAGAGGCTGAAGAACGTAAATTTCTTTTGGGAGAAAGCTCCCTGTTTTTGGTGAACTCACGTGAGTCTAAACTCATAGACGGGCAACTTAAGGCCATAGAAGTACAGTACAAGTTTTTTAGTACAAAAGCGAAACTATTCAATAGCCTTGCGGTAAATCCAGATCTTTAGAAGATATTTTCTCTTATCTCTAGTCTAATATCTCTCATCTATAATTTATATTTGTTACATGAACGTACATTTTATAGCTATAGGTGGTGCAGCAATGCACAATTTGGCGTTAGCGCTACACAATAAAGGATACAAGGTATCAGGAAGTGACGATGAGATTTTCAATCCTTCAAAATCACGATTAGAAGCAAAGGGATTGTTGCCTGAAACTTTTGGTTGGTTTCCAGAAAAAATCACAACAGATTTAGATGCTGTGGTGTTAGGTATGCACGCCAAGGTTGATAATCCTGAGTTACTAAAAGCACAGGAGTTAGGTCTTAAAATCTATAGCTATCCAGAGTTTTTGTACGAGCAATCCAAAAACAAAACCAGAGTTGTTATTGGTGGAAGCCACGGAAAAACAACCATTACGTCTATGATTTTGCATGTGATGCATTATCATGATAGGGATGTAGATTATATGGTTGGAGCGCAGCTTGAAGGGTTTGATGTCATGGTAAAACTCACCGAAGACAATGATTTTATAGTTTTGGAAGGGGATGAATACCTGAGTTCGCCAATAGATAGACGACCAAAATTTCACTTGTACAAGCCAAACATTGCGTTGTTGAGTGGTATTGCGTGGGATCATATCAATGTATTTCCTACGTATGAGAACTATGTAGAACAGTTTAAAATCTTTGTAGATTCTATTGTAAGAGGTGGAAGTATTAATTACAATGAAGAAGACGAGGAAGTGAAACGTGTGGTTGAGGCTTCAGAAAACCAAATACGTAAAATCCCATATCACACACCAGAATATACGGTTGAAGATGGTGAAACTCTACTGGAAACATCAGAAGGATCCATGCCAATTGAGATTTTTGGAGCACACAATTTGAATAATTTGGCAGGTGCCAAATGGATTTGCCAACATATGGGTATTGATGAAGATGATTTCTATGAAGCCATAGCGACCTTTAAAGGAGCAAGCAAACGCTTAGAAAAAATTGCTGAAACCTCAAAAAGTGTCGCATACAAAGATTTTGCACATTCACCAAGTAAGGTAGAGGCCACGACAAAAGCGTTAAAAGCACAATATAGCGACAGAACTTTAGTAGCTTGTTTAGAATTGCATACATACAGTAGCCTTAATGCCGAAATTTTAAAAGAATACAAAGGTGCTTTAGATGCCGCAGATGTGGCAGTCGTTTTCTACTCACCACACGCGGTAGAAATTAAAAAGCTAGAAGCCGTTACCCACGAGCAAATAGCCAATGCCTTTGAGCGCGATGACTTAATTATTTATACCAATCCTGCAGATTTTAAAGACTTCTTGTTTTCTCAAAATTTTGATAACAAATCCTTGTTGCTAATGAGCTCTGGAAATTATGGCGGTTTGGATTTTGATGAGGTTAAAGGACTATTTTAGAGGGTGTCTATAATGGTCTCGGTTATGAGTAATTGCATGGTTTAGTACTGAACTTAGCAAGCTTGCCTGCTGGCAGGTAGGCACACATTAAGCTGAAAATCCCAAAGGGTTTTCAGAAATAGGAGAAACCAAGTAATTAATTTAACTATTGTTGTACGTTGTTTTCATATATAACACTTCATGTATTTCATCTTTACTGACATTTTGTATTTCATTATTTAGATATATTTTATCTTGCAAATCAACTTAGAAGTACAATCGTTGACCTAAAACTATATATGCATCAAAAAATACTTTTTATCACTTTTTTAATAGCATTTGCAAGAATACATTCTCAAAACTTTTTACCTTCAAATGAAATGATTTTTGAAACACTAACGGTTTCAAATTCTGATGTTGGAGATTATGATAATGATGGTGATTTAGATATCATTATAATGGGTTTACATGCAGGAACGCATAGCACATTATTATATAATAATGATGGGTCTGGTAATTTCTCATTAAGTCCAGTAACATTTAATGATAACTATAGAAATGGACAAGTAGAGTTTATAGATTATGATAATGATAACGACTTAGATATTTTTATTTCAGGATTAGTGGAATCTGGCGTAAGTAAATCAAGACTTTATCAAAACAATTCAAATATTTTTTCTGAGATTCCATTCGCCTTTGCCGATAATATTATAAACAATCAGTTTGCATGGGGAGATTTAGATAATGATGGTGATTTGGACTTATTATTAATGGGAAATTTTGAATCTTTCGATGATTATGCTTATTTGTTTAGAAATGACGGTAATTCTAATTTTACAGAAATTAGTCAATCATTTTTGCCCTTAAGTCAAGGGAATATTGTTTTTGCTGATATAGATAACGACGGTGATAATGATATTGTAACAGGAGGTTTAAATAATGGTAGTAGTCATCTAGAAATTTATGAAAACAATGGAGATTTCAGTTTTACTTTTCAAACAAGTCTTGAGGGTTATTTTAATGGTGATATAGAGTTGAGAGATTTTGATGGTAATGGTCTTATAGATATCATTAAAAATGGTACTACAGAAACAGGAGATTCCACTAAAATGTATTTAAATAATGGTAGTTTTATTTTTAATGAGAACACTTCAATCGGTTTAACTTCGGTAGGTGACTCTGCAAATATTGTGTCTGCAGATTATAATGGAAATGGAGAATTAGATTTATTGATCTCCGGAAGATTACAGCCATATACTCAATTATTGTTTTCAACCTCGATTTTTGAGAATAGTGGAAATTTGACATTGGTAGAAAATACATCAACAGGAATCTTAAACAATGCTTTCAATGCAATTGAAATAGGAGATTTTGACAATGATCATGATACAGACATATTTGTGTTAAAAAATAACATTTCTAACACCTATACAAATCAATCAAGTATCCAAAATACAATTCCTAATCCACCTCTAAGTCTATCTTCTAGTGTTACAGGCTCTAATGTGGTTTTGAGTTGGAATGATTCTACAGATAATGAGACACCTACCAATCAGTTAACTTACAATATCTATGTAGGAACAGCTTCTGGAACGACAGATGTTGTTAGTCCAATGTCTAATTTAAATACAGGTTACAGGAAAGTTGTTGGTATTGGAAATTCTCAGTATAAGAACCAGATGATTTTAGAGAATCTACCTGATGGAAATTACTATTGGGCAGTGCAATCTATAGATAACCAATATGAAGGTTCTTTGTTTTCTGTTGAACAAACATTTTCAATTAATGACCGCCTTAGCTTAGATGAATTTGATGATAAAGTATCGGTTAAATATTATCCTAATCCTGTTAATGACCGATTAATGATTTCATCGAACCAAAATATTGAAAAGGTTGCGATAAGCTCTTTTACAGGTCAAACATTGAATACACTTTCTATTGAGGATTTAACCAGCTTTTATGTTGATTTCACTGATTTCGATTCAGGAATTTATTTTGTCTCCTTATTTTCAAGCAAGGGAAAAGATGTTGTAAAAGTTATTAAAAAATAATCCTCAGTTATAGAGGGCTAAAATTTTGTAGTTTCCTTTATTTTGCAACTACACAAAACACAATTTCATAGAAGGCTATTTTAAATTTTTGAGAAAGTTAAACTACAAACTTTCAACAAAATCTAAAAACACAGCCTTTTGTTTTTCCAAATCTAAATCTGGTGAAACCGCAACTCTGGCAATATAATCTTTGTCTCCTTCCTTGGTCGTGCCTTGTGTTGAGGTGGCAGGAATAGTCCAATAACAACCCTTTAGTTGTCCATAACTTACACAGTATTTGCTTTCGGTAGGAATTTCAGTAATCATCAAATTAATTAATCTGAGATTTAAAGCACGCTTGTAGGCTTCGCGTTCTTCATCTGTACTACCTTTTGTTGGTAAATCTAACGAAAAAACAGATGGAGTAAAGCCTTCAGCAGCTAGTTCTTCTGAAACAAAGTTAATTTTAGCATCTGGCAATACCTCGTGAATGTAATTAACAAAAGCTCTTGTGTTTTTATAAGCATCTGCAATACGCGTTAACATTGAAGGCATTTGGATTGCCAAAAATTGGTATTGCAAAGCAGTAGCTTCGTTATCGCAAAGCTCTAAATGTTTAGCAATCGGTTGAATTAAATATTCAGCTTTTGCATTGGCTACAGCGTAACCAGCAGTGCATTTTCCACCACTAGGAAACTTTGAGCCACTCACATAAGCAATGGTTTTTACATTAGAGAGTATCCCATCATCGCCTAAAAACTGCACATTAGGACAAAATGTTTGGTCTAAAATAAACACAGGAGCAATGGCAGTTGTACCATTTGGAGTTTGGCGCACTTTACTTAAAGCCGCATTAAGTTGTTCTAAATTCGGAACTTCGACGCGAGGGTTCGTTGGTATTTCTGCAATGATGTATGGTATAGCATCTTCTTTAGCAAGTTGAGTTAGCACCTTTTCTACGCTATTTACCATATCGTTGTCACCATCAACTGGTAGGTCAACAATTTCTACATTATCAAGACAAGCAGCAACACGTCTGGCTTGGTCGTTTGTACCTCCATAACAGTTTGGTGGCACCACAAATTTTATGGCTTTTCCTGGATTTTCTTTTTGAGCGTTGTCAATCAATCCCATCATAATGGCATACTGCATAGACAATCCGCTAGAAGCGACTAAGGCTTCGCCTGAAGTCGCGTTAATTTCATTAATGATAGATTTTACTTTGGCTTTGTGAGTAGCTGTATCTAACTGCTGAGGTGAAAAAGAAGTTTCATTAGTATAGGCGTTTAAAGCAACTAAACAATTAGCAGGTGTCATAGCAATAGTTTCACGACGTCTTACATGCTGAATATCTGAAATGAAACTCGTTTTTGCTTTACCAGAAATTAATAATACACTACCTAAATCTTCAAATAGGTTAATGTAGAAATCTATGTTTTCATTTTGAAGGTTGGCTTCGACATTCTGGTGCTTTGAAATTAGAATTGTTGAACCATCAAAGGCTTCAACTTTATCAAGATTATCTACCTGTTGTAATTCAAAATTATAGTTGTAAACCGATTTTAAAACCTCTTTGTTAAAGCGTTCTGGTAAATCTTCAGTATGCAAAATGCGTGTGGCTCTTTGCTCTAAAAGATTGGTGCGTAATACGGCTAAAACCGGAATGCTTTCTGAAGAAAAACTAATTACATTTTCAGTATTGAGACTGTTAAGTTTTGCAATGGTCCATTCTAAAACCGAAGATAGAGGATGTCCAAGCCTTATGTAATCGTAAGCTGTTGGTAATTGACTTAAAGATTCGGTACTAGAATCTTCAGATTTATAAAGAGTTTCAAATTGCTCTATAAATTGAGTTTTTGCCAATTTTTCGTTGTAAATGTCTAAACGATGTGTGGTTAAATTCAACCAATCGCTAGGCATGTTTTCTATGGTGTTTTTTATGTAATTCAGCATTTGAAAATCTTTCATTTATTCCTTTTTCTTTTGGTTAGCAAAGATACATTAGTTGAGCGTTCTTTAAAACCTTAAAGGGTTAGTTTACATTAAAAACCTTATCCAAAAACTGCCTAGTACTTTCTTGGTTAACTCTTATCAATTCTTCACGAGCTGCCATCATATCGCTTGTTTTTTTGTCTTGAGAGAGTTTAAATTTTCCTTCCCAATTCGTAATGTCTATCTCAAACATTTTAATATAACTTAGATTAGCATCTAAACGCGGATTGTCTGGTTCTAAAGTGTATTTAGGATTTGGCGCCTCTAGAAACTCGGTCATTTTTATTAGTGATTGTTTTAAGGCGTTCTTATCTTCAATTGCAGTGACTTTTCCTTTGAGATGTACTCTAATATAATTGTATGTTGGTAATTGCGTAGTTGAATATATGCTCGGTGAAATATAGCATTGCGGTCCATAAAAGAGTACTGTGATGTCTTTATTGTCTTTTAAATATTCGGTTTGTGGATTGTAAATATCAATATGCCCAATAAGTTTTCCTTCTTCATAAATAAGTGGCAAATGAGTTATTAAAGGCTCATTATCTTTAATCGAAATTATCGTAGCTAAAGGATAGGTTTTAATCACCTCAATTATATGATTGAGGTCCGAGTCTTGATGATGTTTTGGAGGGTATTTCATGTTTTGTCATGCTGAACTTGTTTCAGCATATCAGTTTTGATATTTATTAGATCCTGAAACGAGTTCAGGATGGCAGCGTCATTATACACCAAACTGTCTAAAGTGGTGATCTAAATGTTTGTATTGCATTTGTCCCCATTGTTGTGCTGTGAATGTTCCAAAATAGGGATGTTCCTTATTGGGTTCAAAACTATCCTTTGATTGACTTATTTGTTCAATCTTGGTTTTTAAATTTTCCTTTTCGGAATTAAAATTTGCGGAACTAGTAATAACAAACTCTTTAGCGGTTGGTAGTCCTTGTTTCCAAGGTTTATCGTTGTAAAGTGATGGTGATATGAGTCTAAAAATTTTTCTCTTTAGCCAGTTTGGTTTTTCTACCTCAATGTCTCCCAAGGCCAATTCTATTGGTTTAGAGCAATGTACTAACATTTGCTCAACATTCATTTTTCCCCAATTAGCACTAGCATTTTCGCTCAGAGTTTCTAATCGGGCTTTAAGTTCATTCTTAGCACTTTGTTCAAAAATAGATTTCATATTTTTTTGATTGATTTAATTGAAAAATTAAGAGGCTTCAAGTTACAATTTTTTATCTTTAGAGCATGTCGGAAAATTCAAGTTCATTCTCCATTAAAAATTGGTCACAAGACGACCAGCCTAGAGAAAAATTAAGAGATAAGGGAAAAGCTGTTTTGAGTGATGCAGAGCTTGTAGCTATTCTTATAGGTTCTGGGAGCAGAGAAGAAAGTGCGGTAGATTTGTGTAAGCGTATTTTGGCAAGTGTGGATCATAATCTTAATGCCTTGGGCAAACTATCCTTAACTCAATTAATAGAGTTTAAGGGCATTGGTGAGGCCAAAGCCATCACTATTGCGGCAGCTATGGAATTAGGAAGGAGACGACGATTAGAAGATGTTGTGCAATTGGATAAAATTACGTCTAGTCGCTCTGTATTTGATGTAATGCAGCCCATACTTGGGGAGTTGCCTCATGAAGAATTCTGGATTTTATATCTCAACAATTCCAATAAAGTCATTCAGAAAAATCAATTGAGTAAAGGAGGTATTACGGGTACTTTGGTCGATGTACGTTTAGTGCTAAAATCGGCTTTAGAAGTTGGCGCAACGTCCTTGATTCTGTGTCATAACCATCCATCAGGAACTTTAAAGCCTAGTCAAGCAGATAAAGACATTACTCAAAAGCTAAAAACTGCAGCACAGAGCTTAGATATAAAAGTTTTAGATCATTTAATCATAACCGAGAAAACATATTTTAGTTTTGCAGATGAAAGTATTTTATAACTTAATACTGTACACTGCTAATGAATACCGAAAACTCAAGATATGCTATTAGTTTATACACATAAAATTACACCAAGGTTAAAGTTTACCTTTAAGCATGTTTGCAAGCGTATTTTGGGTATAGAGGTGAAGTTTACCTCAAAAGTTGAGGATTTTATAGCGCACGACAGCCTTAAAATGTCGTATACCAAACAGCCATTGAGTAACGAGCTGTTTGTGCGTAGCCATTATTTGTTGTTTGAAAGTGGCATATCGGATTTAGATATTAGTGTACAACAATGGGATAACACTAAGGGCTTTTTTCCAACAGGCGAGCGTAGCGATTTACCATTTGATATTTTTGCAGCTTCTTTTTACTTATTAAGCAGGTACGAAGAATACTTACCGCACGTTAAGGACGATTTTGGTCGGTTTATGGCTAAGGAGAGTTTAGGCTACAAGCATCGGTTTTTAAATCAACCGGTTGTAGATATTTGGGCTTATAAGCTTAGAGATGTGCTTAAAGAACGTTTTTCAGAGTTTGATTTTCCTAATCGTAGCTATAAAATACAACCCGTTATAGATGTGCCCATGGCATATTACTTCCGTAAAAAAGGATTTTTGCGTACTATAGGCGGAACATTGGCAGATATTGGCAGATTTAGGTTTAAGCAATTGTATCAGCGCTACTCTGTACTTATGGGTTTTAAGCGCGACCCATATGATACTTTTAAGTGGGTTATTACCAAGCAGAAACAGAGTCAATTTAAGTTTATGGTGTTGTTTCTAATAGGTGATTACTCTACCTATGATAAAAACATAAGTGTTAATAAAAAGGAATTTGTATCACTTATTAAATCTGTAGCGGATTATTGCAATGTTGGCATTAAGGCGTCTTACTTTGCTTTAGAAGATATTTCTATCTTAAAAAAAGAAAAGCTAAAGATGGAAGCCATAGTCAACAGAGACTTAGAAGCTGTAAGGCATTCGTTTTCTAAACTCAATCTTCCGCAATCTTATCGAAACCTAGTTGAGTTAGAAGTTCATCAAGATTTTACAATGGGTTATATAGACACCTTGGGTTTTAGAGCAGGCACATGTACTCCTTTTCAATATTACGATTTAGATTTCGAGGTCCAAACTCCTTTACAAATCAATCCTTACCATTGTTTAGATTTTGCATTGTTGAAATACCAATCAGAGCTAGATAAAAAAGAACATTTGTTAAAGCTCATCAAAGAAGTCAAAGAAGTTAATGGTACCTTTACACCAGTATTTCATAATTATACATTTAGTAACATAGACCGCTGGAATGGCTATAGGTCTCTATTTAGTTTAATATTAGATTCTGCAGATGAAGGATAGGATAAGACATGTGTTTTTCGATTTAGATCACACCCTTTGGGATTTTGATAAAAATTCTGGGTTAACCTTTAAAAAGATCTTTAAACTAAATAATCTCGATGTTGACCTTTCAACGTTTCTCGAGGTTTACGAACCAATAAATCTCAAGTATTGGAAACTCTACAGAGAAGAAAAAGTCACTAAGCCTGCATTGCGTTATGGTAGGTTGAAAGAAGCTTTTAACGCCATAAATATTGATGTAGAGGATGAGATGATTAATCATTTATCTGTTGCTTATATAGACTACCTAACTACGTTCAACCATTTGTTTGAGGGTACGCTATCTATTTTAAATTATTTGAGAGATAAATATGAATTGCATATCATTACCAATGGCTTTGAGGAAGCACAAGAACGAAAGATGCAAAATGCTAATATTAGGAGCTACTTTAAAACCATTACAAACTCAGAAATGGTCGGTGTAAAAAAGCCTAATCCCAAGATTTTCAATTTTGCTTTAGATAGCGCCAAAGCCAGCCCTAATGAAAGTGTCATGATAGGTGATAGCTTAGAAGCCGACATTGAAGGAGCTCATAATATAGGTATGGAGACCATTTATTTTGATTATAAAAAATTGAATAATTCTAACGGTTATAAACGCATAACAACTTTAAAATCGATAGAAAATTATCTATAAGAACAGAAAATTATGAATAATAAATTGGCAGTCGTATTATTGTTTTTATGTCTTGGATTTTCTGCAACAGCACAGAAGAATATCAATAATTATAAATATATAATTGTACCGTTAAAGTATGACTTTTTAAGTGAAAAAGATCAGTATAGGCTCAATACATTAACAAGGTATTTGTTTAAACAAAAAGGATTTGTGGCTTTGTTTGATGAAGAAGAATTTCCGGAAGAATTAAGTAAGGATCAGTGTAAGGCACTATTTGCAAATGTCGAGAAAGGCAAAGGAGGGCTTTTTACGACTAAATTAGATATTACACTTAAAGACTGTTTTGGGAAAGAAGTGTATAGAACCGAAACTGGAACGAGTCGTGAAAAGGATTTTAAAAACGCCTACGTTGAGGCTTTAAAAAATTCGTTTTCTTCAATAGAGTTTATGGATTATAAGTATCAGCCAGTTGAAACAAAAGTTGAAGAAAAGGAGCTTGTAACTAAGAAACCCGATGAGGAAGATGATGAAGAAACTAAATTGGCAGAGTTAGAATCTTCAACAAAAGACGTTGTAATGCAACCCGAAGCTACTACCCTCTATGCGCAAGAAAAATCATATGGTTATCAGGTAGTAGACGCTACGCCAAAGGTAGTGATGCATTTGCTTAGTACCTCCGCACAGAATGTATTCATTGTAAAGGACAAAAACGCAATTGTTTACAAAAAAGATGGGTTTTGGTTTTATTCCGAAAATAATGGTGAGTTAAAAGAACCAAAAACCTTATATATCAAATTCTAATTGATTATTATTATGAAAAAAAATATATTATTTTTTATATTGATTTGCTTTTGCTCAATTGCGATTGTAGAAGCACAGAATGATATCAATAAGTATAAGTATTTGGTAATACCAGTTCAATTTGAATTTAAAAAAGGTAAAAACCCACTTAAATTAAGTACACTAACAAGATTTTTATTTAATAAAGAAGGGTTTACTACCTATTATGAAGGTGAAAAACTTCCTGATGATTTGTTTGATGATCGTTGCTTAGCAAGTTATGCTGAAATTGTTGAGTTAAAGGAAGGCTTTAGACTTACAAGATTAAAAATCTTACTAAAAGATTGCAAGGATAATATCATATTTGAATCTGTGGTGGGTGACTCTGGTGAAAATAACCATGAAAAACGATATCATGAAGCACTCAGAGAAGCATTTGAATCTATAAAAAAAATGAATTATAATTACCAACCGCCCAAACAGGAAAAAAGTTTTGAAACAGAACAGGTTGATATGCAATTCGAGTCAAAAAAGAGCATGACTGAACAATTGGAATCTATTGAAAGTGATGATAAGGCAATTGAAAAAGTAGAGGATATTGAAAAAGAGGTAAAAAATCTACATTCTCCAATTAAAACTAAAGAAAAAAATACAGGTGAAACAGTTTTAATGAGCAAAGAGGAAGAATCAAAAGGTATTGTTCAAGAAAAATTACATCAGGAGCGATATCCCCAAATGGCTATTTCACAATCATCAGATGCTAAGTCATTCATGGCAAAGAAAGTTGATAAGGGTTATAAAATATATTCTGTTTCATCGAATCAATATCAATTTACTATGTATTCTACAATTTTAAATGGAGTCTATATTTTTAAAAACAAAGTACAGTCAGGAAGTATAACAAAAAGAGAGAATGGTAATTGGGTTATGGAATCGATTAATGATGGTAGTTATATTATAGAAAAGATAAATCTATCTTTTCAGTAACCATACTTATCTTTCCAACGTGCTTTCAAAAATTGCCTTTGTGCATTTTCGCGTGTATTGTTTCCTGGGTTGTATAGTGTGGTGTTCTTAATGTCTTCAGGTAAAAATTCATGCTCAGCAAAATTGTTTTCATAGTTGTGAGCATATTTATAGGCATCACCATAACCGAGTTCCTTCATCAATTTAGTAGGAGCATTTCTAATGGATAACGGCACAGGTAAGTCTCCAGTTTCTTTAACGAGTTGCTGTGCTTTATTAATGGCATCATAGGCAGCATTACTTTTTGGTGAGCTTGCCAAATAGGTAGCACATTGACTTAAAATAATACGAGATTCAGGATTGCCAATGACTGAAACTGCCTGAAAGGTGTTGTTGGCAATAACCAAAGCGGTTGGGTTGGCATTACCTATATCTTCACTTGCTGAAATCAATAGACGTCTCGCAATAAATTTTACATCTTCACCGCCTTCAATCATTCGTGCTAAATAGTAAACAGCAGCATTAGGATCGCTTCCTCTTATTGACTTTATAAACGCGGAAATAATATCGTAATGCTGTTCACCAGTTTTGTCATAACGCGCCGCTTTGCTTTGCACTTGTTTTGTGACAAGTTCATTAGTGATAATAATGGGTTCATTTTCAAAAGAGGTAACCAATAATTCAAAAATATTAAGCAATTTTCTTGCATCTCCACCCGAAAATCTGAGCAAAGCTTCAGTCTCTTTTAATTCAATTTTTAATTTTGAAAGGACCTCGTCTTCAGTCATGGCACGTTTAAGAAGTGCTTCTAAATCATCTTTACTAAAGGCATTTAAAGTGTATACTTGGCAGCGCGAAAGTAAAGCGGAAATGACTTCAAAACTAGGATTCTCAGTAGTAGCGCCAATTAAAGTGACCCAGCCTTTTTCTACGGCCTCTAATAGAGAATCTTGTTGTGATTTGCTAAAGCGATGGATTTCGTCAATAAACAAAATAGGATTTTTCGCTGTAAAAAGTCCGCCACTTTTTTTCGCTTTGTCGATGACATCTCTAATGTCTTTAACACCAGAATTTATGGCACTGAGTTTAAAAAACGGACGTTCTGACTCACTAGCTATGATATTTGCCAAAGTTGTTTTGCCTATTCCAGGCGGTCCCCAAAGAATAAGAGAAGGTATAACACCACTTTTAATTTGGTGGAAGAGCATACCGTCTTTACCGACTAAATGTTGCTGACTTAAATAGTCGTTTAAAGTTTTAGGTCTAAGACGTTCGGCTAATGGTATATTCATGGTTGAAAATTACAAAATACCTTCTAATTTGAATTGTATTTTTATAAACAGTTATGACAATATTTCATACAATACCGTTTTGGTTATAAATTTGACGATACAGTATAAAACAGTCTAATGTCCAAGCAGCAATTTAAATTTTCAAATAGCGTCATCATCTATCCTCTGTTGATGTTGTTTTCGGTATGGCTGGTGTTTTGGTACCAAACAAATATTGATTATGGTATTAAATCTTACGGAATAAGGCCTCAAAAGTTGGAAGGACTATTAGGGATTTTTACTAGTCCATTTTTACATGGAAATTTAAACCATTTGTACAACAACTCTTTTCCCTTACTGGTACTATCTCTTGCTTTGTTTTATTTCTACAACAAGATTGCCTGGAAGGTGATTGTATTTGGTATTCTGCTTTCGGGATTTTTCACTTGGTTGATAGGAACGTCTGGCAATCATATAGGTGCAAGTGGACTGATTTACGTATTATTTAGTTTTATATTTTTTAAAGGCATTTTTGCAAAGCACTATAGACTAATAGCATTGTCCTTAGTTGTAATTTTCTTATACGGAAGCATGATTTGGTATGTATTTCCCATAAAACAAGGCATGTCTTGGGAAGGACATTTAGGTGGTTTAATTACTGGGTTATTATTTGCGTTAGTATTTAAAAATAAAGTGGGAAAACCTGAGCGTTATGTTTGGCAACAACCCGATTATAATGAAGCGGATGATCCTTTTATGAAACATTTTGATGAAAACGGAAATTTCATAGAAATACTACCAGATGAACAAAAGGAATTAGATTTAGAGAACAATTCTCAAACTACAATCAATTATATTTTCAGGAAATCAAAAGATGAAAATCTTTAAGAGCGCTGTCTAACAGCTTCATATAAAAAAGCTCCACAGGCAACGGATACATTAAGTGATTCAATCTCACCCAAAATAGGAAGTTTGGCTTGTTCGTCTACAACTTTTAATACTGAAGGATTAATGCCTTTCCCTTCAGAGCCCATGATGATGGCACAAGGTGCTGCAAAAGAAATATCATAAATAAAATCATTGGCTTTTTCGGTAGCGGCAATGACTTTTATTCCAGAAGACTGCATGTGAAACACAGCATCTTTAATATGATCTACTTTGCAAATTGGAATTTTAAATATAGCGCCAGCACTGGTTTTAATGGTGTCTCCATTTATTGGTGCTCCACCTTTTTTCTGTATAATTATTCCTGAAACCCCTGTACATTCTGCTGTTCTTACGATGGCACCAAAATTTCTAACGTCGCTAAGCTGATCTAAAAGTAAAAATAATGGTGTTTTACCAGATTCCATAACGCTTAAAACCAAATCATCAATATTGTGAAACTCAATAGGCGAAATATGGGCCACAGCACCTTGGTGATTCCCGCCCTTACTTAATCGGTTTAATTTTTCTACTGGTACATAAGATGAATTTATGCCTTCTGAACGAAGTAATGCTTCTAATTCTTGGAAGAGCTCGCCTTTTAATCCCTTTTGCACAAAAACTTTGTCTATAGTTTTATTTGACTTTATAGCTTCAATGATAGCTCTTATACCGAAAATTATTGTTTCATTTTTCATTGGAACAAATGTAGATAATAGTTTTTAAAAAGTAGCCGTTAAACTTACATGAACTTTGGAGTCGGATAACCTAAATTGCCGATTTTCTGATTTACCGCTAGAATAGTTTAACCTAAATAAACCTGCATTAGTAAGAAGCCCTAAACCAAAACCAAAACCAAATAACTTTTCTTTTGTATTGGTAATCTGGTTTTCAAAGTAAGCAGCATCTAAAACCGAATGAATGTAAATACCATTACTCAATCTGTAACGATATTCAGTATTGATAACTCCATAAAGATTAGCGACTAAACTATTTTCTTCAAAACCTCTAATGGAATTAATACCTCCAAACCTAAAAAGTTCATTATCCAGATAATCGCCCGAAGTTAAGATGGCTCCATTGAACCTTGTATAGATGCTATTTTTGGGGTTGAGGTTAAAAATTTTATAAGAGTCTACATTAAAAACAGTTTGGCTTTGTTTGCCTGTATCATTCTCTCTATCTCCAAACCCAGTAGAAAAATCTAACCAAAAATTTATCGGAAATAAAGGGTCGTAAAATTGAGCTTTTGTATACGTATAGCCTAGGGTAAAATAATTTGAGGTATAGTCGTTTAATATTGTAGTATTATTATCTAGTAAGTTTGTAGATTTTGTAGAAGAGATGCCAGCTGCAATACGATTTTGTGCATTAATTTGATAATTAATTTTAGCATATTGCTTGGCGTTGGAGAAGGTAGTATCTTTTCTGAAAATGTTGAGTCCAGCTTGTATCCCTACTGGTGAGCCAAATAAATATGGCAAATCGGTATCCACCCTAAAGGTTTGTTGATCTATTTCATCACTTTTATAGAAGAGGTTAATAGTTTCTCCATAATTAAGGTTGTTAACTAATCGTAAATCTAAATAACCATCAAATTCAATTTTGTTGGTGTTCTCATTGGTTCCAAAGCCAAGGAAACCATCAAAATTGTTTGTTCTGGCTTTTTCTACATACAGATATAAAGTTGTAGAGTCTTTTGTGAATAAAACTTCAGGGTCTCTTATTTTTTTGGCAAAGCGCAAATCTTCAAGTAGTTCTACTTTGTCTTTAATCTCGTTAAGATTAAAAGTTTTGCCTGTTCTTAGCTTCAAAAATCTTTTAATGTAAGACTTTGGGAATTTTTCGTACCCCTTAACTATAATCTTGTCAATTTGCCTTTTTTGATTGGTAACGATTTTAAGTTCTGCAGAAATTAACTCAGAATGTTCTTTAGAAATGCTTATTAATTGAAGCGTAGAGAAAGGGTCTCCCTGTTCAGCGATTTTAGAATTTAGTGTGTTTAAGGTGTTTTCTAATTCGGTAATACTGACCTTAAAATATCCTTCACCTGCATCGTGATTAACAAAATTTAGTAGTTTTTTATTAAAATCGTCCCCGTAATTAATTTTAATATAGTTAATCTTTTTACCCAAGAAAAGACTTGCATTAAAGAGCGTGTCATTCTTTCTTACAATACTATCTGTAGAAGTATCTATATAACCTAATCTGGTAAGTCTGCTTTTAAGCTTTTTTAATTCATTTTCAACACCTTTATAGTTATCAAATGATTTAGTGTAACCAATTGAGTCTATAATTTTAGTTTTCGTTTTATCTTCACCTAGAACATTTAGGCTTAGCGATTGGCCAGAAGCCTGATAAGATAGTGCCAATAGCAGAAGAAAAGTGCAACGTTTAATTTTCGACATTTGGTTAAAATGAAATATCTGAAAAGATAACGTAAAAATAGACCTTTATATATATGTATAAAATGAATTATGATAATTCTTTGAAAAATAAATTATCAACTATTTGAATTATAAATATATATTTCTACCTTTGCAGCCCTCAAAAGTGAGGGTTAACAAATATTTATTAGTAATATATGCCAACAATTTCACAATTAGTACGAAAAGGAAGAGCCAAAATAACTAAGAAGAGTAAATCGGCTGCTTTAGATTCGTGTCCTCAAAGACGTGGTGTATGTACTCGTGTTTATACAACGACACCAAAGAAACCTAACTCAGCAATGCGTAAGGTGGCTAGGGTTCGTTTAACAAACGGAAACGAGGTTAACGCATACATCGGTGGTGAAGGTCACAATTTACAAGAGCACTCGATAGTATTAGTTAGAGGTGGAAGGGTAAAAGATTTGCCAGGTGTTAGATATCACATCGTTCGTGGTGCATTAGATACAGCAGGTGTTGCTGGTCGTACCCAACGTAGATCTAAGTATGGTGCAAA
>JASBSA010000017.1 GCA_030149175.1 Winogradskyella sp. | reverse complement strand
TTCAATATTAACTTTTTTGGTGCCACCAACAATGGTTTTGTTTTTTCGAAGCGAGGAAGGATGCACACAAAATTTTGTAACACCAACGAGTTCATTTTCCAGACCTAAATCTACCAATAATTCGGTTTGAGATGGCACTAACGATACAATTCGTTTTGGAGATTTGTTAAGTTGAAGTTCTCTATTAAGTTGATCTAAGTATTTCATCAGAAGATGCTGAAACAAGTTCAGCATGACACATTTAATGTTCCAAAATTTCTCTCATCTGCAATTGCAATTCTTTAGCTTTAACAGCTGCTGCTTGCGCAAAATCTTCATCTTGAGAAGCGTAGATAATACCACGTGAAGAATTAATCAACAAGCCTACATTAGCATTCATCCCGTATTTACATACCTCTTGAAGGTTTCCACCTTGTGCACCTACACCAGGTACTAGTAAAAAGCTGTCTGGAATTATTTGCCTAATATCCGCAAGATATTCTGCCTTTGTTGCACCAACCACGTACATTAAGTTTTCAGAATTTTTCCAAGTCTTTGATGTCAGTAAGACCTGTTTATACAATTCAGTCCCCTCAACTTTTTTAGTCTGAAAATCAAAAGCACCTTGATTAGAAGTTAAGGCCAAAAGAATGGTGTGCTTCTCCTTAAACGCTAAAAAAGGCTCTACAGAATCTTTACCCATGTAAGGTGCTATGGTTACACTATCAAACCCTAAATCTTCAAAAAAAGCTTTTGCATACATAGTACTTGTATTGCCAATATCTCCTCGTTTTGCATCTGCAATGGTGTAAATTTCAGGATGCTTGTCATTGAGATAGTTAATGGTTTTTTCTAAAGCCTGCCAGCCTTTAATACCATAGGCTTCATAAAATGCCGTGTTAGGCTTGTATGCCACACAAAGATGTTGTGTTGCATCAATTATAGCTTTATTAAACGCAAATATTGGGTCTTCTAGCTTTAGTAAATGTTTAGGAATTTTATTTAAATCTACATCCAACCCTACACAAAGAAAGGATTGCTTTTTTTTGATTTGAGTGATTAGTTGGGTTGTCGTCATTATTAATCGTAATAGTAGCCTATTTCAAAGGTAGTTATATCCTTATTATTAAAATTGAAATAATATTGCTCGTATAATTTCTTATCCATGAAATTTGCGTAATAATTGAACTCATCACTCTTAGTAATTGATATTTTTCCTTCTTCTATAACTCTTTTTATGTCTTCACCATCAAAATCTTCTAAAAGAGAAGTAATCCAGATTATAGAATCAAATATTTGCTTTTTGTCTTTTTCAAAATCTAAAACTTTCTCATTCATAAAAGAAGCATAAAATTGAAAAACATCACATCCACCTCGTTTGATTATTAAACTCTCCTGCTTATTTAGAATTATCTCTGCCAACTTTGTATCAGGATGCCAAACATAACCTTCTAATTCTTTAATATCTTTTAAGAACTCATCGGTTTGAGTAGATTGATCAAAAATACAATCTTCATTCTCTTGCTGATTAGTAGATTCTTTATTTTCAATACTATCTATTTGAGTTAATAATTCTTCTAAATGTGCTTCTGAATCTTCAGATGCAACTGTATCTATTGAAATTTTTGTTGTTTCAGTTTTTGATATTGAATCTTTACAACCTAATAAAACAAGCGATGTGCCTATCATTAATATAGATATCTTTTTGTTCATTTGAATAAGAGATTCCTGCTTTCGCAGGAATTTATATTACATCGTCGCTAGCTTTTAACAACTCAGTGTTTTCAGCTAGCATTAATTCGTCTATTATTTTTTGAATATCTCCATCTATGATGTTTGACAAATCGTACAGTGTTAGACCAATTCTGTGATCTGTAACACGACCTTGCGGATAGTTGTATGTTCTAATTTTCTCACTTCTATCACCACGCTTTATTATACTTTTTCGTCTTTCTGAGTCTGCTTCTTGTTGCTTTTCTAACTCTCTTTCATATAGACGCGAACGTAAAACCTTTAAGGCTTTTTCTAAGTTTTTGTGAGATGATTTCTGATCCTGACAGCTTACAATCATACCTGTTGGCTCATGGTGTAGCTTAATTGCAGAATAGGTTGTATTTACCGACTGACCACCAGGACCTGTAGAGGTTGTGCGCTCTATACGCACTTCGGTCATGTCTAACTCGTAATCAAATTCTTCAACTTCTGGGGAAACCATTACTGTCGTAGTACTAGTGTGTACGCGACCTTGTGTTTCGGTTTGAGGCACACGTTGCACACGATGTACACCTGCTTCAAATTTTAACGTTCCGTAAACATCTTCACCTGTAACTTCAAAAATAATTTCTTTAAAGCCACCAGATGTTCCTTCGCTTGTACTTACTACGTCTACTTTCCAGCCTTTATCACTGCAATACTTGGAGTACATTCTGTATAAATCACCTGCAAAAATACTAGCTTCGTCTCCTCCTGCACCTGCTCTAATTTCTACAACCGCATTCTTATTATCGTCTGGATCTTTTGGTATGAGTAAGAACTTTATTTCTTCCTCGATCTTCGGTAATTCTTCTTTAGCTTCATCTAACTGCATTTTTGCCATTTCTACCATTTCAGCATCTGAGCCATCTGCAATTATTTCTTCAGCTTCAGAAATATTATCTAATAGTTCTTTATAAATCGCTCCCTTATCAACTATTTTTTTAAGATCCTTATATTCCTTATTTAGTTGAATGTAACGCTTTTGATCTGCAATAATATCTGGTTGTATAATGAGGTCGTTTACCTCATCGAATCGTTGTTTTACAATCTGTATTTTCTCTAACATCTCTCTTCAAAAAATTGGAAATCAAAAGTACAATTTTTTACTCGATAATCGAGATTTAAGTATTTAGAAACTTACTACTGAGCTTTTGATTTTATTGTAATTGTATTTTGTCAATGTTTTAAAAAATATTTTTTAGCCTTTTAGCGTTTTAGGTAGTATGCGAAAGCAGTTTACCTCTATACTAAACTACTATAAGCCGCTTGCCCTATGGTCGTTTTTAGTGACCATTGCTATTACGGTGATTAATCCAGAACTAATTTTAGCGCTTTGCACTAAACTGTTCTTGGTCTTTTTGCTATGGATAATGATTAGTGATAGAAAACTAAGGCAACGTCTTAAGTTTTATAAAATAAGGGGTGTGTCTCACTTTAAATTCTTCAGTATTATTTTTTTGCTTGATAGCCTGATTACCTGTGCTTTTCTTTCTTTGATAAAAGGGTTTATCTAAAGAGTGATATATTTACTTATATGAAGCACATTTTACTATTTTATTATTTTTATAAGACTTTCTTAGCATGGTCTATCATTATATCCATACTTATTGGGTTTTTGAACCCACAGTACACTCCTGCAGTTTTGACTAAACTCTTTCTTACTGTTTTTGCTTGGTACGTTACCAACGAAACTTCCAACAAACGTAAGCTAACGTTTTACAAGAATTTAGGAATTTCACCGATAAACCTCTTTATTTCTATGTTTATCATAGACAGCGTCTTTACATTATTTATTGTTTTTTTATTTAGAACCTTTTAAATTGTAAAGCATGATTCTTGAAGTAGATAATATAGAATTAAATTTTAAAAACAAACGCATTCTAAGCGGCATTTACCTTAAAGCTGAAACCCGAAAGGTTACTGCAATTTTGGGTAATAATGGTTGTGGAAAAAGCAGTTTATTAAACATTGTTTTTGGCAATTTAAAACCAAAATACAAATTAATTAGAATAGATAACGAACCTATTCTAAAACCCCTTTACAAAACAGGGTTTGTAAAATATTTACCTCAATATCATTTTATTCCGAATGAGATAAGTGTCAAAACTGCTTTTAATCTGTTTGGTGTAAATTGGGATGAGTTTATATTAACCTTTAATGACTTTAAAAAATACAGTTCTTACAAGATAAATAAGCTTTCTGGTGGAGAACGACGTGTTATAGAAACTTATATTGTACTAAAAGCTAAAAGCCGCATTACAATTTTGGACGAACCTTTTTCTCACATTGCCCCAATATATATTGAAACCATTAAAACCTTAATTCAAGAGGAAAAGAAAAACAAAATAATAATTATATCTGATCACCTTTACAGACATATCATTGAAGCCTCAGATTCTATTTATCTACTAAAAAACGCAACCACAAAAGAGATAAAAAACTTAAAGGAACTTGAAGATTACAGCTATTTAAGTATTGGGCAGCTAGATTAATATCAAGGCTCTGAACTACCAGCTACTATACTCTCCAAATCTACAACAACACCTACACCAAGCAGTTGTTTCCACTGAATTTTTGGACCCTCAACAATACTCTCTTCATTGGTAATTTCGTTAATTTCTACTTCTGACTTTATATCATGGTCATATCTTATATGAGAGCCTAAGGTCGCTTGGACAAATTTGTTAACCTTCATATCTAAATTAACTTCCCAATCGATATCAACATTACCAAAATTTGCCAAATAGTCGGTGTAGAGCCTTAAACGTGAGTTCAATTTTATATTTTCAAAAACCTCATCTTCAAATTGACCCGTGAACAACATACCAAATTCTTGGCGAGTATTTTCACCTTTTCTTATTACATTTCCGTTCATGTCATAAATTGCTGGTTTAACACCAAAAGCACCTTGATTTGCCAGCGCTTCATCTAACACAAATGTTGTCTTTAGTGTTAGTGGTGAAGCATAAAGAGAAAATCTATCGATATGTCTTCCATATTCCATACCAGCACCCAAAAACACATAGCCTGGAGCCATAAATCTTGAAATAGGGTTACTATCGTCTGGACTGCTAAAACCATTAGCAAATTGCGTATTAAAACTAAATCTTGCAGAATAAAACCAATTACTTTCTGGGCTTTTTTCTAAACCAAAATTAGATATCACCTCTATGACATCTTCTGTTTTAAACAAAGCTCTATCCTCTTGCTTATTTAAACCATAGCGCAGATTAATAGACGAGTTCCAAAAATAAGTTTCCTCTTTAAATTTAGCTGAAGCTTTTCCACTCAGTATTGCTGAAATAGAGTTGGTTCCACCTGCATTCCAATTGGTAAATGATACCTGATTGAGATAGAGCCCTACTTCATTATCTGTATTCCAACCTAAATTTAATTTTGATTTTGGCTTTATTAAAAACAAAGAATCTGGCTGTGCAGAAATACAAATACTAAATAAAATCGCAAAACCTAATACACATCTTTTTATATTCTGCATATTTTATAAGAATTAATAAGCGAAAGTTCCGTATTCACTTTTTATGGTCAATTTCTTTGCTTTAGAAGCTTCTACTCTACCAATAATTTGAGCATTTACATTAAATGATTTTGAAATTGCAATAATGTCTTCAACAATCTCTGGCTTAACATATAATTCCATGCGATGACCACAATTAAATACTTGATACATTTCTTTCCAATTTGTATTAGATTGCTCTTGTATGAGCTTAAACAACGGTGGAATCTTAAACATATTATCTTTGATGATATGAAGGTTGTCTATAAAATGAAGTATTTTAGTTTGTGCACCACCACTACAATGTACCATTCCATGAATTTTATCACTTTTATACTTATTAAGAATAGATTTAATAATTGGCGCATACGTTCTAGTTGGAGATAACACCAACTTACCAGCATCAATTGGAGAGCCCTCAACATCATCAGTAAGTTTTGTATTGCCCGAATACACTAAGTCCTTGGGCACTGATGCGTCAAAACTTTCAGGATACTTTTCTGCCAAATATTTTGAAAACACATCATGTCTTGCAGACGTCAACCCATTACTACCCATTCCTCCATTATACTCTGACTCATAGGTGGCTTGACCAAAAGATTCTAATCCAACAATAACATCCCCTTCAGAAATATTTGCATTGTCTATAACATCTGAGCGTTTCATACGAACCGTAACGGTTGAATCTACAATAATGGTTCTCACTAAATCTCCAACATCAGCGGTTTCACCACCTGTAGAATGAATCGTAACCCCAAAACTCTTTAAATCTTCTATTAATTCTTCTGTACCATTAATAATTGCTGAAATGACTTCGCCTGGAATAAGGTTTTTATTTCTGCCTATAGTAGAAGACAACATAATACTATCTGTTGCTCCTACGCAAAGTAGATCATCGATGTTCATAATTAATGCATCTTGAGCAATACCTTTCCATACGGATAAATCACCTGTTTCTTTCCAATACATGTAAGCTAAAGATGACTTAGTACCAGCACCATCTGCATGCATAATTAGACAGTACTCGTCATCATTGGTAAGATAATCTGGAACGATTTTACAAAAGGCTTTTGGAAAGAGTCCTTTATCAATATTCTTTATGGCATTGTGTACATCTTCTTTTGAGGCAGAAACACCTCTTTGGGCATATCTTTTGCTTACGGAATTACTCATTGAAACTCTTAATGATTCTTAGTAGTGCAAAAGTAAGAATAGAAATTAATTATTCTATTAAATTAGAGTTTATTACTGTCTCTATATTTTTTAAAATTTGCTCTTTTCTTTTATTACCACCAAAGTAAAAGTTTAAACCTAAACCTACACGTAGAATAGACTCGTCGTTGTCTGGCATTATTAAACCTTCCATCTCATTAGAAAGCACATAATTATAATCTCCGTATAATTTAATGCCCAACTTATCCATAACCATATATTCCAAACCTAGACCAAACTGAACTTTGGTGTGCGTTTCTTCGAAGGAACTTGATGCATTATACCCGTAGCCACCAAAAATAAATGGAGAAAGTTCATTGTACGGACTTATCAAATACTCAAGGTTTAAATCAAAGGACATAAAACCTTCATTAATTGTGTCGCTAAGCGCAATGTTATATTTATTAAATGATAGGTTAACGTTTAGATTGCTCAGGATATGATATTTATAACCTAGTCTAAAAAAAATATCGATTTCAGAATTTGGATAGTCACCAAGAATCATTGAAGCACCAACAACACCATCAACAACGTGAGTTCCTCTAAGTTGCAAAAAGTCCAACTCTCGATAAAGGCTCTTGTTACTTTGTTGGGTTTGATTACTTTGTATTTCCTCTTCTTGGGCACTTACAAAGCATAGGTTTAAAAAAATAAAAATTATTGTAAGGAATTTATTTTTATTTATAATCATATAAACTTAATTAACAAATAAGCTTAGGTCATTTAAGTATCTGGGTCTGCACAATATAGAAAAATATTTCACAATTCATCAAAAAATCAAAAATCTACTGTAATAAAAAAGGATATAACCATGAAAATGGAAATATCCCTTAATAAATTTTTAGTGGCCAAAAGCCTGTTTATAATTTTCGTTTTAAGATTCCGTCTGTAGCATTGGCTGTACGTTAACAACCTCATCGTTTACAACATCTTTAATGTCATCAGAATTATCTTGTGAGAGAATTAACGTTGCACCCACTAGAATAGCTACGCTTAATAGTAACTTCTTCATTTATACAAATATTGATTAATAGCACTTCAAATATACTAAATAAAGTGCTTGAGAAAATGAAGAGAACTGGTTTTTTTGTGACAATCTAAAGGGTTTTCGACAATACGGCAATTGTTATCGACAAACGACACTAATTCTAATTTTTACAGAGGATTTTATACGTATAACTACGTACAAAACAAATTTCAGCCCCTTTTTACTTAGTAAATAATAGCTCTCTATATTTAGTTAGCGGCCACAACTCGTCGTCTATCATAAGTTCTAGCTTATCACAATGGTATCGTATATCATCAAAAAGTGGTTTTACTTTGTTGCAATACCCTTTGGCTTTCTTTTCGATATTATTTTGAGAGTTCAAACTTTTTCTATCATCAATCATTTTAGTTACCAAAGAGTTTATGGCTTCAATATGTTTAGAAATCTGCTCAATAATATTTAATTGTTCTTTTGCAAAATCTCTAAACTGTTCCCCATAAATAGTTTTGAGTCCTTTTACATTCTCGATGAGAATATTTTGATATCTCACTGCTGTTGGAACCACATGGTTACGAGCAATATCGCCTATAACCCTACTTTCTATTTGAACATGAAGAATATACTCTTCCATTTCTATTTCGTAACGCGCTTTTGACTCTACCTCATTCATAACACCTAAACTTTCAAATAGTTCTATTGCCGATTTTGAAACCTTAACCTTAAGTGCATCAGGAGTTGTTTTATTATTACTTAGACCACGTTTTTTTGCTTCTTTCTCCCATGCTTCACTATAACCATTTCCTTCAAAAAGGATGGCTTTTGATGTCTTAATATATTCTCTTAATACATTAAAAATGGCATCATCTTTCTTCATTGATTTTTTATCAATCAATACATCAACCTCTTCTTTAAAATCCATTAATTGTTTAGCAACAATAGTATTCAAAACCGTCATCGGATTAGCACAATTTGCCTTAGAGCCAACTGCTCTAAACTCAAACTTATTTCCTGTAAAAGCAAAGGGTGAAGTTCTGTTTCTATCTGTATTATCCAATAGTATTTCTGGGATTTTACCAACAACGTTTAGCTTTAAATCTGTTTTTTCTTGAGGCGATAATTTCCCTTTGGTAACTGTCTCTAATTCTTCTAAAACCTTTGTTAGCTGTGCGCCAATAAATACTGAAATTATTGCAGGAGGTGCCTCATTAGCTCCTAAACGGTGGTCATTGCTTGCGGATGCAATAGCCGCTCTTAATAATTCTTCGTGAGTTTGTACTGCTTTTATCGTATTAATAAAAAAGGTTAAAAACTGTAAGTTACTCATTGGTGTTTTCCCAGGCGATAAGAGATTTATTCCTGTATCTGTGCTGAGACTCCAGTTATTATGCTTACCAGAACCGTTAACACCTGCAAATGGTTTTTCATGCATTAAAACGCTAAAATCATGACGTTTAGCAACCTTTTGCATTACATCCATTAATAATGAATTGTGATCTACAGCAAGGTTAGCCTCTTCAAAAATTGGAGCTAACTCAAACTGATTTGGAGCCACCTCATTATGTCTTGTTTTTACTGGAATACCAAGTAGCATACATTCATTTTCTAAATCTCTCATGTACGCCATTGCTCTTGATGGTATACTCCCAAAGTAATGATCGTCTAACTGCTGCCCCTTAGCGGGTGAATGCCCAAGCAGTGTTCTCCCTGTTAACACAATATCTGGTCTAGATGTTGCCAAAGCATTGTCTATTAAAAAATACTCCTGCTCCCAGCCTAAAGAAGCGCTGACCTTTTTTACATTTTTATCAAAATATTTACAAACAGCCACAGCAGCCTTGTCTACCGCATACAATGCTCTTAGCAATGGTGTTTTATAATCTAAAGCCTCTCCCGTATAAGACACAAAAACGGTTGGAATACACAACGTTGTTCCATAAACAAAAGCTGGTGATGTTGGGTCCCATGCCGTATAACCTCTAGCTTCAAAGGTATTTCTTATACCTCCATGCGGAAAACTAGATGCATCTGGCTCTTGCTGTACCAGCTGACTACCACCAAATTTTTCAATAGCTATTCCATCTCCTATAGTTTCAAAAAAAGCATCGTGCTTTTCTGCCGTTGCACCTGTTAAAGGCTGAAACCAATGTGTGTAATGTGTAGCTCCTTTTGAAATGGCCCATTCTTTCATACCAGTAGAAATATGGTCTGCCAAAACTCTATCTATTTTAGTTCCCTTAGTTATCGCCTCGATAATACTAGATAAGGCTTCTTTTGTTAAATATTGACGCATAGCGGTTTCGTTAAACACATTAGCACCAAACATTTCTGAGCGTCGTTTTGGCTCTTCTATTTTTAAAGGCTTTCTTTTTAATGATTCTTTTACTGCAAAAAATCTCAATGTTGACATATTAATAAATTTTTGGATCAAAAATACGAAATTATTAAAATCTCAACCACACACCCCTCCAAAATTAGGGTTTATTAACAACTATTAATAACATTTTATCTAAAACACCCTATATTTTTTGACCATTAGAAAAAAAAGATAATCTTTGTATCGTCAAATTATTAAATTCTATTACTGATGACTAAATCTAAATTGGAGTATATATGGCTAGATGGTTATAAGCCTACTCAAAACATGAGAAGTAAAACTAAGATTGAAGATGATTTTAGTGGAAAATTAGAAGACTGTCCTATTTGGTCTTTTGATGGTAGTTCTACCAGACAAGCCGAAGGAGGTTCTTCGGATTGTTTATTAAAGCCAGTTGCTATTTATCCAGACCCCACAAGAAAAAATGGATATTTAGTAATGACAGAAGTATTGAATGCCGATGGAACTCCTCATGTATCTAACGGAAGAGCTACTATTGATGATGATGACAATGATTTTTGGTTTGGTTTTGAGCAAGAATACTTTATTATGGATAAGAAAACCCAACTACCTTTAGGTTTTCCTGTTGGTGGGTATCCTGCGCCACAAGGATTGTATTATTGTTCTGTTGGGGGAAGAAATACTCATGGTAGAGATTTAGTAGAAGAGCATGCAGACCTTTGTATTGCTGCTGGATTAAATTTTGAAGGTATTAACCAAGAGGTAGCGTCTGGCCAATGGGAATTTCAATTGTTTGCAAAGGGAGCAAAAAAGGCTGGTGATGAAATTTGGGTAGCTCGTTATTTATTGGATAGGTTGACTGAAAAATACGGTTACTATATTGAATACCACCCAAAACCTTTAGGAAAGGATATGGACTGGAATGGTTCTGGTATGCATGCTAATTTTTCTAATACTACATTAAGAACTTGTGGTGACAAAGCAACCTACGAAAAAATCTGTGAAGCATTTAGACCAGTTGTTAAAGAACATATTGAAGTATATGGAGAGTTTAACGATCAACGTTTAACAGGTGATCACGAGACACAATCTATAGATGAATTTAGCTATGGAATCTCTGATAGAGGCGCCTCTATTCGTATCCCTATTATTACAGTAGAAAAAGGATGGAAAGGTTGGTTAGAAGATCGTCGCCCAGCATCTAATGCAGACCCTTATAAAGTTGCAGGTAGAATTGTAAAGACAGTAAAAAGTGCCAATGTATAAATAATAGCACAAAAAATATACAGAAAGCTCATATGATTCATATGGGCTTTTCTTATACAAATTATTTAAGTGCTAAAAATATAAAAACCATATAAGCACCGAATAGCAACATACCTTTTAAACGGTCTATTTCAAAACGTTTTGGTATTAGAATTAAAGGCACTAAAATAGCTGCAAAAGCTATCATCCAGAATATGTTAGTAGAAAGAATTTCTGGTGTTTCAGGATTTACAGCAATAGGTTTTATAATCGCCGTGAGTCCCAAAACTGAAGAAATATTAAAAATATTTGAACCTATAAGATTACCCAAAGAAATAGCTTTTTCTCTTTTTAGAGCTGCAATTACCGAAGCCGCCAATTCTGGCACACTGGTACCAATTGCAATAACTGTTACCGAAATAGCATAATCACTAACACCAACTGCTTTAGCAAGGTCCTTTGCACCTTTTACTAACCATTCAGATCCAAAATATAATCCTGCTGCACCGATGAGTAACCAAGCCACAATCTTAAAATTAGACACTTCTGCTAAAGCATCGTCAACCTCATCCAAGTTGGCCTTGATAGATTTTCTTGAGCTTCTAATCAGTATAAACAAAAATACTATTAAGGCTACAAAAAGAATTGCTCCTTCTGTAGCCGAAAGTAGTTCGTCATTCTTCAAAAAATAATAAAGCGCAAAAGACACTAACATCATCATTGGCCAATTAAGTCTATAAAAGTCTCGATCTACAGCCAAAGGAGAAATAATAGCCGTGATACCTAAAACCAAGCCGATATTAGCAATATTAGAACCTATTACATTTCCGAGTGCAATATCTGTGATACCATCAAAAGCTGCTTGTAAACTCACTAAAAGCTCTGGTGCAGACGTTGCAAAAGACACCACTGTCATACCTATAACAAGCTTAGAGATCTTTAACTTAAAGGACAATCCCACAGAAGCCCTTACCAAAAAATCACCACCAACAACCAATAAAGCTAAGCCAGCTACAACAAGAAATACACTCATCTACAAACTAATTATTAAATCCTTTTTTTTAATTGATTGCGAAGATAATACTTCATTTTGAAAGCAAACAAAAACTAAATTTTTCGTTAAAAAACTATATTTGTAGTTATAAAACTATAAATATAGTTATATTTGGATTCAAGATCTATAACTCAATACTTCTGAAATGCAAAAACTCACCAACAAAGAAGAAGAAATAATGCACATTTTATGGAAGCTAGAAAAAGCTTTTGTAAACGACGTTTTAGCTGAAATTGAAACAGACAAGCCTCACTATAACACCTTATCTACAATAATTAGAAACTTGGAAGAAAAAGGCTATGTAAGTTATAAGGCCTACGGAAAAACCCATCAGTACTTCCCTATTGTATCTAAAGAAGATTATAAAAAACGTTTTATGAATACTGCCATTGAAAATTACTTTAATAGTTCTTATAAAAACGTCGTGTCCTTTTTTGCGAAAGAAGAAAAAATTAGTGTTGAGGAATTGAAAGAGATTATTAAACTCATCGAAAACAAAAAATAATTATGGAATATCTATTAAAAGCATCTGCTGTTGTTTGCATATTCTATATATGCTTTCAGTTGTTATTAAAACGAGAAACATTTTTTAACCATAACCGTTGGTTTCTGTTGATTGGCCTAGCTTTGGCATTAGTATTTCCCCTTATTGTCATTCCTATTCATATTCCCGTTGAAACAATTGCCTCTACAGAAATGATATTTCAAGTGATTGAAGCAACACCTAACAACACAACCATTAGCATGGAAGAGTCTTTTGATTGGGTATCCTTATTATCAATCCTTTACCTCATAGGCCTTAGTGTTTTATTGCTTCAGTTTTTATTTCAGTTTGGGTCTTTGATTTGGTTATTATTCAAGAATCCAAAGGACAAAGAAGGTGTTTACACATATGTGATTGTTAATCATAAAATATCACCTTTTTCATTCTTTAAGTGGATTGTCTTCAATCCTAAGAACTACACCAAAGATGAATTAGAACTCATTCTAATGCACGAAAAAGTACACGTTAACCAGATGCATTCCTTGGATATTCTTTTCTCACAACTAGCATGTGTTATTTTTTGGTTTAACCCTCTAATGTGGCTTTACAGAAAAGAGATACGACAAAACCTTGAATATATTGCGGATTACGAGACACAGTCTATTTCAAAAGATAACAAAGCTTATCAGCATTTATTACTGAAAACCAGCGTAAAAAACACAAACATATCATTAACTAACAATTTTTATAATTCACAAATCAAAAATCGAATCATTATGTTACACAAATCTAAATCACATCACAAAAAGCAATGGCGATACCTATTAGTTTTACCTCTATTAGCCAGCATGTTAATGAGCATGAATACTGAAAAAATTTATGTTGATATCAGTACCAAGCTTGAAAACACAAATAAAAAAGAAACTGTTGAGTTCTTGGTCACTAAAAACACAACAGATACCGAATTAGACAGAATAAAAGAAGACCTTAAAAAAGAAGGACTTACTGTAACATTTAAACGCGTAAAACGAAATAAGGATGGAGAAATCAGAGCTATTATAATTGAAGCAAAGTCCAAAAACTCAAGTACAAATTATCAAGTCAGTTCAGATGATGAGGCAATAAAACCTATCAATATAGTTTTTGACAAAGAAAGCAATAGTTTTTCTATTGGTAAAGGGAACACAATACATCAAAGTCATTCTTACATTATTGAAACTGAAGATGGTGGAAAACACAAAATTCATAAAACCGGTAAAAGCAACAATGTGTTTGTCATATCTAAAGAAAAAACAAACACCAAAAGCGGAGACACCCTATATATGGTAATTGATGAAAATAGTAATGGAAAAACAATAAAAAAGTCTAAGACTTTTGAAGTTATTTCTGAAGATGACAAAAACGTTGAAGTTATTATAGAAGACGATGGTAATTCTGAAGATGAAATAATTTTTATAAACGGTAAAAAAATCAAAACAGCCTCAGACAAAGACGTTGAAGTTATCGTTGAAGAAAAAAACAATAAAAATGTTTGGGTAACAAAAACAGATAATGAAGATGAAGATTACATTATTGAATTAAATGATGATAATAAAGCTATTTTCATTTCAGATAAAAATGGAAAAAAACCTTTGTTTATTATTGATGGTAAACAGGTGCCAAAAGAAAAACTCAAAGATTTAAACCCTAAACAAATCGAATCAGTTACAGTTCTTAAAGATAAATCTGCTACAGAAAAATATGGAGACAAAGGAAAAAATGGAGCAATCGTTATAAAAACTAAAAAGAACTAAACTTAAATTTCATCAATCAATCAAAACGGAAAAAGCCAAACATCACTATTGAGTTTGGCTTTTTTTTTAATCTGTTTATTCAACAACGATTTTCCTTGTTACGAATCCTGTTTCACTTTCAAGTTTTAATAAATACAACCCTGAAGCTAAATCTAAATCAATAAAATTTTCAACCTCACTAAATTGTTTTAGACGTTTCCCTTCAACAGAATAAATTTCAATATTTACTATATCATTTCCGTTTATATACAATCTACCGGTAGTTGGATTTGGATAAAGAGAAATAGCATTTAATTCATTTTCTTCTATACTGAGTTGCTGATCCCAAACCTCACCAACATTATTTCCCCATATGTATTCCACTAAATCGGGTTGATCTATAAACGGATTTCTGTTAAATTGCCAAGTGTAAACCACGTTGTTTCTATTCATTTCAAAATCGTCTGGTGGGTCATTTCTATGCCAATCCAACAAGGTCGCCAAATCACCTAATTGCCCAGTTATATCTGGGAAGCCATTTACAATTTGTAGTCCATTATAACGAATTTCCATATATAAAACACTTCTGGCAACATCACCTCTAAAGCTTCCCAAAGTTCCACTTGGACCAATATACTCCCCATAATGCTGATTGCCTCTAGAGCTGTTTTCCACAGCATCAGCAGCACGCAAAGCGTGTGCGTCAGAGTTACCATGTCTCAGAGAGTCTGCTTCAGTAGTCCAGAACACATCTATACCATCTGCAATTTCATCTTCTTCTATATCGAAAAACCCACCTCTAGAACGCGGAAACGTATGCTCCCTATTCCATTTTCCCGCATTACTACTTCCTGTTTGTAAGTCTAGTTTTGCTCTACCTTCTTCTGTATAAAGCAACCAAACCTGATTACTATTTGCTGGATTTTGATCTGCCTCTTTTAAAATATCAATAACATCTGAATAGGTTTGTGCTCTTACCACATTAGGATCTGCAATAATGTCTTGTAGTGCTTGTCTTAAAGCCAGGTCTGACAAACCATCTAAGCTATCATAGTAGCCATCTGGTTGCGTGCTTTGTACAATACCTGTTGTTGGGTTGATTGGAGTTCCCCAAGCTGCAACCGTAAAATCGTTATCCACTACCCTAACTTCAACATTATTGTTTCCTGGGACTATTGGTTCAACTAAATCCGTAAATTGAATACTTATAACTTCATCACCTTCGTCATCAGAATCATCAGTCAAATTAATGGTTGTCGATATCGAATTGTTTCCACTTAAAATTGTTAAACTCGTATTACCTGAAAAATCTGAAGTATTAAACCCAAAATTATCGAGACTTATGTTAAAATTTAAATCTGAAGTTACATTAGTTTCTGCAGTAAATGTGATATCAAAAGATGAACCTTCATCATATTGAGTATTGGACACAGATATTTGAATTGGATTAATGGCAACACCAGAGCCATCATTTTCTCGTCTTGGTGTTGGCAATGCTGAAGAAAACGATTCTACTCCCATACCATTCACAAAACGTTGGATAGATTTAGGATTTGCATTTGTACCATTATCATTATACTGTATAGTTTCGCCAAGTAGACCTAATAACACAGTATCATCAGAATCATTTGTGCCATACACCATCGCGTCAACAAGATTGGTTTGTGTAGCTAAGGTTCCTTCTGGAAAATCGTTTACTGAAGCCTGATAAATACCTACTGCATCTGCACCATTTTGAATAACATTTTCGGATATTAACAATTGCGGAGAAGGATAAACTCCTGTACTACCTATAACCAATAGTCCATTAATGTCCGTAGTATAGCCATTCAAATTAATTACCATATAACTAGAGTCGGCACCACTAGAAGATCCGTTAAAGAAAACCAAGATATATCCATCTGTTGAGAAATTTGGTGTTTGGGACTTTATTTCAATAAACTCAGCGGTATCTGTACTTGGCGAGTCTGGATCAAGTTCATTTATAATTAAAACCTGACTCCAAGCATTATGAAACAGAAATAATACTAAAACAATTAAGAAACGTTGCATCTTTTATTTTTTTTCAAAGATAGTAGTTAAAATGTCGATAAGTGTTAATTAAAAATTATTTAAAAAAACTAATGAAATAATTCTGCCTAGGAACCTGAAGAATAAACTCCTAAAAGACGAAAACTTAAAAATTGAGACTTTTTAAGACAAAATGCCTCTACGATTTACAAAACTGATTCAAAAACCCTCTACAAACATATAATTATGTAAGTGCAAACATCATTTATTATTTTAATTTATAACTTTAATAAAGATAAGTCACATTTTTTAGTAATACATTTCGTCTTTTTAGTTATAAATATAAATGCAAATTCGTCGATTTTTATAAAAACATTTGGAAGAATATTTGTTGTCGACATATATTGAAAACTCAATCAAGAATTTAAAACAAATAATTAACCTCTAAACCAAAAAAATTATGATGACTTTAGCAAAATTGATTATCGATTTAATTTTTTCGATATTCTAAAATCAACCGATTAATACACCTTTTGCATTAGCTATGGTGTACTAAAACAACCAATCAAAAAACATGTAAAACTTAGTTCTAGAATAAGTTTTACTATTTTTATCGCTCATACAACAGGCAAAAGATATTACTGTCCTTTTGCAAATCAATAAAAATGAAGACATCTATTTTTAAGATTATTGCAAAAATTAACAAAGCGATACTTCCAAGTTACTCTAAAAGACAATTAGACCTTAGCAAGGCTAGTAAATTACAGCTTGCTATAATAGGTTGGCGAGCATACGTTACTAAAAATGCTTTAGACTAAAAAAGACTGCCCTTTGGCAGCCTTTTAAAAACTCAATATAATCTATCGCTCTAGCGGTAAATTCTCTTTTTCAATATTAGTTTCTTGTCACAGAGCCCATTGGAAATGATGCTAAATTAAGACCAAAATTGTGTGTTGCAGGTGCAGTATCACTACCTGCCGTACCAACCAATGGTTTTAGCACAAATGGTGCAGGTGAATCGTCTGGCACTGGCTCTACCGATATTACAACAGTACGACCTCTAACATCTAAAGGAAACGTTTCACCTGTTGGAGCGTTCTCAAAGAAGTCTTCACCTGGCACAGGTGGTCCTCCAGCAGGTCCACTAAAAGGTGCTGAATTATCTGCTGAATTAAAAGTTGTAAATGTCCCTGTACTTAAAGGACCAGAGTCCCCAACTACCCAACCTTCATAAGCCCATCCTGCAGGCAATGTTGGCAATACAAAGTTTGGTACTGGTGGCATTCCTGGTGTACCAAACCATACTCCATATTGATCATTTCCATTATTCATGCCCATTTCATCAGTAGGAGTTCTTAAAAAGAATGCACCCGAAGCATTTGTAAAATCACCTACAATTGCTGTATTCACAGCAGCTGAAGCACCATTAAAATCTCCAACTAAAATTTTAGTATCAGCTGGTACAGGATCTGGATCAACCGCTGGCTCAATAGACAATACAAATGTTGTAGCATTTTCTAATTGCTCTGTGTTAACAGGAAATGTCTGAGGGAAAGCAATACTTGTAAATGTACCTGTGCTTAAAGGCTGACCATTTACAATTATCCAGCCCTCATAAACATAGTCACTACCTAGAGCCTCCAGCCCTTGGAGATTTAAAGTTAAATCTGATGTTGTAGACGCATTATTATCGTCATCACTACTGCAGGACACAGCAAAAAAGCTTAATGCTAGTAATCCTAAAAATGTTTTTTTAATCATTGCTTATAGTTTTTAAAATATTACAGAGCAAATCTATAACACCTTTATAACCTAAAATGTTAGATAGCTAACAATTGAAATTTTTTTATTCATAAAGCTGACCAAAGTCATTAAAAAGCAGCAACTTAGTTAGTAACTTTTAAGCAAATATTTTAGTCATGATTAAAAGTTTAGAACAAAAAAGGTGCTCCGAGATTTTAAAGGATAATTATATAGGTTATTTGTCTTATATAAGTAACAACAGACCTTATTCTGTACCCATTACTTATTATTACAATGATGGTGAAGATTATATCATTTGCTACTCTGGTCATGGACACAAAATTAAATCCATGCGAAAACAAACATCTGTTTCCATGACTGTGGCAGATATTTTTAGCAACAACAAATGGCAATCTGTTATGGCGCATGGCCAATATGAAGAAGTTGACGGTGGTACTGCTAAGCTATATTTACATGAGTTTTCTTTAGGTATTAAAAATCTTGTCTTAAAAAAAGAACACAAAGATTTAGATTACATAAGTCAGTTTTCGAGTAAAATATACAATATGGAGATACCAATAGTATTTCTTATAAGGATTGGTGACATAACAGGTAAAATGAAATCCTAACTAGACTAAAAATTGAATAATCAAATTGTAGTGTTTAAGATTAATTCAATAAAAAAAGCAAGCATTAACACTGCTTGCTTTTCGTTATTTAGTGACCACGGCAGGATTCAAACCTGCAACCTTCTGAGCCGTAATCAGATGCGCTATTCAGTTGCGCCACGTGGCCTATTAAAGGGCTGCAAATATATAACTTTTATTAAAAAACAACCAAACTATTTATTTCAAAATTCTAAATGATTATTTTTGA
>JASBSA010000008.1 GCA_030149175.1 Winogradskyella sp. | reverse complement strand
CAATAACACAAATTGCAGCTGTAACAGCTCGTCCTGAAAAAGTGATTGGTATGCACTTTATGAATCCTGTGCCAATCATGAAATTGGTAGAGATTATTAGAGGATATAATACAAGCGACGATGTTACAAATACCATTATGGAGTTATCTAAAACACTAGGTAAAGTCCCAACTGAGGTTAACGATTATCCTGGTTTTGTAGCCAACCGTATTTTAATGCCAATGATTAACGAGTCTATCGAAACTTTATATAATGGTGTTGCTGGTGTTCAAGAAATTGACACTGTAATGAAATTAGGAATGGCGCACCCAATGGGACCATTACAATTAGCAGATTTTATTGGTTTGGATGTATGCCTTTCTATCTTAAATGTAATGTACGACGGCTTTAAAAATCCTAAGTATGCTCCTTGCCCATTGTTAGTTAACATGGTGCAAGCAGGCAAATTAGGGGTAATGTCTGGTGAAGGATTTTATGATTATTCAGAAAGTCGTAAAGCAGAAAACGTATCTAAGCAATTTGTTTAATTCTTGTATCTAATGTGATTTGACTCGTATCAGGATTTTTGTGATTGTATTGCTTTTTGTTTCATGCAAACAGAACAAACCAGAGCATAAATCTACTACTGATATACAAGCTAAAGAAACCATTGAAGACAGCGTTAATAAAACAGACAAAAAGAGTTACAAAACACTATTTAATGAAAATCCTGAGTTTATAGCCAAAGGGTTTGATTTTCCTGTAGGTAAACCAAATGCTCAAGGGTATTATAATGCACAAAAGTTTCAAGAAAACAATCATTTAGGTGATGATTGGAATGGAGTTGGTGGTGGTAATTCAGATTTAGGTGACCCAATTTATGCTATTGCAAATGGTTATGTAACAGTTGCTAAAGATCTTGAAGGTGGTTGGGGAAATGTGGTACGGATTATTCATTTATACAAAGGAAAGTTATACGAATCTGTGTATGCACATTGCGATTCTATTTATGTAGAACAGACTAAATTTGTAACCAAAGGTGATAAAATTGCAACCATTGGCAATTGTAATGGTGCGTATTACGCACATCTTCACTTGGAAATTAGAAATTCTGTAGATTTGGATATTGGAGGTGGATATTCAACCGACACCACTGGTTATCTTGACCCAACTAAGTTTATAAATAAAAACAGATAGAAATTGGCTAAAATAATTCCATTCAAAGCAGTAAAACCTACAAGAGCCATTGTTGGTCTTGTCGCTGCACGTCCTTATCAAAGTTATACCATAGATGAGAGGGAATCTAGAATGGGTTATAATCCTTACAGCTTTCTTCATATTGTAAATCCTGGATATAAATACGATCGGGAAGTTACAGGCGAAGAGCGTTATAAGCTTGTAAAAAATAGATACGAAGAGTTTAAAGAAGATGGCATTTTTGTTACCGAAAAAAAACCATCCCTTTATGCTTATAAAATTGTAAACAGACACAAGCAGGTATTTAACGGTATTATAGCTGCAACTAGTACCGAAGATTATGAAAAAGACATCATAAAAAAACACGAAGATACTATTGCAAAACGCGAGCAGACGTTTAAAAACTATCTTCAAACTGTAGGTTTTAATGCTGAGCCTGTACTTCTTACCTATCCTGATAACGCTGTTATTTCTGAAATTATTAAAGAAACTCAAAAAGGTCATGCCGAGTTTGAGTTTACAATGACCTATAGAGATACGCATTATTTATGGAAAATTGATAATGAGGAAACTATAGCTAAAATTCAAGAAGAATTTAAAAAAATGGAAACCATCTACATTGCTGATGGTCATCACAGATCAGCTTCCTCATATTTATTATATAAAGATGAAAAAGAAAAGAATCCAAACCATAATGGCTCTGAATCTTACAACTTTTTTATGTCATATTTAATACCTGAGTCAGATTTGGTAATTCAAGAGTTTTGTCGATTAGTTAAAGATCTCAACGGACTAACAAAAGAAGAATTTTTAATAAAGCTAGATGCTGTTTTTAGAATTGAAAACAGAGGCTTAACTCCTTACAGTCCTTCTAAACCGCATCATTTTAGTATGTACCTAGATGGCGAGTTCTATTCGCTTTATTTGAGAAAAGCGAATTATAGTTTTGAAACTTCACTCGATAAACTTGATGCACAACTCTTGTACAAAACAATTTTAGAGCCTATACTAGGCATACACGATTTACGCAATGACAATAGAATTGAATACGTGCACGGCAAACACGAAATGATTACGATAAAAACCAGTGTAGATAGCGGAAAGTTTAAAGTTGGCTTTGGCATGTGTCCTGCAACTGTACAACAACTAAAAGAAATTGCAGACGAAGGTCTTACTATGCCACCAAAAAGCACTTATATTTTACCTAAACTTAGAAGCGGAATTACAATTTATGAGTATTAAAGAAAATCTAAATCACATAAAATCAAGCTTACCAGAACATGTCACTTTAGTTGCTGTTTCAAAAACCAAACCTGTAAGTGATTTGATGGAAGCTTATAATGCTGGTCAGCGCATTTTTGGCGAAAACAAAATTCAGGAAATGGCTGAAAAGTATGAACAAATGCCAAAAGATATACAATGGCATATGATTGGCCATGTACAACGTAACAAAGTGAAATATATGGCTGAGTTTGTGAGCTTAATTCACGGTGTTGACAGCTTCAAACTACTTAAAGAAATTAATAAACAAGCCAAAAAACACGATAGAGTCATCAACTGTTTGCTTCAAATAAAGATTGCTGATGAGGATAGTAAATTCGGCATGTCTGCAAATGATGCTACTACCCTTTTACATTCAGATGAGTTTTCAGAATTAAAAAATATTAAAATTGTTGGTCTCATGGGAATGGCAACATTTACAGATGACATGACTCAAGTTGAAAATGAATTTAAGTTCCTTAAAACTACTTTTGACCAACTCAAAACTGAGAACTCAGAACTCAAAACGTTGAGTATGGGCATGAGTGGTGATTATAAAATAGCAATAGAATGTGGCAGTACTATGATACGCGTAGGAAGTAGTATCTTTGGTGCAAGAAATTATCAATAAATAAAATATATAAATACCCTATTTACGCAATACTAGACATAGAGACTACTGGTGGAAAGTACAATGAAGAAGGTATTACCGAAATTGCTATCTATCGTTACGATGGTCATAAAGTGACCGACCAGTTCATTTCTCTTGTAAATCCTGAGCGTGAAATTCAACCTTTTGTCGTTAATCTTACTGGCATTAATTCTAACATGCTTAAAAATGCACCTAAATTCTATGAGGTAGCAAAACGAATTGTTGAAATTACAGAAGATTGTATTATTGTGGCCCATAACTCAGATTTTGATTATCGTATTTTAAAAACTGAGTTCAGACGTTTAGGCTTTCCTTTTAAGCGTAAAACATTATGTACGGTAGAATTGTCTCAGCAACTTATTCCTAATATGGATTCCTATAGTTTAGGTAAGCTTACAAGAGCACTAGGCATACCTGTTAGCGATAGACACAGAGCCAATGGTGATGCCATGGCAACTGTAAAGTTGTTTAAAATGTTACTCAGTAAAGACTCAGATAAAAAAATCATCAGGCAAGCAGTTAAGGTTGAACAAAAATCAAAATTAGCATCTAATCTCAAAGAGATTATAGAAGAGTTGCCGAGTGAAACCGGAGTGTATTATATTCATGACGCAGAGGGCAATATCATTTATATCGGTAAAAGCAACAACATTAGAAAACGTATAACACAACACTTTACAAATAAAAATTCAAAATCTAAAAAAATACAGGTTAAAGTTGCTACTGTTACCTATGAAAGAACCGGAAGTGAACTTGTAGCACTATTGAAGGAAAGTGAAGAAATAAAAACCAATAAACCTATTTTAAACAGAGCACTAAAGCGTAATCAATTTACACAAGGACTTTATAGCTTTACAGATGAGAACGGTTATGTAAATCTTCGAATTAGTCCAATTAAGAAAAACGAAAAGCCTATAACAACATTCACCAATAGAAAAAGTGGAGTTTCTTTTTTGAATAAAATGGTTGAAACACATGAACTCTGCACCAAACTTTGTGGTTTGGAGAAGACTGAATCTAGTTGTTTTAACTACGGTATTGAAGAATGTTTCGGTGCCTGCATACAAAATGAACAACCTGAATTTTATAATAAGCGAGCAAATACTGTAATTGAGAAAAATACCTATGAAAATAAGAATATGATTCTCATCGATAGAGGGAGGTACATTGATGAAAAGAGTGTCATCTTGATTGAAAATGGTGTTTTTAAAGGCCTTGGCTTTTTTGATTTAAACCATCAAATAAATAACCGAGAAATTTTAGAATCTCTCATAACTCCAATGCAAAACGATAGAGATACGCAACATATTATACAAAGTTACATGCGCAAAAATAAACGTCTCAAAGTAGTACACTTGTAGGAGTACAGTTACTTTTTGTATTTTTAAAACGTGGAATCAGAAAACAAACATACCTGGAGAACTAAACTACATGAAATTATTTACGAAGCAGATACACCTGCGGGAAAATTGTTTGATGTCGTTCTTCTTATAGCCATTCTCGCCAGTATAATTTTGGTTATGCTTGAAAGTGTAAGTAGCTTTGATGAGAAATACCACAATTTATTAAATATTGGAGAATGGATTATTACAATTTTATTTACAATTGAATATATTCTTAGAATTGTAACCGTTAATAAGCCTATAAAATACATTACAAGTTTTTATGGCATCATTGATTTATTATCAACAATTCCAAAGTATTTATCTATAATTTTTGCCGGAACACACGCATTGATTGCCCTACGTGCCTTACGTTTAATTAGAATATTCAGAATTTTAAAGTTAGCACGTTACTTGGGAGCTTCTAATCAACTAGCTAATGCAATTAAAGCCAGTAGAGCTAAAATATCGGTGTTTTTATTTTCCGTACTTATTGCCTCTGTTATTTTTGGAACGATAATGTATATGGTAGAGGGTGCAGAAAGTGGTTTTACAAACATACCAAAAAGTGTGTATTGGTGTATTGTGACTATGACTACTGTTGGTTTTGGAGACATTGCGCCAGTAACACCATTAGGTCAGTTCATTGCTGCTGTTATCATGATTATGGGCTATGGAATTATTGCTGTACCAACTGGAATAGTATCGGCGGAATACACAAAAGCTTCTAACACTGAAAACAAAATTTCTGATGAAGAACACAAGCAACTAGAAACCGTTGTCTTAAACTCGCAATGTTGTATTAACTGTTTGGCTGAAAAACATCAGGATGATGCTATATATTGCCATAAATGTGGATGCAAACTTCATCATGACTAAAACCCTTATTTCTATTGTTGGTCCAACAGCCATTGGCAAAACTGCTTTAAGTATAAAACTAGCACAGTACTTTAAAACCGAGATTATCTCTGCAGATTCTCGTCAGTTTTTTAAAGAAATGAATATTGGTACTGCCGTACCTTCAATAGAGGAACAACAAGCTGCAAAGCATCATTTTATTCAGCATATATCTATAAAAGATAGTTATAATGTTGGTGATTTTGAACGTGATGCCATTTCAAAAATCATAGAAATTCATAAAAAAAATGATGTTGCTATAATGGTTGGTGGCTCTGGTCTTTATGTAAAAGCTATAACAAAAGGTTTAGACAACTTTCCTGATGTAGATGAAGACATTAGACTTGAGTTAAACCAAAAATTAAAAAATGAAGGACTAGAGAAACTTCAAAACCAATTAAAAGAATTAGACCTAAAAGCTTACAATACTATTGCCATTGACAATCCGCAGCGTTTAATTCGTGCTTTAGAAATTTGTATTGGTTCAGGGCAACCGTATTCTTCGTTTTTAACCAATGCTTATAAGTCAAGACCTTTCAACACTATTTCTATTGGTTTAAATGCCGAACGACCTATCATATACGAAAGAATTAATGAACGTGTTGATATGATGGTTAATAATGGTTTGGTTGCAGAGGCAAAAGAACTTTTACCATACAAACACTTTAATGCCTTGAATACAGTTGGCTACAAAGAACTGTTTAATTATTTTGAAGGAGAATGGACGTTAGACTTTGCAATTTCTGAAATTAAGAAAAATACAAGACGTTTTGCTAAGCGACAGCTCACTTGGTTTAGAAAAGATGACACAATTGAATGGTTTGATTATACTTGTAGTGTAGAGCAAATAATCGAATACATTGAAAAAAAGCGATAAAAAAATCCGATACGTTGTATCGGATTTTTTTAATTTATATTAGTTTTCTTTATCATTTACAACCAATCTAAAGCCTTCACCATGAATGTTTAGAATCTCAACTTTAGGATCTGGTTTTAAGTATTTTCGCAATTTAGCAATATACACGTCCATACTACGAGAAGTAAAATAATTATCGTCTCTCCAAATTTTTGTAAGTGCTAGTTCTCTTGGCATTAAATCGTTTTCATGCAAAGCTAACAAACGTAATAATTCGTTTTCTTTTGGTGATAGTTTTGTTGGCTCACCACCATCAAACTTTAAGAAACGAAGCTTAGAATTAAGATCAAAACGACCAATCTTAAACTCAAACTGCTTGCTATCTGCTACAGAGTCTGTTGCCTTACGCTGCATTATTGCTTTTATCTTCATTAAAAGCACCTCACTATCAAACGGTTTGTTTAGGTAGTCGTCTGCACCAACTTTATAACCCTTAAGCACATCCTCTTTCATTGCTTTAGCGGTTAAAAATATAATCGGTACATCTGTGTTTTTTTCTCTAATCTCTTTTGCTAGTGTAAATCCGTCTTTATAAGGCATCATTACGTCTAAAATACAAAGATCGTAATCGTCTTTTTTGAACTTTTCAAAACCTTCCATTCCATTTTTGGCATGGACCACGTCGTAATCGTTCATCATTAAATAATCTTTTAAAACAGTTCCAAAATTTGGATCGTCTTCTACCAAAAGAATTTTCTTGTTTTGTTCTTCCATGATTCGTTTTTATGATATTAACGGCAGCTTTATTATAAAAGTACTGCCTTTTCCTTTTTCACTTTCTACTGATATATGACCTTGATGATCATCTACTATTCGTTTTACATAGGCTAATCCCAGCCCATGTCCTTTTACATTATGTACATTTCCGGTGTGTTCTCTGTAAAACTTTTCAAACACACGCTTTGCCACTTGTTTAGACATTCCGTTACCTTGGTCGGCAATTTTAAGAATAACGTTGTTACCAACATTTTCTGTGTAAACATCTATTTTTGGCTCTTCGTCTGAATACTTAACAGCATTATCTAGAATATTAACTATAACATTTGTAAAGTGAGACTCATTGGCTAAAACTGAAGATTTTTCGGCATCAAGATGTGTTTTCACATAGCCTTTTCTATCTTCAACTATTAATTCTATATGAGTTACCGCGTCTTCAATTAAGTCGTGCAACTCTAATCGTTCCTTACTTATGTTAAGCTCGTTTTTTTCTAGTTTAGATATACGCAATACATTTTCTACTTGTGCATGCATGCGCTTGTTTTCGTCCTTTATCATACCCAAATAACGCTTTACCTTATCTTGGTCTGCGATTATTTTAGGGTTTTTAATAGCATCTAAAGCTAAGTTTATAGTAGCTATTGGTGTCTTAAACTCGTGTGTCATGTTATTAATAAAGTCGGTCTTTATCTGAGATATTTGACGCTGTCTTATTAATTGATATATGGCACTAGAATAGGCCAAAATTATTACGCTTGTAAATACTATTGACAACACAATCATCTTTAGTATTGAAGACAATAAAAACCGCTTCCTTTCAGGAAAATCTACATAAAGTCTATAGCTACTTTCATTATTAGTATCTAAAAAAATAGGTACACCTATAAAGGCGTTGTTTTTTTCAAAATTTCTTGTCTGCACTTTTGTTGCCAAATCATCATCATAGATAGCAAATTCAAAATCTATGTCTATTCCTTCATCCTTAAGATGTCTTTTTAACAAAGTTTCAACTTGTAGGGCAGTAACTCTTTTATAAATAGGCACTTCTCGCAGCTGTGTCTTAAAAGAATCTTCATAAGCTTTTTTATCTATGTCTGAAAGGTTAGAGAATTCTACCAGAGTTTTTGTAGGCTTTATGCTCAGATTTCCATCTAGCCTAGACCTATTAAAATATTCCGTTGTACGTTCACTAGTAAAGTTACTTATATCTATACTGTCTGTATCAATTTCAAAGAACAAAGAAGGCACTTTAAAACGCTCTTCTAAAATGGTATTACGATGAACGATAGTTTGGTCATTAACAACATCGTCTGTCGCAATATATAATTGTCTTATTATGGTTGAGTCTGGCTCTTTGTTATTCTCAATATAAGGCTGTATGTACGCATAATACTTTCTAATTTCGTAATCTTGAATGTCTCTAGAAACCAGCGTTAGGGCTCTAGTTACACTACGTGAGAAATTATCTTTTTCATTTTCTAAACTGTTGTTTATGAAAAAAGATTGCACAAAGATTATACCTATGAGCGACAAGCTCATTAAAACCACCAATAAGATGAATAGTTTTTTACCCATCAGCCAAATTTAACATTTTAACATTTAGCATAAATTATGTTTAACCTTACATTAACAATCAGAAGTGTCTTGTTTTTTGGATTTTTGAAGTAATATTTGGTGTATTTTCTGTGCTTGTTTTAGGGCGTCTTCCAGACTATTATTTTGAATAACAAAGTGTGATTTTTTAATCTTCTCTTCGTCAGACAATTGATTATTAATTATAGATTTTACTTTTTGTTTGGTTGTATCATCACGCGACATCACGCGCTCTATTCTTAAGCCCTCATCAGCAACAACAGTAATTATATAATCGTATTGGTACTCTAGGTTATTTTCAAAAATAATAGCAGCTTCTTTTATAATATAAGGCGCATCTTGCTTTTTTAGCCAACGTTTAAAATGTAAAGCAACTTTTGGATGAACGATAGCATTCATTTTTGTCAGCAAAGATTTATCATTAAAAATTTTTGATGCTAGGTATTCTCTATTCAGTTTACCGTTTTCATAGGCCGAAACACCAAAAAGTTCTGAGAGTTTTCGTTTAATAACTTTAGACCTATTCATTAAAGCCTTTGCCTCTTTATCTGCAATATAAACTGGTATGTTTTGAGATTCAAACCATTTAGCAATGGTAGTTTTACCACTCCCTATACCTCCTGTAAGACCAACTATAATCATCTATAATTTTATAAAATCTATTCGTTTTTCCTTAATGTTTATGCGCTTTACAATTTCTGGCATTTTAGTAATTTTTGGAACAAAATAGCTCTGATTATCATTAACCTGACTAAAATCACACTCAACAATAAAATCAGTAGATGTTATTGAATTAAAACTTTCTAAGTCTACATAATACGAAAGTGTTGCTGTTTTTGGAAAATAATTAATTAAGACATCTTCGGGCTTATTTACTATTGTTAAAGGTACTTCTATCTTTCCTTCGGTAAAGCGCTTAACCTCAGCCTTTACATCTACTAACCTAGGAAACACTTCTAATCCCTCAATTTCAATTAAACTTATAGTTTCTTTTATATTTGAATTAACATTAGATTTTTTTAGTTCCTCAGTTACTATTGAAGTAATTGTATTGATCTTATCAACAGAACCAACCACTTTAACACTATCTGTACTAAGAGCAAAGTTGCCTTTTATGTCAAAACCTGTAGCATAACTTATTTTGGTTTTTAGAACAATCGGTACAACCTTAGATGCTCTCTTAGAATAAGAAATGTGCAATATATCTGGCTTTAAAGATCGTATTTTATAAGCAGCACCTAACTGCTCCTCTATAAGAAAACTATTGTCTTGCACTTTGAAAACAAACTCATTTTGATCAACCTCTATATCTTCTTTGGCATTTAAGACAATTGTTTTGGTGTTATCAAAAGCATAAGGTACAAGAGCAAAACCTTTTGCCTCTACAACTGCTTCGATAATGTTAGAAGTATCGTCTTTAATTATAATCTCTTCATCTAATTCAGTAAGCTTTACCTTTAGTTTTATAAGTTGATTATAATCGCTTGAGAGTTTAGAAAAAACTAAAAATACAAATGCTATACCTAAAAAGATTCCAAAACGATTAATGTTTCGTTTTTTAAGAATATCTAATATGTTAGACTTTTTCTTAGCAAACATTTTAACTAAAAAATAAATGAGGGAAAGCTTTCTCGGGTTGCCTTCCTAAAACTAAAAGATTAAATGTAGATTTTATAAATCCGTAACCATAGCCAAAAAATTGAATCAAAATAGCGACTAAGGACAATACTGCTACTATTACGCTTTTGCTGCTAATAAGAGCTAATACAAAAGCTACAGCGAAATAAAACCCATAAACATACAATGGTAGCATAAAGTTAAATAAACTAAAACCAATAGCCATTACTAAACCAGTTGAAAACAAAGTTGGCAACCAATATGTTAAACTTTTGGATTTAGGGTGCCATTGATTAAGTATTGGTCTCACCATACCAAACTTATTTACCTGCTTATAAAATTTGGACCAAGATATTCGACGCTTATGATAAACATAGGCTGTTTCAATTAAGACAGTTTTAAAACCCAACTTTAATAGCCTTAGAGATAAATCTGGGTCTTCACCAGGATGAATTTTTCCAAAACCACCTGTTTCTAAAAATGCTTTTTTAGATAGACCCATATTAAAGCTACGAGGCTGAAAGTCTTGTACCTGCCTTTTTCCTCCTCTAATACCTCCAGTAGTTATAAAAGATGTCATGGCAAAATTGATGGCTTTTTGAAGGCTGGAAAATGACCGATGTGCAGCATCTGGCCCACCAAAACAATCATAATATGTGTTTGAAAGAAAACCATTTACCTCTACCAAATAATTGGGAGGAAGTATTACGTCTGAATCTAGAATAATGTAGTAGTTTCCCTCAGCATAACGCATACCAAAGTTTCTAGAATCTCCTGGTCCTGAGTTTTTCTTGTAGAAATAAGATATATTCAACTGACTACCGAAACTCTGAACAACGTCTTCAGACTTTACGGAAGAACCATCTTCAACAATCACAATTTCATAGTCTATATCACCTTCTAAACGTGTAAAACTTTCTAAAAGTTCTTTAGTTTCTTCAGGTCTGTTATACACAGGAATTATAAAAGAAAAATACAGCTTCTCCATAGCTACAAAAATAACTAAAGAAAATACAAAAGCCACCTTTAGTGGTGGCTTTTGATAATTTATAAGATCTATTTAGTTAGTTCTTAACTACTCTTACAGTTTTAGTGGTATTAGCAATTGTAACTTTTACAAAGTAAGTACCATCTTGTAAGTTAGACATATCTAATTCACTATTAACAGCGTTTGGTGTAGCTCTTAACACTTCTTGGCCTAGCATATTATACATTGCAACATTCTCAATGGTGTTTTGAGCGTTTAATGTTAATGTATTTTGTACTGGGTTAGGGAAGTAAGTGAATGAAGCGTTATTTTCAACATCATCAATTCCTAAAGTTGCACATGTTACATCTGCAGACCATCCTGTTTCTTGTACTGAACTATCAGAAGAGAACTCAATAGTTAAAGCACCTGAAGGGTCAGTAGATGTAAATGCATCGCCTATATTAAGCTCACTTGTGGCCACAGATGGCACACCTGCATCACCACTTTCTTCTCCGCAAAGCGTTTGAGCTAAAACAGGGAATGTGTTATCCGGACCATTGTAAATCGTTAAGAAATCATAACAACCATCTTGAGTACCAGCACTAAATCCACTAACTTCTATATCTACATAAGTAAATGTAATTGTGACTACTTCACCAGGGTTATCAGGTGTAATTGTCCATGTTGATGACTCGGAAGCACTATAAGTGCCCGAATTACCACCAGAATCTAAAAACACACCTCCACATGCTGGTGGTACAGCAACATAAGGTGTTGCGAAAGCAAATGGACCAGCCCAAGCTGAAACCCCATCGACACCACAATCTGCTTGTACATAAAACTCATAACTGTTATCGCCAACCAATCCCATAGCAGTGTAAGGGTTCGTTACACCCGAAGCAGTAGGAGTACCTGTCGCAGTGCCCCCTGCTGTTAAATCTACAATTTCAATATTCCATGCTGACGCTGCACCATTTTCTGTCCAACTTAAATCTGCGGATGTTTCCATGATATTTGTAGCATCTAATGCAGATGGTGTAGGACACGTCTCTAAAGTTGTAAATGAGAAAGGACCAGCCCAAGCTGAACCACAATCTGCACGTACATAAAAATCGTAAGCTGTATTTTCTGTTAAGCCCATAGCTGTGTATGGATTGCTAACACCTGCATTTGTTGGTGTACCGGTTGGGGTAAATCCATCAAGACCAAGCTCCACATCCCAAGCTGTAGCAGAACCATTTTCTGTCCAGCCTAAATCAGCTGAAGTATCAGTAATATTAGAAGCACTTAATGCATTTGGTGTAGCACAAGCTGGAAATTCAGTAAATGATACATTATCTATAGCTATATCACCTTCAAAACTACCCGCACTTGTAGCTCTTAACGTTACAGTAACAGTTTGACCTGCATAAGTTGCTAAATCAACTACCGCAAGCTCCCAAGGAGTTGTCTCTGTTGCTTGTTGTTGACCAGAAAGTGACCAAACATTATCAGTTCCGTTAACTATCACTTCTAGAGTACCTATTTGACCACCAAACATATGATAGTTAAATGTTATTGCAGGATCTGTTAAAGATGTTAAATCTACTAAAGGTGATACTAACTCGGCAACATCACCAGTACCGGCACCTGAGGCCTCTGTAAAGAAATAATTACCTGTAGTTATTGTAGGTGAAGGACCTGTTCCTCCTGAAGACGTATCTGTACCAGGAGCAGATTCCCAAAAATAAGATCCACTTGTATTTGTTGCACTCCAGCAGTTTTCACTTCCAAATGGACTTCCTGCACTTGGCGTAAATGTCTCAAAGTCCTCTGTGTAAGCCGCAATGGGTGCACAAGTAGTTGTAAACGTAAAAGGTCCTACCCAGTTAGAAGTACCTGCACCACCACAATCTGCTTGTACGTAAAAATCGTATGCTGTTTCAGCTGTTAAGCCTGAAGCGGCATATGGGTTAGCTACCCCAGAAGCTGTAGGAGTTCCTGTAGCAGGAGTGCCACTTGTTAAAACCTCTACATTCCAAGCCGTAGCTGTACCATTTTCCATCCATCCTAAGTCAGCTGTGGTATCTGTTATACTTGTAGCAGATAACATAGAAGGATCTAAACATGATGGAGGGGTTTCCGACATAATTGTTGGAGACTCAACACACCAACCATATTGCCAACCGGCTTGATCGTCATAAGAAACTCTGTATTGGAACCCAGACAATTGAGTAGCTGTATAACCAGAGATGTCTAATGGTGGAGTTGTGTACGCTTCTGAAATTGTACAATTTTGATAATCTGCTACAGTTGTTGTATTACCAGAAAATTGATAAAGCTGTGACCAAGTCATCGCGTCTGCATCATACACTTCAATAGCCAATACATCACCGCCTAAGGCATAATAAGTGAAATTACCGCTTATAGTAATCCATGTTTCTCCTGCACCAGCTGCTGATGTTAAATCTATAACTGGCGAAGTTGCTTCAATGGTGTCTGAAGATCCATTTCCTGCTCCATCGTCATCAAAAGTAAATGTCGCATCAGCGTTGGTTGGATCTGCTAACAAACCGCCCGCCGTGTAAGTTCCTGATAATGTCCAAGTTGCGTTAGGCCAACTTGCTGGCTGATTGAGAGTTTGTGCAATTCCCACTAACGAACCTAGCATGAACATTATTACAAAAACATTAATTGTAATTTTTTTCATATAAATGTATATTTTAAGTTAGTAATATGTTAAAAATATGTCAATATTTCACATTAGACATAATCATTACTTACTAATCGATAAAAAACAAAAAATACCGCTGAAATACAAACTCCATTTTTATCAAAGTGTTGTAGAAATTTATTTTTTGACAAGGCTAAAAACCTTATGTTTATTGGAACTTTGTATTTTGATAATGTATTGCCCTGATAATAATTGACCAACATCTATTGGTATATCACTAAATATATTATCAAATTTAATAAGCCTACCGCTTAAGTCGAAAATTTCATATGAAATTCTAGTGGGTGTATTTGTATTAAAGTATAAATATTTGTTTGCTGGATTTGGGTAAATGCTAAAGGTAAAATCATCATAACTATCCAAAGATAATGTAGAACCCTCAACAATATTTAAAGTTTGGTTAGCGGAAACATTGTATACCATATCCTCTACACCACTTAACCAGGTAACTTTAACATAATCGACAACCATATGAGACTCTATGCCAAAAAACTCTGTTTGAGAGTTTTGTGATAAGTAACCTTCTCCACAAAGTGTATATCTATATTGCTTTTGTCCATTAATACTTATTTCAATGGTTGATCCAACACCTTGCTTATTACTTATGGTTCCTTCTAATTTTACTTTTAACCAATTATTGGTTTGCGACGTTAGGTTTTTCCAAAGAAACAAGTCTTCATTATTAGAATTACTAACTATTATCTCAGAATAACCATCGTTGTCAATATCTCCAATAGCATTGGCATAGCTTTCGAGATTATCATTATTAAAACTTCCATTATTTAATAGCGAAAATGTGCTATTTGCCTGGTTTTCATAAAATGCTGAAGATAACAGTCCCGTTATCGATCCATCCATTTCTCCACTAACATAAAGGTCTAAATCACCATCATTTTCTGCGTCTAAGAAAACCGAGCCCCAAGCAGCACTATTGAAAGTAGTTCCAGAAACCAAAGCCATATCTGTAAAGGTTCCATCACCATTGTTTCTAAAGAGCACATTGCCCTCTAATCCATTAGTAACATAAATATCAAACCAACCATCGTTATCATAATCACCAATTGTAGTACTCATAGCATCAATTGATACATTGGTGTATGAAGATTCCCCTACTTCCGTAAAGGTACCATCACCGTTATTATGGTATAATAAATTTTGTGTTTGAGTTTTATCGTTTGCAACATAAATATCTTGCCATCCATCATTATTGTAATCAAAAAAAGCTGAACAGAAAGATAAATGACTTTCCGTACCTATACCTGCAATATTGCTAACATTGGTAAATGTACCATCCCCATTATTTTTAAACAGGAAATTTGGAATCTGAAAATTTACGTCTCTATTGCTTATAAACACATCTAAAAACCCATCATTATTGTAATCACCCCAAGATGCACCAAAAGTGAGCAAATTAGACATTGGCAGACCTGATGCACTTGTAATATCAATTAATGAACCACCACTATTTTGATATAGTCTGTTGCCGTCTGTATCACTGGTGACATACAGATCGTAATCGCCATCGTTGTCAAAGTCTACCCAAATTGGTTGTCTTTGCTGAAAGTTGTTATTCGGAATTAAGCTTATTTCAGGTACAAAGAATCCATCTGATATATTCTTGAAAATCACTAAGTCTTGAGAATCTTCAGTGGCCATTGTGATATCGTCCAAACCATCATTATTATAATCAAAAAAGGAAATACCTCCACCATAATTAATAACTCCACATGACGATCCAACTCCACGAGCTGATGCCTGATTTTGAAAATTTATTTGGCAGTAGTGAACATTATGGTTTAAAAGAAAAAAGAAGAGAGTAAATACTCTTAAGAATAGTTTCATACACACCGATTACTACTTTTTAATCAATTTAAAAGTTTTATTTATTGAGCCTTCAAGCTTTAATTCACAAAAATAAATACCAGAATTTAGACTACTCATATCAATAGCAATATTATTTTGATTAGGCGTTCCTGTTAAAATTTCTTTTCCTATTCCATCAAAAATCCTGTAGCTTTCAATACCCTGAGATGAATTTACAACAAAACTCTCGTCTATTGGATTATTATAATAAATTTTTGGTTTATTTTCATAGTCGTAGATTGATAATGTAGATCCTTCAATGATATTTAAAGTTTGATTAACTGGTACGTCATAAAAAATATCTTCTAACCCACTAAGCCAGGTCACCTTAACATAATCAACAGTAGTGTTTTGTCCTGTTCCAAAAAACTCTGTTTGCGAATTTTGCGATAGGTAACCCTCACCGCAATGCGTATATCTGTATTGTTTTTCGCCATTAATGGAAATTTCTAATCTAGAACCAATACCTTGTCTGTTACTTACTGTGCCTTCCAGTTTTACTTTCAACCAATTATTTATACTTGGCGTATTATTTTTCCATAGAAAAATATTACTGTGACTTATATTGTTAACTGCTATTTCTGGGTAACCATCGTTATCTGTATCGCCTATGGCATTTGCATAGCTATATGCAAAATCATTAGGTACTGCTGCATTATTTAGATTAAAAGTACCATCGTTATTATTTTCGTACAATGCTGAAGATAACTGGCTTGTTATACTTCCGTTGTTTTCACCACTTACATATAAATCTAAATCTTTGTCATTATCTGCATCTAAAAAAACGGCACTCCAACCTGTGCTATTAAAAGTTACGCCATACAATTGTGCTGAATCCGTAAAAGTACCGTCTCCGTTATTAATGAAAAGCACACTATCATTAGGATCGTTGGTTATGTACATGTCTAACCAGCCATCATTATTAACGTCACCAACCGTTACTGTCATCGCATCTATACTAATTGCCGTACCTGTTTCTATGGCTACTTCGGCAAATGTACCATCGCCATTATTTCTGTACATTAAATTTCGGTTAGTGTATTTATCATTGGAGACATAAATATCCTGATCGCCATCATTATCATAATCCAAAAAAGCTGAGCAGAAAGACATAAAGCCGGTACTGAGTAAATCAGCCTCTGTATTTGCGAGTGAAAATGTGTTATCGCCATTATTTTTGTACAAAATATTCGGAATAACATTATCTCTAATGCTAACAAACACATCTAAATACCCATCATTGTTATAATCTCCCCAAGAAGCACCATAATAAGGAAATTGGTCTTGTAACATACCTGATGATTCCGATATATCTTGCATTATCATGTTGCCCAAATTCTCATAAAGCTTAACACCAGAATTAGTACTAGTTACAAACAAATCATTATCACCATCATTATCTATGTCTACCCAATTAATTTGTTTTGCACTAAGGTTGTTTGTTACTATGTTAAGATTATGAGGTACAAAATTTCCATTAATATTTTTGAAGAAATATAGAGGATCGCCATTAGATGAAGCTATTGAAATATCGTCCCAGCCATCATTGTCATAGTCATAAAAACTAACACCATTACCCAAAAATGTGTATCCACAACTAGCTAAAACACCTAATTGCTGAGAACTTTCTGTGAAGGAAATTTGTGCAGAAGTAAAATTAAACAGTATGAAAGCCGAAATGCAAAATTTTCTCATAATCTGCTGAACATGTTTTAAAAAAATGCTCACAACAAAATATGAGATTCACATCTATTTAACAAAAAAAGCATAACTTTTTTTACAGCTATGCTTTTATTATTACAGTATCGCTTAAAAATTAGCTGTTATTCTGTGAATTTATCCATAACAGCATCACTAACTCCCATATTACTAAAACCTCCATCATTATATAAGTTTTGAAGTGTTACACGACGTGTTAAATCACTAAAAAGCGTTACAGTGTAGTTTGCACAATCCATAGCAGTAGCATTACCTAGTGGAGACATTTTTTCTGCATAAGATATAAAGCCATCAAATCCTTTTACTCCACTACCCGCTGTTGTTGGTGTTGGTGATTGTGAAATTGTATTTACACGCACTTTTTTATCACGACCAAAGAAATAACCAAAGCTACGAGCAATACTTTCTAAATATGCTTTATTGTCTGCCATGTCGTTATAATCTGGGAAAACACGTTGAGCCGCCATATATGTTAGCGCAACAATACTTCCCCATTCATTCATAGCATCAGATTTATAAAGTGTTTGCATAACTTTATGGAATGACATTGCTGAAACATCAGTTCCCTTTTGGGTCCAATCGTATTTTTGATCTGTGTAATGTCTACCTTTTCTAACATTGATAGACATACCGATAGAGTGCAAAACAAAATCGATTTTTCCACCTAAAATCTCCATTGATTTTTCTACAAGGTTCTGTAAATCTTCTTCTGATGTTGCATCTGCAGGAATTATTTGAGAACCTGTTTTTTCTGCCAATGCATTAATTTGTCCCATA
>JASBSA010000004.1 GCA_030149175.1 Winogradskyella sp. | reverse complement strand
TGCCTCCCGTAGGAGTCTGGTCCGTGTCTCAGTACCAGTGTGGGGGATCCCCCTCTCAGGGCCCCTATCTATCGTTGCCATGGTGTGCCGTTACCACACCATCTAGCTAATAGAACGCATACTCATCTCTTACCGCCGAAGCTTTAATCCAAATTTCATGCGAAATCTAGATACCATGGGGTATTATTCTTCGTTTCCAAAGGCTATTCCCCAGTAAGAGGCAGATTGTATACGCGTTACGCACCCGTGCGCCACTCGTCAGCGAAAAAGCAAGCTTTTTCCTGTTACCGTTCGACTTGCATGTGTTAGGCCTGCCGCTAGCGTTCATCCTGAGCCAGGATCAAACTCTTCATCGTTAAATCTTTAAGTCTTGCGACTTGTTTCTCTAACAACCGATAGGAATTTTTCCGGTACTCTAAATGATCTATTCTCTTGTTATTGACCAACCGTTTCCAGTTGGTCCTTACGCTGTCAATTCAATATGTTAATGAACTTGTTCTGTTCGCTTTTTAACTCGTTTCCTCGTTAAGCGGGTGCAAATATAAAACCCTTTTTTTATTCCCACAACATCTTTCTGAAAAAAAATATTTATTTTTTTTGATGCCTTACCTGAGAATGAACTTGACCCTTTCACAGCACAACCTGTCCGATTAGGGGCTGCAAATATAAAACCCTTTCCCTTACCACCAAATACTTTTTGATGTTTTATTTTGGAAATGTTTTAAGAATGAGTTTAACCGTTTGAAATACAAATATTTCAGCTAATAAAATAATTTGGCAATCTATAAGAAAAAGTCCCAAACCAAACCAAAACGTATTGTGAAATCTCTGTATGGATGGTTTGGTGCTGAGAAATAATCATACCCAGTGAATGAAGAATTGAAATGTTCAGCTTTGAAGAAAATACGTGTCTGCCTCACTTTTGCGTTAATAAAAAAGTCTAGCCTTGGAAAACCACCTATTTTAGTAGAATTTTGTGTATAAAACTCTGCCAATACAGGATCATAACCATTCATATTATATTCTGTAAAATAATTGAATGTTACACCTGTTTGAAGCTGCATAGCTTTCTTAAAAATATAGTTAGAATAATAAAGTGTGTTTCTAGTAATTAGCGCCGGCACATTTAATACCTCTTCATCACTTAAAACATTCTGATACATAACCGTGTTATCTAAAGCAAAATTACCTACTTTAAACTCTCTCTGAATTTTTAACCTTAAATATTGTAACGAACTGTTGTATTGTTGCGGCCTGATAACCTTAACTCCTTCATCATTGATTTCATCTAGATTAAAATAAGTGTAATTCTCAATATTGGAAATGTCTAAAGATGCATTAAAGAATTTTTGAGATTCAATATTAAATCTTAACTGTTGTGCATTGACATTTTTAAACTCATTAAAATTGTACCAATTGTAATTAGTATAATCACTTTGATACAGCAGAAAATTATAATTTGGTAATTTAGAGCTAATATTAATTCCACCTAAAACACGAATGTCTTTATTAAGTTTTAGCCCAAGTTCGGCATCAATGTAGCTTCCCAAGAACTCATCCGACAAGTTTAAACTCGCTATACTTTTTAAACTTACAGATTTAATGGTTTTTTTATAGGATGCGTCAACACCTAAATAATTTGCTTTAATTCTATTAGGGATTAGCTCATTAGGAAATAAAACAACACTATCGTATCCATAGTTAATGTTGGTATAGTTTATTCCAAAACTAATTTCGCCCAAAATATTATTAGTATACTCAACGTAAGCTTTTGTTTTAAAATCTTCTAATGTAACTTTATCATTAATACTGCTAGTAAAAGATTCCCCAAAATAATTACTTGATGGTGAATTTTGATAGAATTGGAAGTATTTATCTTGAAAAGAAACTTCATTAACTATAGTTAGTCTGTTATTTCTGATAGAATCATTCTTGTTAACAATATCATATGAATGATTTAAGAAAAAACGTTTACCTTCTAATACATTTTCAGCATTTTCAAAATTCATATCAAAAACAGATCTATCCAGGAATTCTTCATCTCCAGATATGAAATTTTCGATATCTTCATCTCTAATCCCCCCATTTTCTTGATTTAGCAAGTCTTGCATAACAATATGCCCCTTTGCCTTGTAACGCTTATTCTTTGTGTGATAATTAGTTGTAACCCTAAAATTACCTGTACTCGTTAATGCATTTTGGTAATTGCCTAATGACCTTAAACCTTTATATGCTATGGAAAAATTAAATTGTTTTGAGAGATTTACCGAAAAGAAGGCATCTAACATCTGCCCCTGTTCAAAGGCTGTTTTATATGTGAGCCTTGTCCATGGTGTTGGCACTTGGTAATATTTTGTATAGTTGCTTTCTAAATAATTAAAATGTCTAGCTCTAGCTCCAAATAATGGATTGGTCTCGTTATTGATTGAATTAAAGCTCAAAGAATTATATGTCTGACCTATATTAGCAAAAGGCATTAATCCAAAATTATCTTTTTGCAAATAATTGAATTTGTAATCCTTTTGAATTGTTAAGGTGGTGTCTACCATAGAAGTATCTACTTCTGTATTATATTGCAAATACATGTCTATAGTGGCAATATTTTTAAATCCGCGTGACCTTTTAACAGAGGTTGAGTCATCATTATTGAATAAATCATTGTTTACAGTTGCAGTAGCTCTGTCTAGCTTTCTTTGTGCTGATAGATACTGAGCTGTAAAACTAAATAAAAGAAATATTAAGATATTTTTACACAATAGTTTAAGCATATATTAATAACAAAGTATAAGTTTATTTATTGTTTTTATTGTGGCACAAGGATTGTTTTCAAAAATTTTTGGCTAAAATACAATTTCGTTTTCTTATTGCTTATTACTCTCATTATAATATTATAGTAATAACTGAACTATAGATTTATCTTACCATAATTTAAGTAATAATATTTTTTATTATCACAGTAAATAAATTAAACAATTATATTTTTGTGAGAAGTAAATTATGGAGTATTATATTCTTACAATAGCACTTATTTTTAACTAACTAAAATTATAATTATGAAACAAATATTAATTTACATCTTGCTTTACCTAACAGTTTTTTCTTGCAATAGCGCAAAAGATGGTTACAATATTAAAGGTACTGCAAAAGGTTTTGCCGATGGTTCCTCTGTTTATTTAAAAACTTTAAACAAAGATGGTAGAGAACTATCAGTGGACAGTGCTTTGGTTATGAAGGAGGAGTTTAATATGACTGGTAATATTAGTGAACCTACAATTCATTTTCTATCTACTTCTAATTCTCGAGGGCAGTTAATATTTATGCTTGAAAATAGTGATATCAGTATTGACGTTAACGTTAAAAACATTGCCTTATCTAAAGTTTTGGGATCAAAATCTAATGAAGATTTCCAAAGCTTTCAAGCTGGTATGGACTCTATTAGAAAAGAAAGTAGAAATATTGTTTTAGCTTATAGAGAATTTGGGCTTTCAGATAAACAGAAAAAGGATTCGCTTCATAAACTACTTGAAAAATCTAGTTTGGCAATGCAAGACTACCCACTTCTATTTGCCAAAAGAAATCCTAACAGTTACTTTAGTCTTAACCTTATTAACTTAGAAACTAATAAACTAAAAGTTGATCTTGACGGTTTTTATAAAGCATTTGAAAATTTATCTGATGATTTAAAAAAGACCCCAAAAGGTATTATAGTTAAGAAAAAATTAGATTCTTTAATTTCAATTCGTGAAGAATCTAAGTAGTGAATTTAATTGACTTTTTAGCTCCTTTAAATGGAAATTTAAATCTATATCGGTTTTATCTCCTAAATTAAAAACGTCCTTTCTAAATTTAGAAAGGACGTTTTTAATTTATTATTTTAGTTTTTTTATATGGTAGTAAACTAATTTACTATCAACTTATGCGAGCTTGTTCGGCCACCTTCCGAAATATTAACCATATAAACACCTGGCTTAGCATTGTTTAAAGTAATCGTTTCGTTAAATAATAATGATTCATTTCTAAACGCCTGATTGTGAACTAATCTGCCTTGTACATCATAAACCTCAATCTTAACATTATTAGAGTTATTGCTATTTGACTCGAAACTAACTGTAAACTCACCGTTGGAAGGGTTAGGGAATAAAGTTAGCTTTCTATCCAAATCATTCTCATCCAAACTTAGAGTTAGATTATTCCCTGTTATTATCAAAGAAAAGTCTTGACTCTGTGGGTCGAAAGGACCTCCTGCATTACCCTGTAAGGTTCCTTTATGAGTTACTGTTAAAGTGTACATTCCACTAACAGGAACATCTATGTCAACTCTTTCAATATTATCAACTGAATTATCAGCTTTTGTATTAGAATACCCACTTGCTACATCAAAATTAAGTTTCCAGGGTAAAAACGTTGTCGTTCCGTCAGAGATTCTTAAATCTAGGTCATTTACCAACCTTGGAGTTTGATCATTAACTGATCCACTAGCCACAACAAGACCAGGCATATCAGTCCAACATATTGTGGCTGATAGCTTATCACCAGCTTGAGCTGAAAAAGTAAATGTGTACGTTTCACCTTCATTTAATGTCAACTCATCTAAAACGGCTTCTGATGAGTTAGCGCCCGCTATAGTTTCAGCTGCCTCTTTGGCATTAAGGAAACCCCATCCAAAAATAGGATCTGGTCCAATCGTCAAATTATCATCAATAGCAGTATGACAAACCAGACCCTTCAATGTAGAAGAATTCATATAATTACCATGTAATTGGTTGTAATATTGCTGTAATAAAACTAAAGTACCAGCTGTATTGGGTGCTGACATTGAAGTCCCTGAAAAAGTTGAATAAGTGTTATTTGGGGTTGGAGAAAGTAAGTTAGTTCCATCTGCAGCAATATCTGGTTTGATTCTTAAATCATCTGTAGGTCCTTCACTACTGCCACTGTTAATATTTAAGGTAAAAATCTCATAATTTCCACTAAATAAAGGCTGCTCTGTAATTGAAGGATTGGCGTTTGCAACAACCAAATTATTCTTAGCATTTTTATCTGTAGTAAGTTTGTCAAAACCGGGATACATTCCTCCTGAATAAGTTACATTACCAGAATTACCTGCTGATGCCACCATTAAATATTGAGGGTTATTACGAGCGATATTATCTATATCTCTTGCATCTTGAGTATACGCTCCCATAAAAAAGGCGTCTAATTGGTTACCGCCTCCCTGATCAATAGGAACTCCGTAAGAATGATTAGAAATTACAATAGGATTCGTAGGGTCATTAATTGCAACTACCATTTCTGATTCATCATTGTTCCAATTGTATGATTTTACATTGACATTCGGCGCCATACCAATTGCGTCTGGGTTAGTTCCATTTGCAGCAATTGTACCCGAAACGTGAGTTCCATGAGAACTAAATCCAGTATCTCCATCTATGACGACGTTATCAATTATAGACACTCTAGATTGAGTTCCGGAAGTATTATCAAACTCAACATGTGTATCGTCGGCAGGACCACCATCCCAAACACCAACTGTCATACCAGTGCCGTCTAAGTTCAAACCAAGACTGCCACCATCCCATAAGTGCACTGTTTTTGTCGCTCTAGCCGCACTCAAATTATCAGTAGATCTATATATAGGCTTTCCATTATGTACATCGTAAATATGCACTAATGAATAGCCATCATTAACCAAAGTGGCCTTTACATCTGGATGTGTTAAAAGATAATGCTCAACCCTTTCTATACGCTTATTCTCTTGCTCTGCTAACTCTGTAAGTAATTGACGATTCTCTTTAGATAAATTAGGTATTAATTCTTGAGAATAAGAGCTAACAACTAACAGTAAACA